>MVRK01000030.1 GCA_002067365.1 Methanosaeta sp. PtaU1.Bin060 | reverse complement strand
GACATGCCAGAAGCCAAGCGGCGTCATCTGGTGGAAGCCCGACTCTGCAGGCTCTTTCCTGCTTGAGGAGACGGCTTTTGGTGCTCTAGCGATGGATGGTGGGTTCATGCCCACCGTCGTCTCCGAAGGCGGGAAATGACTGTTCGGGGCATCCAGGGTCGCCGGGAATGGGCGCAAGCTCTGCTGGTATCCGCAGGTGTGCGGTCGAGGAGACTGTGCTCTTTAGTGGGCGTCCTCGGGGCGAGATCGAGATGCTGGATTGGATACATGGGTCAACATCTCGTCTGACGACGCACTCCTCTTTTTCTGATCCATTGACAATCCGAGCATAACGCCCGATGGACGAAGATTATTAGGAGCATAGCTGTTTGTGGGAGTATTTCTGAGGATACAGACCAGTAATATATCCAATAAATACTATTCTGAATACTATTTTAAAATGCCGCGGCTGTCTGTAAAAAAGCTTTATCTATCATCAAATTGATCGACGTTATATAAAGTTATATTGATCAGATCTGTTAGGACGGAGCCAAAATATGACGAAGGTCAGGATAGCCTATATCACCACCCAAGAGTCAAGGGATGTTTTTCCTCTCATTTCTGCATTAAAGGAGCTGCTCGATAAGAATAATGATGTTGCAGAGATCTATCTGAGAGCAGGAGAGGATCTGTCAGCGGCCAAAGAGATCGATGAGCTGATGCATTTTGCTTCGCACGCCCATCTTGTAATATTCAGCCTTATGGGCGGCAAGAAGAACCTAGCTTGCTTTGACCGCCTGGTAAATAGGCTCGATGAATTGGCCGTCCCGATCTTTGCCCAATCAGGTTCAGGCAAACCGGATCCCGAACTGCTGAGTGTATCCTCCGTAGGAACTGATAAGTACCGAAGGATTTCTCAATACGTCTGCAACAGCGGAAAAGAGAACTTCAAGAATCTCATCCTCTACGTCGCAAACCAGTTTGCTGGCGGCGATTATATCGTCGCAGAACCTCAAAAGCCTGTCTGGGAAGGAATATACCACCCGGATTTCGATCGCATCCCCTCCCTTGAAGAGTACCTGAAGAGGATGCATGTGGATGGCCGACCGACAGTAGGCCTCTGGTTCTATCAGAGCTTCTGGCAATCAGGAAATACGGCCTTCATAGACCGCCTGATCTCCGAGATAGAGGGGCAAGGGGCCAATGTAATTCCTGTATTTATGTACTCATTGAAGGATGTAGAGCTAGGAACCAAAGGTGCAGAGTGGGTGATTGAAAACTTCTTCATGAAAAATGGCGAGCCGATCATAGATGTTCTCATAAGCCCTCTGATGTTCTCGCTCTCAATGAGATCGGCCGAGAGCGCCGAGTCTGTCGACACATTAAGTCGGCTTGGGGTGCCTGTCATCAAGGTGATCACGACTTATCATTCATTGGCTGAATGGAAGGAGTCGGCTCAGGGTTTGGCTCCCATGGACATAACCATAGGCATCGCCATGCCTGAGTTCGATGGAGCCTTGATCACAGTTCCTGTTGCAGCCAGAGATAGGTCAGAGATTGACCCATTAACAGGAGCCAGAATAACCATCTTCGATCCCATTCCGGAGCGGATCAGGAAGATAGTCAGGCTGAGCCTGAACTGGGCGAGGCTCCGGCATATGCCCAACGAGAAAAAGAAGGTTGCCATCATCTTCCATAACTATCCACCCAGAGATGATCGGATAGGAACCGCCTTCGGGCTGGATTCACCAGTCTCTGTCTTGAACATCCTGAGGGAGATGAAGGATGCAGGATACGAGATCCCCAGTCTTCCAAAGAGCGGCCAGGCTCTGATTGAGGAGATAAAAAGCCGGCTCACGAATGACAGGAGATGGAGGAGCCCTGAAGAGATGGAAAAGCGAGCTATAGACTCCGTATCAAGGGCTCAATATGATGAATGGTTCGAGGAGCTTCCAACTGAAGTCCGAAGCAAGATGGTGAAGGCATGGGGAGAGCCTCCCGGAGAGCTCTTTGTCTATAGTGACCATCTGATAATTCCGGGCATTATTAACGGCAATATCTTCATAGGCCTCCAGCCTCCCAGGGGATTTCTTGAGGATCCTGCCGCGATATATCACAGTCCCGATCATCCTATTCCTCATCATTACTATGCCTACTACCGCTGGATTCGAGATGTCTTTCACGCTAACTTGGTCATGCATATCGGCAAGCACGGCTCGCTGGAATGGCTTCCCGGAAAGTCGGTAGGCCTGTCAGATTCGTGCTTTCCAGATGTCGCAATTTCCGATCTGCCCAATATATATCCCTACATCATCAACAACCCTGGCGAGGGAACTCAGGCCAAGAGAAGGAGCTACTGCTGCATCATCGATCACTTGGTCCCTGTGATGCACAATGCCGACGCCTATGATGAGCTGGCCGAAGTGGAGGTGCTTCTTTGCGATTATTATCAGTCCGTCTCCGAGGACCCCAAAAAGGTGCCTGATCTGAGGAAGAGGATCTGGGAGAAGGTCTGCCAGGCAAAGCTCGATCACGATCTGGAGACGAGCGAAGACGCAGCATTCTCGGATTTCGATAGTTTCCTGGAAAAGCTGCATGACTACATTCACGAGCTTGCAGATACCCAGATAAGGGATGGGCTGCATACTCTTGGAGAGCCGCCAGAGGGCTCTAGGCTGGACGAGTTTCTGGTCTCCCTCACCAGGCTCAGCAATGGCAGCGTGCCGTCGCTGAGAGAATCGCTTGCAAGACTCAAGGGCCACGATTATGATCTTCTTCTGGCCAATAGAGGAAAGCTCTTCGAAGGTCTGAGGACCGGCGGCCAGATAATCGAGGAGCTGAACGAGCTCTCTCTCAGGCTTGTGGAGAGGCTTCATCAGGACAATTTCAGCAAGGAGATGATCAAAGCTGCAGAAGATGAAGTCCTTGGCACAAGAAGCCAAAAGATCGAGGAGATACTCGAGTACATCACAACGACCCTTGTTCCGAATATCAAAGCAACCGAAGGTGAGCTGGGCAGCGTTCTTTGTGCATCGCAGGGCGGCTATATCCTGCCTGGCCCATCAGGAGCGCCGACCAGAGGGATGGCGGATATACTGCCCACTGGAAGGAACTTCTATTCAGTCGATCCGCAGGCAATACCATCGCCTGCTGCCTGGAGGGTTGGCGTCGCCCATGCAGATGCCCTGCTGAAACGCTACCTGAAAGACGAAGGGTGCTACCCCCAGAGCCTGGGAATGGTGATATGGGGAAGCGGCACCATGCGCACCAAAGGGGATGATATTGCAGAGGTTCTTTATCTCATGGGCATCCGGCCTTTGTGGGAGAAGAAGAGCGGCAGGGTTAGGGATCTGGAGATCATACCCATGGAAGAGCTGGGGCACCCCCGCATAGATGTTACGCTGCGCATAAGCGGCCTGTTCAGAGATGCTTTTCCGAATATTGTTCACCTCCTCGATAGGGCTGTGGAGATGGCTGCAAGCATTGATGAGCCGCCTGAGATGAACTACCTGGCAGTGCATATTGCAGAAGACGCAAAAGAAAAGGTTGCACAGGGCGTCGATCCCGCGCTGGCCAGGATACAGTCCTCCTACAGGATCTTCGGCTGCCGTCCTGGTGCATATGGTGCTGGGGTCTCAGATGCCATAGATGCCAAGAACTGGAAGGACGAGAAGGATCTGGCTGAGATCTACATTACATGGGGGGGCTATGCATATGGCAGACAGAGCTACGGCATAACTGTGCCTGATCTGTTCAGGAGACGCCTCAGCCGCCTCGATCTGACTGTAAAGAATGAGGATACAAGGGAGTATGATATGCTGGACAGCGACGACTTCTACTCCTATCATGGAGGGATGATCGCTGCCGTCAGGGCCCTGAAGGGTGAAGCTCCTCGATCCTATTGTGGCGACAGCTCGGATCCAGAGCGCGTGAAGATGAGAAGCGCAGCCGAGGAGACGAAACACATCTTTCGTTCACGCATCCTGAATCCAAAATGGATCAAGAGCATGCAGCGTCACGGATACAAGGGCGCAGGAGATCTGTCCAGAACTGTGGATGTGGCATTTGGCTGGGATGCTACGGCAGAGGTTCTTGAGGACTGGATGTATGAGGAGCTTGCCAACAAGTATGCCCTGGATAAGGAGATGCAGGAGTGGCTGAAAGATGTGAACCCCCATGCTCTCCAGAATATCACAGAGAGGCTGCTTGAGGCTGTGGAACGAGGGATGTGGCAGGCAACTGAAGAGATGAAGGAGGAGCTTAGGGAGGTCTATCTGGAGATCGAGGGATGTATTGAGGAAGACAAGTCCCTTGAAGCTGAATAGCCAAGGAGACCAAGAAGATGCCTGTGGAAGAACCATGGCTTTTGGCCCTATTCGTGACCGGTGACTGCAACCTGCGCTGGCGGCTACTGATACGCATGCAGCGGCGAGCATTGCAGGCCTTGCACCTATTGCCATAACATTAATTTCAAGAAAGATGCCTATGAAGGATAGCAAAAATTAAAATCGGAGGTTAAGAGCTCCCTCTTAATCTCTATTTCGATTTTATCTCTGGATAAACCAAGATCCGGTCCTTTGGAGCTTCTAGGCCGAGCCGAGCCGTATACTCCCGGCTGATCTCATCCGGGTCGAGATCAATCTCGGGATGGAACATCTTGGCAAGATAGGCAGCCCCTACAACGTTATCGAATCCTGTAAATAAGGAACTCCAGATTATATATGCACTATCATTCTTCACCGCATTTAGGGTATCGGCGCCTGGACGACTCAAAATTTCATCGACAGTATTCTCGAGGCCGACGGTATCTTGACTTGGGCTTTTGGACCATCCATATGTGTCAACAGAGGCCATCTTCAAGATGATTTCCGGATTCTGTGTGATCACCCATTCCCATGTGACCTTCGAGTATACCTTAGGATCTCGATTTATATTGTAGCCATTAGCTACCTCGATCAGATTATTCATACCAGAGGTTGTTCCATAAGTGGAGAGGTCTCCTGTCCCTTTCGATGCGATGAATTCAGTATAGACCTTCGGTTTTGGCTTTCCAGCCACAGCGCTCTTTATTTGGGCGATCTTCTCGTTGTACCAGTCGATGCTCTTCTGAACCTCGCTCTCCTTTTCCAGAACTACACCGAGCACCTCCAGATCCTGTGTAACATTCTCCATTTTTTGTGCGTCCAATCCTATCACGGTGATATCTGGAAAGCCTTCCAGGGCTGGAACGATCTCTTTCACAGGGTCCATGCTCGTCACAGAGCATAAGACGATGATATTTGGCGGAGTATCAGTCCCTTCCTTTGCCAGTTCTCCGATCAGCTCGCAGTCCCATTCGTGCCACTTGCCAACAGATTGCTTATCTTTAACGCCGGGTAGATAGCCGCATTTTGCTTTCACATCATCACCCACAGCGATTATCTTATCTTCTGATCCAAGCAGGTACAGCATCTTGGCCCCGCTGCTATCGAGTGGAATTATCTTTTCCACAGGCATCTTTATGGTGATCTCTCTGCCAGCGTCATCCACAATGGTCCTGGGATAGCTGGCAGAGTCAGCAGCCATTGCCATGCTGCTGATGGAAGCGATTATGAAAATCGCTATCAATAGTTCTTTAATTCCGATCGTCTGGATTGATCTTCTATTCATTGAGCGTCTCCTTTGAATTAATCAAGCAATTTTGCTTTAACTAAAAATAATCGTATTTAAAGTTTCTCAATGCTCAATCAAGCTGAATCTGAAGCGATTTTTTTCGAAATGTATCAAAAATCTTGTAAATCCGATCATGTGGTCCAAGCTGATAGGCTTTAAATACAAGTTATTTTGTATAAACTCAAATAAAGTGAATTAATCGGAGAGTTCGAAATGACGAGATGTATGTTGTTGTTTTTCATGATCTGTTTATCTCTGTCGATTCCGCTATGCTGCGGGGATACCATCAATATCGTCGATTACACTGGAAAGCAGGTAAACCTCTCCTTGCCCATCAATAGGACCATGTCCCTGTCCAACATGGCCACGGAAATCATCTGTGCCCTGGATGGCGGCAAGAGCTTGGTGGGTCGGCCCAATTCAGCTTTTCCTGCATATGTCGATAAAGTGGAGGTTGTCGGGGAAAACTCTAGATCTCCCGATCTCGAGCGCATAGTAGAGATCCATCCTGATATCCTGATCGCCGACGGGATGCTCTCCGATAATAACAGGAAGCTGATTGAGGATGCGGGAATTCCTGTGATCGTGGAGAAATTCGCTCCATCTCGGGCGATCATAATAACCGAAAATATGGGACTGATTCTGGGAAAAATAGAGCGTGCCCAGGAGATTGCGGACTTCATAAAGGAGTATGAGGATCTCATAGATGAACGAACTGCGAAGATCAATGCGGATGAGAAGACGAGTGTCTATGTCGAGTGGAACCAGGCATACCGTGCAGCATCCACAAGCAGTGGCTTTAATAATTGCATCGAAAAGGCGGGTGGAGTCAACGTCGTCAGCAATGCATCAGTTCAATATCCAATAATCGATTCGGAATGGCTGATACAGCAAGATCCGTCTGTGATCATCAAACTGCTCACGAGCACCAAGGATTACACCGAGGAGGATATGCTGAAGGAACACAATGAAATTGCAGGCAGATCCGAGCTCAATTCGATGAAGGCGATCAAGGATGGACGCACCTATGTGATAAGCGGAATTCTCGTCGGGGGGATACGCTCCGTCATAGGGGAGCTGTATTTCGCAAAGTGGCTATATCCCGAGCAATTCAAGGAGATAGATCCAGAGTCGGTTCATAAAGAGATGCTGCAAAAATTCTATGGCCAGGAGATAAAAGCCTCATACGCCTATCCATCCGGTCAATAGAGAATGACTTCTCGATGTCACCTATTTTTGTCATCATTTGTCGAACTGAAATACAAATAGGGAGGTTGAAGGTTTGAAGCTCGCAGAGTTTTATGGCGGCATTGAAATACACCGAGAAGATAAGATCGTTTACGTCCGGCTTTTGGTTGCACACAGAGTTTTATCGACTTGCCGCAGCTCTGCTGGTGGATTACATAGCGATCTCATGTATCTATATAACCATCAATCACGTGAGCATGCAGGAAATCGCATCAATAGCAGGATAAACAGGCTGGCGATAGAGCGCCCGGACGAATACAAGAGGATGGTCGCAGACCGTTATCATCTCCCAGCTCCAAAATGCGCCACACTAGCAACCGCAGTAAATATGAACAACACCACCATTTGTCATGAGAGATTCTGCGGTCTTGAGGTTGTGACCATTTGCACTGGCGGCGTGGAGAAGAATGCAATTCGATCCGGTGATCCAGCGCAGTATAACGAACCACAAAATGGCAACGTGTGTTTGCCAAAATGCCAGGAATGTGCCCCACTTTCGGGCACCATAAACGCCATGATCTTCATCAATCAAGAGTTGACGCCAGGTGCAATGGTCACAGCTATCATCACCGCTACAGAGGCCAAGACCGCTGCTCTGCAGGAGCTGGAGGTTCATTCTCGCTATTCAGAGGGTCTTGCAACAGGCACAGGAACCGACCAGATCGCAGTGGCATCAAAGCTTGGGGGCAAGGCAATAGCCAACGCGGGCAAGCATTCGAAGCTTGGCGAACTCATTGGACACACTATGCACGATGCCGTCAAGAGGGCATTGGCCCTAGAAAACGGACTGACGCCTGCCAGCCAATCTACCGCGTTAGCGCCTCTGGAGCGCTTCGGAATCGACGAGCAGGAGCTATGTCAGAGAATTGGAGAGTTCCTGTCCAAAGAGAATGCCGAGCTCTTCGAATGCAACTTCTCAAACATAGTCAAAGATCCCCTCACGGTTGCTGCCGTGGCCGCCCTAGTACATCTGCGGGATAAGTTTGTTTGGGGTATTCTTCCTGTGAGCTGCATTCCGGAGGTTATGGCCCTCTACGGTGCGCAGATCTCCGCAGCCGTTTCGGGCAAAAGCCACCGCATTCACGCCTATATGCAGGTCCTCTCCACTCAGAAGATGTCCCTTGATAAACACGTCTTTTTGGAGTTTGTCTGCAAGGCATTTGCTCAAGGTTTCTGTGAGAAATGGAGCGATTTCGAAATCAATGCCTGCAAAGAGAAAGTTGATCTGGATGGCGGGCCTAAGAGGCACGCAACTACCAAAAATGAGGGTGTGAGTGGAAGATGAACTCACATATATTGCAGATCACATATATCAGCGTGAACGGCTCGGAGATCGCCCCTCTGGCGTCGGCTTTCCGGGAATTAAGAGATGAGATGAGCGATATTCTGTCGCTTCATCCTATCACCGGCGAATCTCTGTCCCAAACGAGAGAGCTGGAGGTGCTTGCCAGAAGATCCGATCTGGTCATAATCCGGCTACATGGCGGAAAGAAGAGCCTTCCGGGCTTTGATGGCCTGGTCAGAGGGTCCAAAGCTTTGCTTTATGTCCAGGATTCAAGCTCCATTGACCCAGAGCTTGTGAATCTATCAACAGTAGGAGACAATTACAGGAAGATCTTTCAGTACATCAGCTTTGGCGGAAGAGAGAACCTGAGGAACCTTCTGCTTTTTCTGGCCAACTGGCTGGGAAAGGCGAGCTTTCCAGTATGCGATCCAAAGATGCCTGCCTGGGAGGGAATCTATCATCCGGCATTCGATCATGTTCCGTCGCTGGAGGAGTACCTGGAGAAGAAAATCCTGCCGGGAAGACTCACCGTAGGCCTGTGGTTCAACATCAGCATGTGGCAGGCGGAGGATTTGCAGGTCATCGATTATATCATCACTGAAGTCGAAGCTAGAGGCGCGAACGTCATACCAGTCTTCCTGCACACTCGCAAGGATGAACAGATCGGAAGCAGCGGCTGGGAGAATGCCATAAAGAAGTATTTTATGAAAGATGGCCGGCCCCTGATAGATGTATTGATCAGCACATTGGTGTTCTCGCTCACCATCGGCCCGGAATCTGCGGCTTCTTCCAAGACAGACGACTGTGATCGCACGGCAGTGGACGGATCAGCTGAATATGCGCCCGATGAAGTTCGGCCAGTGAATAAATTCTCAATTTTACAGGAGCTGGATGTTCCAATCCTAAAGGCCATGCTCAATTACTACGAGACACGAGAGGATTGGGCCGCATCATTTCAGGGTCTAAAGCCGATGGATGTCACCATCAATGTGGCCCAGCCGGAGTTTGATGGAATGCTGATAAGCGTGCCTGTCGGTTTCCGGGATCGTTCGAGAGAGGATCCTCTTACCGGCTCTTGCATTTATCGATTTGAGCCAGAAATAGAGAGAATACAAAAGCTCGTTCGTCTGGCGCTCAACTGGGCAAAGCTGCGGCACACGCCACCTCAAGACAGAAAGGTGGCCATCATATTTCATAATTATCCGCCCCGGGACGATCAGATAGGAACAGCGATCGGCCTTGATTCTCCACAGTCTGTTTGCAGCATCTTGTCCAGGATGGCGGAGGATGGATACAGGCTCGACTGGCTGCCGCAGAGCTGCCAGGATCTGATGGAGAGGATCTTGAAGGGCGCTACCAATCAGAAGAAGCTCTACAGCATTCAGTGGCTCCAAAAGATGGCAGATGCCACTGTCCTGAGCGAGCAGTACAAAGAATGGTTTGAAGAGCTGCCTGCAAGCGTCCAGGAGCGGATGAGAAATAATTGGGGTGGGCCGCCCGGAGAGCAGTCTGTCCATAATGGCGTCTTGATGCTTCCGGGAATTGTGAACGGCAATGTGTTTATAAGCATGCAGCCGCCAAGAGGCTTGCTGGAGAATGCAGAAGCGATCTATCACAGCCCGGATCTGCCCATCCCCCATCAGTACTATGCTTACTATCGCTGGATAAGAGAGATCTTCGGCGCTCATGTGGTCATGCATATCGGAAAGCACGGCTCGCTGGAATGGCTGCCGGGAAAATCTGTTGGCCTATCGTCAAGCTGCTATCCGGATATCGCCATATCAGACCTTCCCAATATCTATCCCTACATCATCAACAATCCCGATGAAGGAACTCAGGCCAAGAGGCGCAGCTATTGCTGTCTGGTCGATCATCTGGTTCCTGCGATGCGCAATGCCGATGCATATGAGGAGATGGCAGAGCTGGAAGTTCTCATCAAGGAATATCGCCATGCATTCCTCGAGGATCCGAGAAAGCTTCCTGACTTGAAAGAGAGAATATGGCAGAAGACAAGAGAGGCAAGGCTCGACAGTGATCTGGGGATGGCAGATGCCCCAGGAGGCCTGGAGTTCGATGACTTCATAGCGAAGCTGGGCGACTACATTTATGAGCTATCGGACTCCCAGGTGCGAAACGGCCTGCATATTCTAGGCCAGCCTCCTTCGGGATCAAAGCAAGACGAGTTCTTGGTCTCACTCACCAGGCTCAAGAATGGGAGAGTCCCCTCGCTGAGAGAGGCCGTCGCAGATCTGATGGGATACGATTATGACCATCTCATGAATGAAAGAGCAAGGACGATAGACGGCCAAAAAACGGGCGCAGAAATTCTTCAGGAGATCCATCATCAATCTCTCCGGCTGATCGAGGAGCTTCATAATCGCGGCTTCTCACAGGGCGATATCGAGAGGGTGCAGATTGAAGTCCTGGGCAAGAAGACAGATGACGTCCAGGCAGTCCTTCGCTATATTTGCGAGTCTCTTGTTCCACGATTAGAGGAGACGACACAGGAGCTTGACAGCATCCTCAATGCGGCAAGAGGCGGCTATGTGATGCCCGGCCCCTCCGGAGCGCCTACCAGGGGCATGGCCGACATCTTGCCCACTGGCCGCAACTTCTACAGCCTGGACCCGAGAGTCATACCCACCAGGGCGGCCTGGAAGGTTGGCGTTATGCAGGCGGAGTCCCTTCTGGAGCGATATATTCAGGACGAAGGAAAATATCCTGAGAACATCGGCATAATCCTCTGGAGCTCCAATACAATGCGAACCCGTGGTGACGAAGTCGCAGAGATCCTCTATTTGATGGGTGTGCGGCCCGTCTGGGAGGATCGAAACGGCAGAATAGACGGTCTGGAGCTGATATCCCTGCAGGAGCTGGGAAGGCCTCGCATTGATGTCACCATGCGTATATCCGGAATTTTCAGAGATGCCTTTCCCAATATCGTGGAGCTCATGGACGATGCTGTGCAGATGGTCTCATGCCTCGAAGAATCCCCTGATGAGAATTATCTGGCCCATCACGTGGCTCTCAGGATGAAGGAGAAGATGAATGCAGGCATTTGCGCAAAAAGTGCTAGAGAAGAGGCCAGCTATCGCATCTTCGGGAGCCGGCCTGGAACCTACGGCGCTGGAGTGAGCGCTGCAGTTGAGTCCAAGAGCTGGAAGAGCTGCCATGATCTGGCAGAGGTCTATGTGGTTTGGGGAGGATATGCCTATGGTCGGAAGTCCTTCGGAGCCACAGCCCCCGAGGAGTTCAGGATGCGTCTTGGCAGCCTAGATCTGACTGTCAAGAACGAGGACACGAGGGAGATCGACATGCTTGACGGCGATGATTTCTATTCATTCCACGGGGGAATGATCGCTGCTGTGGCATCCATCAAAGGAGAGCCGCCAAGATCGTACTGCGCCGACAGTTCTGATCCGGAGAGGATAAAGACCAGAAGTGCTGCCGAAGAGACAAAGCACATCTTCAGAACCCGCATTCTCAATCCCAAGTGGATCATGAGCATGCAGGAGCACGGCTACAAAGGCGCTGCCGATTTTGCCAGGGCTGCTGATATGGCCTTTGGCTGGGATGCTACGGCAGAGGTTCTTGAGGACTGGATGTATGAGGAGCTTGCCAACAAGTATGCCCTGGATGAGGAGATGCAGGAGTGGCTGAAAGATGTGAACCCCCATGCTCTCCAGAACATCACAGAGAGGCTGCTTGAGGCTGTGGAACGAGGGATGTGGCAGGCAACTGAAGAGATGAGGGAGAGCCTGAGAAGAATATACCTTGAGGTTGAAGGTATGCTGGAGGATGAGACCTTGATCACTCCTGAGATAAAGAGCTAGGGGCGGGAAAGCCGTCATGCAGATCACATCAGCAGATGGCTGCTGCGACCAGGAATGCTGCCTCAAGTCGCTCGTCCTCTGGGTCACCACCGACTGCAATCTCCGCTGCAGGTATTGCTATGCAAGAGGCGGGGAAGAGAGGGCTTATATGGACTGGCCTGTGGCAAGGCGTGCCATCGACCTGATGGCAGACCAATCTGATCGCTTCAAGGTTCAGTTTGCGGGCGGAGAGCCGTTGATGAATTTCGATCTCATCGAGCGGATAGTCTCCTATTCGAATGATCTAGGTGCAAAAGCTGGCTTTCAGCTCCAGACGAATGCCACTCTCATCAGCCCAAGCTTGGCCTGTCGTCTGAGGGAGCTTGATATAAGGATAGGTGTAAGCCTCGATGGTCTCCCGAAAGTGAACGACGTTCTCCGCCCCTTTGCTTCAGAAAGGGGTTCTACCGGCTCAGTAGTCTCGGGCTTGAGAAATCTAGCCGCTGCCGGCATCAGAGTAGGATTGACCTGTGTCCTTACATCGGCGAACATCGAGGGACTACCGTCTCTGGTGGAACTGGCGAGCTACCTGGGCAATGTGGAGGGAATAACCCTCGACCCCCTGAGACCTGTAGGGCGTGGAAAGCAGTTGATGGCTCCAAGCCCGACTCAGGCATCCAGGTATCTGAAAGAAGCAATAGTGCGCGCCGAAGAGATAGCCAAGATTGGCGGACACAATTTGAAGTTCAGGGAGATCGAGCGGATGAGATATATTATTTCCCGGGGACTTATGCGCCAGCATCACTGCTATTTCGATGCATGCCAATCTCTCATGATCAAGCCAAATGGTGATGCATATCCTTGTGCCTCCCTCTGTCAGCCGGAGTTCGGACTGGGCAATATTCTGGATAATGGATTCAGAGGCGACTTACAGGATGAGCTGATGAGGACATCCGGGTTGATCGATAGGCCTCATCGGTGCAAAAAATGCCCTGATCGCTGGCTATGTGGCGGCCCCTGCCCGGCTGGCGTTTTCAGCTCAAGAGACAACTTAGAGATCGAGTGCGCCATAAAGAAGGTATTTATCGAACACATAACAGAAAAAGTACAATAATTTAAACTTGCCATTGTTCATTTTTCTTACCGCAACCTATTAATATGGTTTGCGCACTACGCAAATAAAGTATATTTGATATACATAAAATTAGTTTGAGATGCTGAGGAGATGAGACCATTATCCCTAAGTATGCACAGATGACTCCCTGTTTGGCATTTGCATGGCTGCTTCAATGTCCCGGAAGCAATGGGAGTAGAAGATGATAGCCATGGATGCGTATAACATTCTCTGGGCGGATCTGGCTGCGCTCAGACGCCGCTTGCCCAGGTATCTCCTCACCACATTGATCAGCCCTCTCCTCTATTTGGTGGCCTTTGGATGGGGCCTTGGCAGGGGGATCAACCTGAATGGAACAAGCTACCTGATGTTCGTGGTTCCAGGCATCATCGCCCTAACGGCCATGAACACCAGCTTCAACGGCGCAGGGACGAGGCTGAATGTGGACAGGCTATTCTTCAGGAGCTTCGATGAGTGTCTCATGGCCCCCATCGGGCTATCGTCGTTATTGCTCGGAAAGGCACTTATCGGAGTTGTGAGAGGCATCTTAAGCTCGGCTGCCTTCCTGATTGTGGCGCTGGTGATTGCACCATCCCTTAACATCGGCCCGATGTTCCTCCTGGGGCTGCTCATAACCTGCCTGACATTCTCCTTTCTCGGAGTTCTGGCCGCACTTCTCGCCAAGTCTCATGAGGATATGGCAACCTTTGGAAGCATCATCCTCATGCCCATGACATTCCTCGGTGGGACGTTCTTCTCGCTCTCGCAGGTGCCAATTGGGCTGAAATATGCACTCTATTTGCTGCCTCTCACGCATGCCAGCCTCTGGCTCAGAGCCACAGCCCTGAATCAGTCGCTGCCCTGGACATCACTCTTGGTTCTTCTGGTCTTCTTCGTAGCGTTTATGGGGGGCAGCATGATGGCCGTCAAGAGGATGAGCATTTAGATTAGATCGTCCTCTAGGGGGCCTTGCCTCTATTCAGCTGCGCAAGCTTTAAATCTACTAATATTTAGCTAACTCCAAAGCACTTGATCAATGACGAGGAGGTACCTGATGAATAGGAGTTCACTCTCAACGACCTGTCTTCGATGGATTGGGATAGCGGTTTTTATCATCTTTGTCTTCAATTGCACTGCAATGGCTGCAGAATCCACCGGCTATCCAAGAAGCATCGTGGACGATGCCGGAAGGGAGATCACAATCAAAATGCCCATTGAGAAGATCATCCCGCTAGATTCCTGTGCGGCTAAGTTGCTGTACCTGATCGGGGCACAGGACAAGATAATCGCCATAGGTGATGATGTAGTATCAAGAAGCGGCTACCTTCCAGACATAAAGAATAAACAATCGGTTGGAACTTGGCATGAGTATGATTATGAGCTGATAGGCGAGCTGGCCAGGGATGGAGAGAAGACTGCGCCAAATATCGTCGTCTTATGCACAGTGAACGGCATGGACCCTGTGAAAGAGATTGCTCCGGCTCTGGAAGGCTTTCCTGATGTCGCAGTAATAGGTTTGGATACATTTAAAACGGAGAATGTCACCCACGATCTGGAGGTGCTCGGTGTAGTTCTGGAAAAGGAGGACGAGGTTCAAAAGAATATAGACTGGTACAACGAGAAGATCGCCCAAGTGAAGAGCGCTGTGGCTGGAAAGTCAAAACCTCTGGTCTATAATGAGATGAGCTCTTCCAAGGGCACAAGCGAACTCAACTCTTATGGGACCACTTCCAGCGGCAATAAGCTGATAGAGATAGCGAATGGATATAATGTCCTGCGAGAGCCAAAGACATACTCGAAGATCTCCTGGGAATGGGTCATGACGCAGAACCCGGATATCATCATGAAGATGGGTGCTGTCGACACTCTGGGATGGGCCGCCGCCCCAAGCCAGGACGCCATCGGCCTGGAGAACATCATAAATGAGATCTTGAGCCGACCGGGCGCAAGCACTTTGAGTGCTGTGAAGGAGAATCGGGTATACGTGGTCTGGAATTCCATCCTCTCCGGGTTCGACAATGTCGTAGGCGCTGCCTATCTTGCCAAGATATTCCATCCGGAGATCGATCTCGACCCGGACGAGATCAGTCGGGAGTACATGTCTCGGCTTGGCCTTGATCTCCCGAAGGACAGGATCCTGGTATATCCGCCGATAGAAGAGTCCGAGGGGAATTGAGATGAATGCACACAGGGGCGAGGAGATCTGTCAGACAAAATCTCTGACGAATAGTGAATTGGGCGGGTTTTGCTCTCCGCCCAAAAGAGTGGTCACCCTGACGCGCATAGCATCTGAGCTCATCTGCATCTTCGGATGCATCGATAGGATCGTGGGACGAGACAATCATTCCAGTTTTCCTCCCGGCCTCGATCTGAAGCCTGCTGTGGGCAGCAGCATGAGAAAGACCATCAGCTCCAAGAAGGTGCTGGATCTCGACCCGGATGTGGTGATCACGGGCAGGCGCATCCCGCCGGAGGTGTTCGACGAAATAGAGTCTGCAGGCGTTCCTGTGGTCATCATCGGGACGGATTGTGAGCTTGAGGCGCTCATGAGCAATATCCGAAAATTGGGCACAATGATGGCTGCTGAGAAGAGGGCGGGAGAGCTTGCGGATTTTATAGAGAGATATGCGAGCCTCATCACGGATCGGACGGGAAAATTGGAGATCGGTGAGAAGCCCAGGGTCTATAACGAGTGCGCCTTTGGGAAATACACTACCAAAACCTGCACCGCTGCGGATGAGGGCATCGCTCTTGCGGGTGGCGTAAACATCGCCCATGGCGAGTGCCTGGGCAGGTTGGCTGTGAGCGAAGAGTGGGTTATCAGGAATAATCCGGATATAATCCTCTCTCAGATCTCAACGATGTCTCCGGCGACTGTGGAGACCCTGAAGGCGAGGAGGGATGAGATCCTGGCGCGACCTGAGCTGAAGGATACAAATGCCGTCAGAGACGGAAGGGTCTACATAAGCCATCTCTCAGTGAGGAGGGGGCCCCGAATGGTGGGATATCTGCTTTATCTGGCCAAATGCTTCCATCCTGAACTCTTCGAGGACATCAATCCGGATGATGTGGAAAGAGAGATGCTCAGGAAGTTCTATGGAGACGATTCTATTGAGACGTGGGCCTATCCAGGGATATGAGGATCAGATAAAGGTGGCCTGAAACGTGAATGTGTGGGTCCTTGGATGATTCACACGGCAATAGGATGATGCAGAGAAGAGGCCTAACTGCATCTTTTTCCTTGAATCAGATTCCGTCAGAAAATGACTCTCGGGCCCTTTCAGGATCTCATGCATTTAGGATGCTATGCGCCCTTATCGCAATCTATTAATATCGTCCTTTGGTTTAACGCACCCAACCAAACTAAAATTAATCTGATATAGATTAAAAAAACTTGTATATCTGAGAGGATAAGAGAATGAGTTCCAAGTCAAGAACAGTCTTAGCAGCCCTTGTGCTGTTCATAGCTCTGATCTGCGGCGTTTCTGCTGAGGACTCCTATCCTAGAACCATAGTCGATTCTGCGGACAGGACTGTCACCATTCAGATGCCAATTCAGAGGATAATAGTCCAGAGCGGATATGCTGCTCAAGCAGTCAGCATTCTTGGGGATGTCGATAAGATAATCGGAGTAATCGATACCATACACAATAGAAACGAGCTTTACCCGAGATTGAAGAGTGCACAGGTGGTGGGCACATATAATACCTTTGACTATGAGCGGATAGGCCAGATGGTGACAGAGAACGATAGCATCTCTCCAGATGTCCTGGTTATCTGCTACTCATACGGCACAAGCGGCGGAAAATCCTATGGCGTAGATCTGCATGAAAAGGGCTTTGCTCCTTTCAAGAATATCACAGTGGTGGGGCTTGATTTCAGCAATTCGGAGAATGTTACAGACTCCATGACAAAGCTGGGAGCCATTCTCGGACGAGAGAAAGAAGCACAGGATTACAATGTCTGGTACGCGGAAAAGAGGCTCGACATCGAGAGAACAGTTGGTGGCCTTTCCAAGCCGAGAGTATACATAGAGTCCAGCTCTGCAGGCGGCCTTGGGGCGCTTACGATATATGGAGCAGCATCAGGCTTCGGAGAGCTTGTCAATCTCGCAGGCGGCTTGAATATAGCAAAGGGTCTCGAAGGCAGATTTCCAAAAGTAACCTGGGAATGGATCTTATCCAAGAAGCCGGATGTGATCATCAGGTACCAGTCCGCGGATACACTCGGCTGGAATGCAGCCCCGAGCACTGATACAGTCAACCTGGAGAAAACAAGAAACGAGATCATCAGTCGACCTGGGGGAGAGACTCTCAGCGCCATAAAGAGCGGCAACGTTTACATGTGCTATTCGGATATGCTTTATGGCCCCGGCAGCGTTGTGGGTCTTGCTTATCTGGCAAAGATGCTCCATCCTGAGATAGACATAGATCCCGATAAGATCTACAGGGAATATATAGACCTTCTAAATGTGGACTTTCCCGAAGGGAGGACGTTTATTTATCCGGAGATTATAAAATAAATGTCCATGACATACTAAGTGGGAACATATCCCATGAGAAAAATTTTTTAAATCGTTATTTTTTTAGCTTTGTTTTTAACTCCATCTTTTAACCCTTTTCACGATCCGGATTCTCTCATCATGGATTGAGGCGTTGTAGACTGCCACACTCGTTGATGGCGCTTATGAATTGGCAGAAATGGCCCATGCAGTCGAGTATCAAATCATTTTGCTGTATTTTTCCCGAGGCCCGGGTCTCCTTGGCAAAGACATCTCACAGGGATCGACGTTTAGGGCCAGGATCAGTCTTCTGCAGATGCATATATCTCATATGGGCATCCTTAGCATGTATTTGGATAACTTTGTTAACGAATATGCTAATATACCACAGACATATTATTTAGTATCAAAAGGACAATCCAATATCACGAGGCTGCAGACTACCATGACAGATAGACTGGGATGCAAATACACCGGCATCGACAAGGAGTATACAATAGAAGACCTAGCAGCTTTCCACGGCCACCTTGGCCCTTACATAGTTCTGGGCTACAGGATGGGAAGATATGCCAGACTCCATTTCTGCGATGACCCATTTCAAATGAAGGCGGTGGTCCATTGCTCAGGGACCCCGCCGCAATCGTGCATTGCCGACGGCGTCCAGATAGGCAGCGGCTGCACTCTTGGCAAGAGAAACATCGAGATCATCGCCTCGGATGAGATACGATGCATCTTCACATCTGGTGAGAAAAGGCTGATGCTGTCCCCAAAGCCCCTGAGGGACCTGCCTCAGGAGGATCACAACTACCCTAGGCTCGTCGAGATGATGGCCGAAGAGATGCACAGCATGGCGGACTTGGACCTGTTCGAGGCTTTTTTCGGGTGCTAGAAATTGAGCATAATAGAACTTGAGGGCATCTACACAGCGTATGAAGGAGACGACAAGCCCATCATCAAGGATCTGACGCTCCGGATAGACCGAGGGGAGTATGTGGTCATCGGCGGCCCCAACAGTGCAGGAAAGACGACGCTCCTCGAATCAATAAACGGCCTCGTGAAGATCACACACGGCAGAGCAACCGTCTGCGGATTGGATGTTGGCCGCAAAGGCCACGAGGTACGAAAAAAAGTGGGCTACGTCGTGCAGAACTTCTACTTCGACCCATTCACGCCTTTCACCACAGAGCAGGTGGTTATGATGGGGCGCTATGGCCGCTTGGGACTATTGAAGAGGCCGTCGGAGGCTGATTACCGGGCTGCGGAGAGGGCCATTCGCCTGGTTGGTATCGAAGACCTGGCGCAAAAGACCATTGGAACCTTGAGCGGTGGCCAGCAGCAGAAGGTGATGATCGCCCATAATCTGGCCAAGGAGCCAGAGGTCTTGTTGCTCGACGAGCCTTTCAGCAACCTCGATTTTTCTGCCAGAGAGTATCTGCAGGGCATCCTCTTAGGCCTCGTGAAGGGCGGCACGCCGATTGTTACAGTATCTCATGCATTCGACGGGCTTCCTGATATTCGCATCCACCTGGTGGTGATGAATGACGGCAGAATCACCAAAGACATCGAATGCTCATCCCGAAGCGTCGAAGACATCGTACGTGAATCCTCATTTAAGAGAGCGATGTGAATGTTAGAGCCGCTGATCCCAAATAATGTCGTGTGCCATGCTGTGGAGGCGATGGTCTTCGCATCCATCGCCTGCAGCATCCTTGGCGTCGTGATATCTCGAATGAACCTCTCCTCGATAGGCTTCACAATGTCTCATGCAGCATTTGCAGGTGCCTCCATCGGCATGTTCCTCGGGACGAGCGCCCAGATGGCTGCCATCGCTTTCAGCGTGGGAGTTGCGGCACTCATCGGGCCCATAAGCGATAAAGCCAAGATGGCAGCGGATGCGACTCTTGGAGTCCTCTTCGCCCTTTGCATGGCGATAGCGATTTTTCTCATCTCCTACATGCAGTACCTGGGCAAGGGTCTCTCCGCCAGCGCCCTCTTGTTTGGCGATGTCATCTCGCTTTACAGGGAGGAGATTTACGCCCTGGCGGCAGTCTCTCTCCTCACCATCATCTTCGTGCTGCTCTTCTACAAAGAGATCTGTGCCATCATGTTCAACATGAAGATCGCTCAGGCCTCGGGGATGCGTGTCAATGTAGTGTACTATATTTTACTATTTATAATAGCAATCTCGGTGGCCTTGTGCCTCAACATAGTGGGAGGACTTCTCATATTTGTCTGGTTGGTGACGCCGGCCTCCATCGCCAGCCAGTTCTGCTTCGATGTGAAGAGCATGTTCATCCTCGCACCGCTGGTGGCCCTCTTCGTGAGCGCCTTCGGGGTTTGGGCGGGATTCGAGTTTACACTTCCCATAGCACCGCTGGTAGCTTTGCTCCTCACGGGCACCTTCGGGCTGGCTGTCTTGCTGTCCACGAAGAGAAAAATTACGACCAGAAGGCATTGATGAGTTATGTCAGAGTTGACCCTCGCAGAGATCGGCCGCATACTGGCAGACTCAGTAGGCCTGGAAACGCAGATCGTCTGCGTTTCTGGCTCAGACAGAGTCCCAGAAAGCGGCGTTCGGGCATCGGCCATCAGCTGCTGCCTTGCATCTGCCATATACCAAATGGCCACCGGGATAATAAGCGGGCCGCTTTATGCAGGGCATGAAGAGAACCTGCCCTTTTGCCGCTGTATGGGTGGCCCGGCATGGTTTGGATACAGCGCCTTTGATCCAAGGCTGATGAGCCTGCTGGCATCTGGCTCAGAAGACCTGAAAGGCCTCGCACCCAAGCACCTAAAGAAGAGCCGCGAAATTGCACGCGATACAATTGACAGCATAGGAAAGATTACGCCTCTGGGCAGATATGTCGTGATGCGCTGCTGCAGCGATCTGCAGAATGGCCAAAATGTCAGATGCATAATCTGTTTTGCCGATGGCGAGCAGATTCGCGATCTATGCGCTCTTGCTCATTTTGCGAGCAATGATGCCTTCGACGCGATTTCGATTCCCTGGGGGCCATCATGTGCAACCATGGTCACCTATCCTGCAGGCATGGCGGAAAATGCACCATCTGATAATCTATTCATCGGACCGACTGACCCGTCTGCCAGGGAATGGCTGCCCAAAGAGCAGATGATAATGGGCATTCCGGCGAACATAGCCGGGAGGATGGCAGAATGTGCAGAGAGGTCTTTTATTATCTGATCTTTTTGTATCTCAATGCCTGTGGGATTGGCAGCAGCTTAAGATGCTCTCGAGATCCTCTCTCTTCACAGGTTTGCTCATATAATCATCCATTCCTGCCTGGATGCACATCTCACGATCGCCTTTCTGGTTGCAGCCGGTGACAGCGATAATCTTTATGCTTCGATCATGCCAGCGGCGGCGTATAGCTCTGGTCGCCTCAAGGCCATCCATCTCAGGCATCTGTATGTCCATCAGAATCACGTCATATGACCGGGTTTCCAAGACATGAAGAACTTCAAGCCCGTTATTGGCCACGTCTGCATAGTGTCCCATGTACTTCAGCATTCTCAGCATCAGCTCCTGGCTGCAAGGGTTATCCTCTGCGAGCAACACGCGCATGCTATTGCAGGGCTCATCCGTCAGGAACATCTATAAGGACCTCCATAATAAAGATGCAATTTTATAAAACATCGGAGGCGATCTGCTCTCTATCACTGTAACCATCCCTTTGGCCGTTCCATTCGAACAAATATGCATTGGCTATCCAGATTTCACAAAAAAATGGAGGATAATAGAACAATTCGTAGAAGGAGGCGCTCTACTTATCTGATGATACCACGCTGGCCTTCGCAGTTTGAAGCATAGAATCAACAGGATACCCCATCGCTTTGGAGAAGTTGTAAAGCTGTAAGGCGAGCTTTGTGAACTCCTGGCCAAGCGACTGTGCGAGCAGCGGATGCGCCCCGCTGGAGATGTCCATCTCGATCTCGATGTCGCCTTCCAGAACGACCCCTTCCAGGCTCTGCACCTTGTAATCTGATAGCTCCTCGTTTATGTTCTTCATTTTCAGGGAACTTTTCTCGTCTGCCATCTTGTGCCCTCCTCTGTCGCCCCATCTCAGATTTTAATCGGGAGGTGGAGGTGAGGAACAAAACCCGTGTTTTGCTCTCACCCCCTGATTTGAATGGGTGTGGAATCCATTATCCACTAATCTTTACTTAATACAAGTACACCTTACTTAAGGTTTGCGGCTACCGGCTTATAACTATAAATTACAATTATATAAAAACAATGACCTGTTGCTGCTCCTGAAGCGCTTTTAATAGGATATCAAATCGGAAAAGCCATTTTCCCGGGCACTGTATGTCTTTAGCAGGCCTCTGAGGATTCTTTGAAGCACCTGCGCTCTCCCAACCATCGCGATTCAATCTTCCATGGGCCAATGCTCCAGCTTATCGAGGCCTACTGCCCCCAAGTGGCAGACGTACTCATCGCCACATCAGGAATTGTGGTGGCCCACCCTCGCGATCCGGAAAATTATTCAAAAATTTTTTGCGGAGGGAGGGCCTACACCATCCCAGTGTCCTATTTTTGAGGGAGGATCATACCTCCCAAACTGCAACTACCTTCTCCACGTTTATATAGTCCCGCCGATCATTGTTCTCCAGGACTACTACTCCGTCTGCGCTTCCTACCAGCTTGCCTTTCAGGCGTTCTTTCTCGTCGCCCCCGAAATAGACCTCGATGTTCTTTCCGTAGAGATGTTCAGACATAAACTTATCCAGCATCTTTCGATCCTCCATCTGTTTTTCTTTATGTAAGAATATGCCCTTTTTATAGATATATTTTGTGGTCTATTTAGCATTGCATATCCGATCAAGGTAAATTGATTTGCTAAATACTTTGCTTAAACAAGCAAATCTGTGTGCAGTCAAATTACCTTAATTCGTTGGGAGAATGAGGCAGTGCATATGTATCCGTGAGGTCCTCAACATTTCTGCAAAATTGTTATATTGAGATCAGCGAGCATCACAGCTGGGCCATAAAAAAATCCTTAGATAAAAACCGCCTGCTGGAATGCTAAAAAATATAGAAGCCGCCGATGGGATTCGAACCCATGAACTGCTGATCTTTCGGGCCTTTTGAACTCTTACGAATCAGCCGCTTTAACCGGGCTAAGCCACGGCGGCACTCTGCGAGCGAAGAGTAGCCTCGCCTTGTCCGAATTTAAGATTTGCGATTCGCAGTGCCCAAAATTTAGGTGCAAAGCCGATTCGCATCCTGGCACGGGGCAGCCTCGGCCCCCGCCCTCTGCCTATCGATCTCCTCAGCGAGCTGGGGCAGGAATGTCCCGATGTCAGTCACAAGGCCGATCGCCTGGGCCGTTCCCCTGTCCATCAGCTTCGTCACTGTGGCGGGATTTATGTCCACGCAGATGGTCTTGACGAAGGAGGGAAGCAGGTTTCCGACTGCGATGGAGTGCAGCATAGTTCCGAGCATTATGGTCATGTCCACGCCCCGCAGGGCCCTATCCATGGCGTCCTTGGCCTTCACTGTGTCGGTGATGACCTCGGGCAGCGGCCCATCATCGCGAATGGAGCCCGCCAGGATGAAGGCGATCCCCCTCATTATGGCCTCATACATGATCCCGCCCTTCAGCTTCCCTTCGGCGATCGCGTTCTTGATCGAGCCGCTCGCCATGATCTCGCTGATGGCGTACAGGTGGTTTCTGTGGCCGCCCGAGATGGCATTGCCTGCACAGTTCATGCCGAGGCTTGTGCCGAAGAGCTGGCGCTCGATGTCATGCACCGCCACGGCGTTTCCGGCCAGGAGCACGTCCACATACCCCTCCCGGATCATCCTGGCGAGGGCGGGCGCTGCCCCTGTATGGATCACGGCTGGCCCGCAGACGACTGCGATCTTTCCTCCAGCCTCCTTCGTCCTGACTATCTCAGCCGCCAGCTGGCGCACCAGCTCGCCGCTGGGCCTCTCCGAGGAGACCTCATTGGACATGAACCCGAAGAAGCTCCTCTCTCTGGGGCGCTCGGGCGGCACGACCTTCACCCCCGCGGTCCCTATGACTACCCGATCTCCCTTCTTTATGTGGCCGATGGGCGTGCAGGTCGCATGCCCGTCATCGAGGACAATGAGGCAATCCATGTGGTTGTTCTCCACAGCCACCCAGGAACCCTGGTAGCGCACATATGTGGGATGATTGGTGGTGGAGTAAAATCCCCTGGGCACGACCATGTCGCCCGGCGAGGTCCCAGTCCTCGCGTCATCCATCTCCACCAGGCGCGCTCCCAGAGCGTGCAGCTCCAGAAGTATCCTGTCCAAATGGGCAGGGTCTTCGCCCATCACTGTTATCTGCACATGGCTGGTATCGTTCTTCCTCTGGCCAATGCTAAAATTCTTGATCTCGAACTCGCCGCCCATGTCCATGACCTTGTCAAGGACCCTTGTGAGGATCAGCGAATCGATGAGATGGCCCTCCAGCTCTATGTCCGCAATCTCGCTCATATGTCGGCCTTCACCACATCTCCCCTTCGAGGAGCGCCTGGGTCTTATCGTTTGTGCTCATGATGAGCCGTGTGATCCTCACCAGATAGCCATCGTCCTCAGGCTCAGGCTGATCGAAGATGGCCTTCATGCCGCTGCGCCTCAGATGGTACTCGAACTCCCGCGCAGTCTGAAGGGACTTGACCCTGATCTGCACTCGCTGCACGATGTTCTCCCCGCTCTGTTTTTTCTGGATTGTCTCGACCATCGGCAAAAGGATGCTCTCCCCCAGGCGCTTTGCCCTGGCCCGCCTCTCCTCCTCCGACTCTCTCCATTCCAGGGACTGGAAGCCCTCGCGGACGGCGCGAGATAAGAAGAAGTCGAGCGCATAGTCGTTGTAGTACCTGAAGGCCACCCTCAGGTCGTTGCAGTTGCTCTCAGAGCTTGTGTACTTCATTGGCGGTCTTCTGTTCTCGGGGTCCTTCATCACCACTCCCTCGCGCCCCTGACGGCCAAGCCGCCTCACCATCCTCGTCACAGGCTCATAGGCATTCTCTGCCCTGAACTCCCCGAGCAGGGCTGCGGCCTTTATGCCGTGCTCCCTGGCGAACTCATGAGTCCTGTGTACCCCGAGGGTGCTCTTGCAGTTCTTCCTGGAGAGGTCGAAGAGATAGAAGTCGATGGTGTCTGTTGGGTAGATATCCTTCGGAACATAAGGGTTCTCAGGCCCCACCATCTCCCCGCATAATACAAGATCGGGCTGCTCCTCGAAGATCGCCTCTGGCAAAAGCCTCTTCGCCACCTCGGTGGAATAAGGGCAGATGAAACCCCCCCGCGTCAGAGCAATGATGCTGCCGTCCACAGATGTCACTCGCACATTGTGGCCGTTCATCTTCTCCTCCACGGCCACGATGCCCGAAAAATGCCTCTTTATCGCGGGCCCCAGCATCAGGGCGCGCCTGATCTTCTGATAGCCATAGACTATCTCGCCGTTCTCGAAGATGACCGTCCCGGCCTCGATTCCTGAGGCCGTTTTTTCAAACCTCAGAAGACGGGGCTCGGGCCAGCTGGATCTCTTGATGAGTGTCTCCTGCAGGCCCTGCAGCCTCTCCTCGGTTATCCCTAATCTCTCTGCAGCTCTCCCTAGATTCATCTGGTCCTCACCAGATAATCGATGAGAGACCTCCTGGTGATCATGCCCACCACCTCATCCTTATTGTTGAGGACCGGCAGGCCGCCCCTGTTCTCGGTGAGGATGATCCTTTTCACCTCCTCCAGCGGCGTATCCATTCGGACGTACTTCACGTCGTGGGTCATCACATCCGAGACCAGAATGTTGTAGATGCGCGCGTACTGCTTGCTCGCTGTGTCATTCAGATCTCTGAAGGCGCGAAGCGACCTGGCCACATCCCTCTCTGAAATGATGCCCACCAGGCGTCCGGTATCGACAACGGGCAGCCTTCCCACATCCCTGTCCAGCATCATCCTGCGGGCATGAACCAGTCGATCATTCGGGTTCACTGTTAGGGGATAGCGCATGGCATCGCAGGCCATACCGCTCAGGTTCGCTGCTGCCAGGATCTCTCTGGGCCTGACCCATCCCAGGATCTTGTCCCCCTCCATGGCGACGAGGACGGACGTCTTCTGCAGAAGGAGCAGGGCATCCTTCACATCCATGTCGGGCCGCACCTTGATCACAGCATCCATGGTCGCTCCGGCTACATGCAGAGATGACGCAGGCATTCCCAGGCTCTTCCTCGTTCCCAGGGCGCGGGCGATCTGCCTTGTGGTTATTATCCCCCCCAGCCGGTCCTTGTTGGTCACAAGAAGCCTCCTCAGATCGTGCTTCTCCATCTGATCCAGGGCATGGCCTATCCTCTCAGACTTATCGATGCTGACCGGCTCAGTCATGACGTCCTTTACCTGCATTACTTCCACCTCCCGATCTCGGCGATGATCTCATCCGCAGAGAAGTATCCCACAATTTCGTTCTCCTCCACGACTGGCATGCCAACGACGCGCTTCTCAGTGAGCATTTTGGCGGCATCTACGGCCTTCATCTCGGGGCTGAGGGTCATGATGGGCGAGGTCATGATGTCCTCGGCGACGAAGGGCATCTCTCTCACATACCTGTTCTGCTTCCTGCCTGCAGTGCTCTCCTTCCTGGTCATCTTGATGCTCTTGGTCTCCATCTCATCTTTGGGCCCCATCATATCAGAGAACGTGAGGCCTGAGCGGGTGATGATGCCGACAGGAGCCATATTATCCTCATATACCAGGGCACGGCTGCTTCCATGAAGATTCATCTCATCCAGCACATGAGCTATGGTGTGGTGCCTGTGCACTGTTACCAGATCCTTGCACATCATATCGCCCACCTTAGCCTTGATATCCTGCTCGGCGAAGTACCTGATCATGTCCCGCGAGGTTATCATGCCGATGAGATCACCATCGCGCTCCACCGGCAGCCCGCTGATCCCATTCTCGCTCATAAGAACTGCAGCCTGGGACATTGTGGCGTCGGGATAGATGGTTATGGGCTTCTCCGTCATGACGACCTGTATGGGAACCTTGTCGATGGGCCGCCTTCGCCACTCGGGCGCAGCCTGATTCAGGCGGTTCGTGATGTCGTACTTGGTCACAATGCCAACTACGCGGCCGTTGTCCAGGACAGGCAGCCGACCCACACCGTACTTGAACATGAGGTTCCTGGCTGTCTGGATTGGCTCGTTTCGCTCGATGACGTGAATGGGAGCGCTCATGTATTCCTTGACTTTCTTTGCTATCATGGTAGTATCTCCCGATTTTCGGCTAGGGCCCTCACATAGTCCCTCTCTGTAATGATTCCCGCAAGCGATCCCTTATCCATGACCGGCAGAGATCCGATGTCGTTGTCCACCATTCTCCTGGCTGCAGCACCGAGGTCGGCCCTCTTCTCTGCTGTGACGAGGCCCCTCTTAATCAGGCTCTTTATGGGCTGGCCCATGACCTCCCCTATGTCGCCAGTAACCACTTTTTGAAAAGCCTCGCCGCTTCCCAGGTACTTCATGATGTCCGAGGCTGTGACCATCCCCATGAGCACCCCATCCTGGGCCACAGGCATACGGCGGAAGCCCTTCTGGATTATCATCCTTGTCATCTTCTCAATCGTGGTCTGCGCCGGAGCAGTCACGACGTTCGGGCTCATGAAGGACTCGACTAAAAGGCCGGTATCGCGCCCTTTGGTAAAGCGCACGAAGTCCTCCTCTGTGATGATGGCCCGAATGCGCGTATCTTCGTCCACGATGGGCAGGCCGCCCACATTCCTCTCGTACATCAGCTTGAGAACATCGTTCAGGGATGAATCCTCGCCTGCATATGTGAGCTTCGTGCTCATGATCTCCCTGATGTCGGCATTTATGGCGGTGAAGATGTTTCCGTCGTACTTCTCCCGCAGGAGGTTGTGCCTGAGGCCGCCGCCCAGGAAATCCACCACGTCCACGGATGTGACGAAGCCGATCAGCCTCCTGGTGCCTGCATCGGCTATGGGTAGCCTCGAAAACCCATAGAAGGTCATAGTCTTTATGGCTCCCATGATGGTGGTAGTAGGCGGGACTGTGACCACGTCAGGCGTTGCCACATTCAGCACCAGGCTCGCGCTCTTGGATTGCCTGGAATCGAACTGCAATGGCCCCCTCTCTCCGGAGCCGGGAGCAATAGGCATTCTGTCGCTCTTTTGAGGAATCCTTGTCGCATCTTTTCTCGTTGTCGGACCTTTGCTCATCGTTGCTCACCCGAGATAGCTTTCGATAAGATCATTTCTGTCCACTATTCCCACGAGCTTTCCGTCTTCCACCACTGAGATCCTGCCAACGTCGTGCTTGAGCATGATCTCTATGGCCGAGGCCAAGCTGGCGTCAGGTGCAAGGCTGTACATAGGTGTGCTCATAAGCTTCTCCACCCTCAACTGAGTAGAATCGACAGGGCGAGTGTCGCTCTCCTTGCTTATCCTTGCCCAGCCTCTCTTCAGGATGTCGAACCTGGTGATCATGCCTATCGGCCTTCCATCCCTCACCACTGGCAGGCCTGTGAAGTCCTCCTCGACCATCTTGTCCCAGATCCGTGTGATGGGATCATCAGGGCTGGCTGTCGTCACCTTGGTGCTCATGATCTCGCAGATCTGCTTCTTCGGCAGCTTCTTCAGGTCGAGGTTTTGAAAGACGTCCAGGAGGGTGACGACCCCTTTGAGCACGGGCCTCTCCTCGGCCTCCACTACAGGAAGCAGAGGGCTCTTGGACTTCAGCATCAGCCTCGCAGCATCTAGCATTGGCGTCTTGCCCGTCACCGCAGGAACCTCCTGCACATAACCCGCAACGGTGACGTTGGACCTTGTAGATGTCACCCTCAGCATGTCCTGTGTGGTGATTATCCCGAGCACAACGCCCTGGCTGTTCACCACCGGAAGTCCCCGAACGTGGTTGTCCCTGATAATCTGGCGTGCCTTGGTCAGAAAAGCGGAATCCTCCACGTAAAGAGGATCTCTGGAAAAAATATCCTCTACCAACATAATAATCCCCCGCCGTATACCAGCAAATGGATATTACCTGTTTCCGTCCCTGCAGCTCCAGCAGAGCAACTCGCCGTTTACGCTCTCCAGGGAATCTGAGAGCTGGCCGCAGTTTTCACAAATTCCTCGCACCACCCCCCTGGTCTCCTCGAAGTGGATGCTCTCCTTGTGCATCTCCAGGAGATCGCTGAGGATGTCGGAGAGATCGAGAGAGGAGCCTGAGACCAGATCCGTATCTGTGATTATTCCCATGAGCCTTCCGTTTGATATCACGGGGAGCCGTTTTACGCCAGACTTGAGCATCAGAGCAGCCGCCTCGCGCAGGCTTGCCTGAGGGTCGATGGTGACCAGAGGCGAGTTCATTATCTCTCCTGCCTTCACGCCCCTCGGATCAACCGCCCTGGCCACGATCTTCTTGACCAGGTCCCTCTCAGTCATTATCCCTATGGGCTTCTCTTCGGATATAACTATCAGGCTGCCCACGTTGGCCGAGCCCATGATCTTGGCTGCGCTCAAAACGTCCAGGTCTGCATCAGCTGTAATCACCGGTCGGGTCATGATGTCGCGCACTGGAATCTCTGTCTCCATGGCCAATTTCTCCGTGATAGCTCTATATCATTATCAGGTGTTACAGATATAAAAGGCTACTGTGGCTCAAATTATTTTAATATGATTAATATTATTTCTCTTCTTGCTTTGCGCCTTTCCTCATCTCCCACTCCCATTATCCTTCCTAATTTATTCCGAAATGTGCTTGAGGATGTGTTCCAGCTCTGCCAGGATCAGCTCCATGCCCAGGCGGGCAGCGTTTGGTGATCCCGGCAGACAGAAGACCGGCTTTCCATGGACTACCCCCGCCGTAGCCCTCGTGAGGATGGCCCTCGTCCCCACCTCCTCAAGGCTCTTCCAGCGAAAGATCTCACCGAAGCCTGGAAGGGTCTTCTCGAAGAGAGGCTCCACAGCCTCGATCGTCAGGTCCAGGCGCGTCAGGCCTGTGCCACCGCAGATGACCACAGCGTCAGCATCGCTATCCGCCACAGCCTCACGCAATGGCTCGATCCCGTCAGGAAGGAGCGTGTACCGGGATTCCAGGCCCGCTGAATCGATCATCTCGAGGATGGTCTTGCCTGAAATGTCATCTGCATCCCCTGGGCCGCTCACCGGCCCGTATCTCTTGAAGCGGGAGGTGCTTGCGACAAAGACGTCCAAGATCATGTCACATCCTTTCAGACGACGAGGATAAAATTTTTCCCGTGAGGCAGCGTTTTATGAAACGAGGTCGAAGAAGAAGGAATGTCGCTATTGGCTGTGGATGTGGGAGCAGGCACCCAGGACGTCCTGCTCTATCAGGAGGAAGTCCCTCTGGAGGGCTTGACCAAGATGGTCCTGCCTAGCCAGACGGTGATTGTGGCCGAAAGGATAAACAAGGCAAGGCTTGCTGGCAGAGATATCTTCCTCAGCGGCCCGACAATGGGGGGTGGCGCAAGCACTGCAGCTGTGAGGCGGCATCTGGCGGCTGGATTGCAGGTCTACGCCACTCCAGCCGCGGCTGCCACCATCAATGACAGCCTTGATCGGGTCGCAGCCTTGGGGATCATCATCCAGGAAGAGGCTCCTGCATCGGCTGTGGTCATCGAGACGGGGGATATCGACATTCCTGCCATGAAGGGGGCCTTCGAGATCTTCGAGATCCCATTTCCAGAAGATGCTGCAGTGGCGGTGCAGGATCACGGTTTCTCGCCTGATAGATCCAACCGCCTGGTGAGGTTCGAGCATCTGACGGAGGCCATTCGTTCCGGTGGAACCCTGGAGGCCTTCGCCTATCGCCAGCCGCCAGAGGCCATGACCAGGATGCTGGCAGTCAGGGATTATCTGGCTTCTGCTGGCCTCAGGGCGATCATCATGGACACGGGTCCAGCCGCCATCTTCGGCGCAGCCCTCGACCATCGCTGTCAGGAGCCAGCGCTCATCATAAACTTCGGCAACGGTCATACTGTCGCAGCGCTTCTCTGCGAGGGCCGCATCGTGGGCATCTTCGAGCACCATACCTCCCAGCTCAGCCCCGAGAAGCTCAGAAGGTATGTAAAGGAGCTATGTGCCGGAACTCTCAAGAGCACTGAGGTCTTCGAGGACGAAGGCCACGGAGCCTACATAGAGAGTGTGCCTGAGGAGATCAGGTCCATCCTCGTGACAGGTCCTAGAAGGGAGCAGTTTCTCAGATCGGGGGCCCTGAAGGACGCAGTGGCGGCTGCTCCGGGGGGCGACATGATGATCACGGGCTGCCTAGGCCTCGTCGAGGCATGGGGCAGGAGGGAGATGCTGTGGAGATAGGGAGAGGCGCAGAGGCTGTTATCACCCTGGAGCAGGGAAAAGTTCGGAAGGTGCGCCTTGCCAAGAGCTATCGTCTGCCGGAGCTGGACGAGAGGATCAGGGCGGAGCGCACCCTTCGAGAGGCACGGATCACATCGGACGCTCGCAGGCACGGAGTTCCCACGCCCATCATCTGCGACGTCATGCGCTTTGAGATTGAGATGGAGCATCTCGGAGGGGAGAAGCTGAAGGATATAATCACCCCTGAGATCTCGGAGATGGTGGGGGAGATGGTGGGGAGGCTTCACAAGGGTGGAATCATCCACGGCGATCTCACCACATCCAATATGATCCTAAAAAGTGGCAGGGTTCATCTGATCGACTTCGGCCTGGCATTTTACGAATCGTCCGTCGAGGCCCAGGGGGTGGACGTGCATGTCTACTTCCAGACCCTGGAGAGCACTCATGACAGGCCGCAGGAGCTGATCGACGCCTTCAGGGCGGGATATACCAGGATCTATCCAGGAGCTGAAGCTGTTCTTGAGAGGGTGAATGAGATCAAGGCGAGGGGAAGATATCTCTAAATGATATTGCGGAATGCGCCCGAATAGGTGCATCAAAAATGCTCTGATTAGCATCATCATCGAAGATATTCTCGTCAATGGCTCATCAGCAACTTTATCTATGAAACGATAGTTAATTGAAAATT
>MVRK01000029.1 GCA_002067365.1 Methanosaeta sp. PtaU1.Bin060 | reverse complement strand
AGGCTTCAGTCAGCAAATTCCTCGCAACCGGCGCTGCCAGCCGCTCGCCGGGCCACGCGCGTGCGGGCGCTCGGGGTGGTTGCAGCAGGGGGCGCTGGTGTGCGTGGGTTTGCCGCCCAGTGGGGGCTGGGCTGGATGCGATGAGGGCGACCGGGATTCAATAGCGTCAGAGCATGCTGATCTGCAATGAGTTGGATTTGCCTGTAATCGGAACTACAAATCCGCTACTTCTACTCTGACCTTCCCTATGAAAAGGCTTTCTTCTAAGGGGGCAGCCACCTGATCCTCCTTCAAGGCCATGAGGTGGGCCTCGATGGCCTCCCTAGTGTTGTGCAGAGTCTCGTCGATGGTCTCTCCCTGAGAATAGCAACCCGGAAGGGCAGGAACCTCCGACCAGAACCCTCCTTCTTCAGCCTGATGTATCAGAATCGTGTATTCCATAATCCTTCATCTCTTCAGCAATGATATAAACGCCTCATCTTCTAGCCCTGCTTTTCTGATCGCTGACTTGAGAAGTCCGATTTTCACATCTCCTGAGACGGGGATGGTTATAAGCTGGCCGTTGGGCATTTTGATATTTACGTGGTCGCCTTTGCCTGGGCGCACAATTCCGCCAGCTTTGACAAAGGCCTTGACTGCATCCCGACCACTCACTCCTCTCAGCAGGCTCATTCAAATCAGCCTTCAAACTTTAAACCTGATCTCATTTATGATGTTTTTATACATGTAGTTTTCGAGAATAGAGCGTCAAGAGAAGTAATATTGGAATCAAGGCATTCTGTGCCTAGCTGCCGAAACTCCGGTGGGCATGACGTGGATTTGGCCGCATTGAGTTACCTTCAGGGCCGAACCGGGCTTGCCTGGAAAGCGATCGCACTCAGGCCGCTCGCCGGGCCGCGCGTGCGTGCGGGCACGCTGGGCGGTTGCGGCACGGGGCGCGGGTGCGCGTTTGGCTTGGCGGCGAAGGGAGAGCAGGATGACGAATGGCGGAAGAGCTCGGCTAATTCCTGAGTTGGCAGCTCTGCGCCCTAGATCGGGCTGGAGGGACAGGGAAGAGCAGGGACCGGAGGCGATGCTAGAAATGTATGATCAATTGTTGGCATTTCATAGAAGATGAAACCTGTTCTAGGCGGGACACGGGAACCCCTACCTTGTATATATCATCATATTGATAATATCAAAATTTGTCATATTTTCTGAAAAAAGCTCTGCTTCTTCAATCTTGGATAATTTGATAATATCGTAACAATAGCGACATGTGTTATTGTTAGTACTTTTCGATGGCTGAGCATATTGTTTTTGGTTGAAAATAGGAAATGGTCTTAATTTCCCGGTTAACGAGTCTAATCCAATTCCTCTGGTGTTAAGACTTTGGTTACCTCTCGATGACCTAATTCATTCGCTGCCTCAGTTAATATCAAGATCTTTTTTCCTGTAGATAGGGTATAGGCAGATAAAATTCTTGATCCATCTTGTACAGCTTTATCATTAAGATCCTTTTCTTCCTGACTGACTTCGCCCCAATCGCCACTCACATGTCTCTTTAAGAGATCCAACAAATCTTCATCTGGCTCTTCCAAGTCTAAAATACGATCTCCTCCTTCCGTAAAGACAATTTCGCCGAGATAAAATAGTCGGTCAAATTGTTCTTCTTCTTCCTCGAAATGTTGATCCACAAAATCGACTATGCTGAAATCTCTGGCTATATCGATCGCTTTTGCATGCATATTAAAATGCATGAATGATAATATAAGACAGTAATCTATATCTTTTGTGTAAGTGACAACGATTTTGCTCTCTTGACCATTGGATTTAGTCCTTTTTATTGTATCTATTGATCGATATTCTCTATCTATTAGGCCTTCATATTTTGAATGCAATAACCTAATGTTCTCTTCTTGTGCGCAATCGGCAAAAAGTATATTATCACTACAGTTAAAGAATTGCAGCGAATTTAAAGCATCTATATCCTCTTCTAAATAAATTTTAACACAACCATTTAATGCAACGTTAAAATTATAGAATTTCTCATCATATAATACCAACATATGCTTGGTATCCAAAGGCCAAAATATCTGAAGACCGGGAGACTGCAATCCGTTTGTACCACTTGGTGGATAAAGAAAATGCCCCTCTGGATTATTGAAGAAGCTATTATACAAGACAATAGGATTATCACTGGTAATGAAATCTCTTCCTGTGAAATTCATGAATAAAATGGGATTTAGATCTCTAATCAGAAAAGGCCCGCGTTCCATGATGGACTTCATTGCAAAAGCATGAATTGGCCCATTTATAACCACCCTACATTTTTCTAAATACTCTTTCTCCATGCCTTTCTTTCTAAGATTTTCAATATTATTATCAATGAATAATCTAAAGAAATAGTTGGAAAGCCCATCAAAGTGCTGTTCTGCTTCCTGTTTTACTCCTAGGGTTCTTGCATATTGAAAGGATATGAAATAAAGGAGAATGCAATAGTCTTCTGTAGCAATTTTTGATAAATCTTTTTTCATAATAATATCCGAAATTATTCTATTACCTTCACCCTCCATCCCTGAGAATGATCGCTCAACCTCTGGCATTTGAGCATAAAAATAATCTCTTGAGCAAACATCCCTACAATTCATCATGTTAAGTCTCTTGGACTTCAAATTATATGCTTGAATTTTATCATCAATAGTAAACTTCTTTAGATAAAATTGGGGGACATAGTGCTGTCTCTTATATGCTGGCATCATGACCAAATATTCTACATGCATTATAATTCTTTCGATTTGAGCAGATGAAGCAATCCTTGACTTAGAAAAACTCTACTGCAATGCACCATTCTTAATCAGCGTATGTCATCTTCAATTGTGTCAGCCTATCCTCATAGCCCTTTCGATCAGCGAGGTCCCTCATGAGGTAAATCCTCAAATCAAGTGTCTCCATAAAGGCTATGGAATTCTTGAGCAGCGGTGCATATTAGCTGTACCTGGATAGCTTCACAACGAAGGGTCTCAGGTTCTCCACCAGTTCGTAGTCAAAGCCTGCGTAATCCAAGATCTTAAGGGTTTGTTCCTCTCTCAAGAGATCTTAAATTCGAAGGTTTTATCCTCATGTAAGGCCCTATTAAGACACCAGTCCCCTCATTCCGATCACCATTGTTAAGATATCCCCTTATCTTTTCACAAAAGCTCCTGCAAAAATCCGACATCCTCCGCCTTCTTCTCAAATAATTCCTTATAAGCCCTTCTTCACCCTACTGCTTGGAGGTGGGATGCCAGGAACAGTTCGATCCAAGACCGCAACAGCAAGCCCCATCAGACACAGAGCATTATCCTCGGTGTTGGGGGCCTCCTCCCAACCATCGGGCAGAGGGCGAGGTTCCATAGACCACCTGAACAGACCCCGCCTGCCCATAATAATCGAAATAATAAGAAATTTAGGAGCAGCATGAGGCAGATTGCTATCTACGGAAAAGGCGGAATCGGCAAGTCGACCACCACCCAGAACCTCACCGCAGCCCTCTCCACCATGGGCAAGAAGATCATGCAGATAGGCTGCGATCCCAAGGCGGATTCTGTGAAGTTCCTGATGAACGGCAGGAAGCAGCCCTCAGTCCTGGACACACTCAGGAAAGAGGGCGATGTCCAGCTGGACGACGTGATGAAGACCGGCTTTGGCGGCATCAAGTGCGTCGAGTCCGGCGGCCCCGAGCCCGGCGTCGGCTGCGCTGGCAGAGGCATCATCACCTCCATCGGCCTGCTGGAGAACCTGGGAGCCTACACGGACGACCTCGACTACGTCTTCTATGACGTCCTCGGCGACGTCGTCTGCGGCGGCTTCGCCATGCCGATTCGGGAAGGCAAGGCCCAGGAGATCTACATCGTCGCCTCCGGCGAGATGATGGCCCTTTATGCAGCCAACAACATCTGCAAGGGCATCAAGAAGTTCGCCGAGGCAGGCGGAACCCGCCTGGGTGGAATCATCTGCAACTCCCGCAATGTGGACAGGGAAAAGGAGCTCGTCTCCCACTTCGCCGAGAAGCTGGGCAGCCAGATGATCCAGTTCATCCCCAGAGACAACATCGTCCATCAGTCGGAGATTCATAAGCAGACGGTCATACAATATGCTCCCGACTCTAACCAGGCGAAGGCATACCTGGGCCTTGCCAAGGCTGTCGATGAGAACGAGATGTTCGTGATCCCGAAGCCGATGGAGTACGAAGAGCTGGAGCAAGTAATGGCCGAATGGGGTGTCGTTGAATGAAGATGATCCGAGCCGTGATCCGGCCCGAAGCAGTGGACAAGGTCGCAGACGGCCTTGAAGCAGGCGGCTTCACTGCGCTCACCAGGATGGATGTCTTCGGCAGAGGCAAGCAGAAGGGCATCAAGGTGGGAGACATGATCTACGACAACCTCCCGAAGACCATGCTCATGATAGTGGTGGACGACTCCCGCCTCGACGAGGCTGTCAAGATCATCGAGGACTCGGCGCGCACGGGCAACATCGGCGACGGCAAGATCTTCGTATCCTCTGTAGAGGAGGCCTACACCATAAGGACAGGCCAGAGAGGGCTGTAAACCATGAAAGAGGTTCTGGCCATCATCCAGATGAACAAGATGGAGGCCACAAAGAACGCCCTGGATGTCATCGGCATCCCTTCCATCACAGCCTACAAGGTCACAGGCCGCGGCAGACAGCTGGGCCTCTCAATCCCCCACCCTTCAGAGCTTCCCGAGTCCGACAGGAGGAGCATGAAGTACATTCCCAAGAGGATGATATCGATCATTGTGGAAGATGAGTTTGTTCCGGCCGTAGTCGCAGTGATCACGAAGGTCAACCGCACAGGCAACTTTGGAGACGGCCGGATCTTCGTCTGTCCTGTGGAAGAGTCTGTCAGAATAAGAACAGGAGAACGTGGGAGCGTGGCCATATCATGAGCGGAGTCGAGAGAGAGCCGATCACGATCGCAGGCAGCTGCGAAGCTGTAGAGGATTCGCTGAAAGGGCTTCCCAAGAAGACAGGAGATGTTAGGAGAAAGCACGTGGTCGTCAAGGATGCCTGTGAGGTCGAGCAGAAGATCGAGGCCAACGACAGGGCGATCCCGGGAATCCTGACCAACCGCGGCTGCGCCTACGCCGGCTCCAAGGGCGTGGTCTTCGGGCCCATCAAAGATATACTGCACATCACCCACGGCCCGATAGGCTGCGCCTACTTCACATGGGGGTCCAGGCGCAACCTCATGAAGCCCGAAGAGGGCAGAGACTGCTTCTCGGGCTACTGCCTGTCCACCGACGTCAAGGAGACGGATATCGTCTTTGGCGCAGAGAAGAAGCTGGCGGACGCCATCCGTGAGGCGTATGCCATCTTCAAACCTGGGTGCATATCAGTCTTCTGCACCTGTCCGATAGGGCTCATCGGCGACGACATCGAGTCCGTCTGCAAGAAGGCCGAGGAGGACCTCCGCATCAAGGTCATCCCAGTGCGCTGTGAGGGCTACCGCGGCGTCTCCCAGTCTGCAGGCCACCACATAGCCTCCAATTGTCTGATGGAGCATCTGGTTGGAACCGAAGAACCTGATGAGACAGGACCATTCGATGTGAACGTCTTCGGAGAGTACAACATCGGCGGAGACTACTGGGTCGTAAAGGAACTGCTTGAGAAGGTCGGCTACCGCGTGGTCAGCCCCTTCACAGGCGATGCATCCTTCCACGACATAGCAAAAGCCCATAGGGCCAAGCTGAACATCCTGCTCTGCCACCGCTCCATCAACTACACCAACCGCATGATGGAGGAGAAGTACGGCCTGCCATGGCTGAAAGTAAACTATCTGGGCGTAGAGGACACCATCAAGACCCTGCGTGATATGGCAGCGTTCTTCAACGATCAGGATCTGACCAGTAGAACGGAAGCAGTGATCTCCGAGGAGATGGCCAAAGTTCAGCCGATCATCGATATGTATCGGCAGCGGCTAGCCGGAAAAAGGGTCATGTTGCTCGTAGGTGGCTCACGCGCCCATCACTTCAGAAACATGTTCGAGACACTTGGAATGGAGGTGGTCGTGGCCGGATACGAGTTCGCCCACAGGGACGACTACGAGGGCAGAAAGGTGCTATCCACAATAGTCCACACAGGACGCTCCAAGGTCCTGGAGGACATCCACTACGAGCGCGACCCGAATGTAGTCTCGCCGTATGATGACGCCACGATTCAAGAGATGAGGAAGTCGATTCCGAGACTCATGGATTATGAGGGCCTGTCGCCGCATATGAAAGATGGACAGGTCATGATCGATGACTACAGCCACCATGAATGCGAGAGGCTGGTGAAGGATCTGGGGATAGACCTGTTCTGCTCGGGAATCAAAGACAAGTACGTCTTCCAGAAGATGCACATCCCCTCCCGCCAGATGCACTCTTACGATTACAGCGGACCGTACACAGGGTTTGAAGGATTTGTACAGTTCGCAAAGGACATAGACATGTCCGTGAACAGCCCCACCTGGAAATTCATAACTCCTCCATGGAGGCAGAAGAGCAATGCTTGATTACACTCCAAAAGAGATAGTGCAAAGAGAGACCCTGGTCGTAAACCCGGCCAAGATCTGCCAGCCCATTGGAGCCATCCTGGCCTACAAAGGCATCCATAATTGTATGCCCATCACCCACGGCTCTCAGGGATGCAGCTCTTATCTTCGAATGGTGCTGGCCCGCCACTACCGCGAGCCGACGCTCGCGGCCACGTCCTCGTTCACAGAGGACTCAGTCGTATTCGGGGGCAGAAACAACCTCAAGGAGGCTGTTGACAACGTAATCAGCATCTATCACCCTGATGTGCTGGCTATCAACACAACCTGCTCATCCGAGACCATTGGCGATGATGTCTCCGCCTTTATGGAAGAGATCAAGGATGAGGAGTTCTTCGATCCAAAGGTCAGGGTCGTCATAGCCAGCACTCCCTCCTACGTGGGGTCACATATCACAGGCTACGACAATGCAGTCAAGGCCATCGCCCAGAGCTTCCCCCGGAAGACAAAGCCCAATGGAAAGCTGAATGTGATACCCGGATTCGTGGAGCCCGGAGACATCCGAGAGATCAAGCGAATCCTGACTGTGATGGGCGTCTCGCATATAGTCTTCCCCGACACGACAGGTGTCTTCGACGCTCCCATGACGCCTGAGTCCGGCGGCCTGTACCCTCCCGGCGGGACCACGATTCCTGACCTGGTGGACGCCGGGAACTCGAGGGCGACCATCGCACTAGGGCGAACTGCAGGTTCTTCAGGCGCTATTGTCCTGAAGGGCAAGTTCCAGATCCCTGCAGTCATCGGCCCGATGCCCGTAGGCATCCGGAATACGGACACATTCGTCATGAACGTCTCAAGCCTCATGGGCGTCTCAATCCCATCCGAGCTGGAGGATGAGCGCGGAAGGCTCGTAGATATGATGACAGATGCCCATCCTCACTTCCACGGCAAGAGCCTGGCCATCTTCGGAGACCCGGACACTGTCGTCGGCCTGCTCAGCATCGCCGTCGAGATGGGTATGAACCCCGTCTTTGCCCTGACAGGCACTCCGGACAAGAAGTTCGCCGAAGAGGTCAGCGGCGTCGCCCCTGGCTGCGAGGCATTGCTGGGAGACACCTTCCTCCTGCACCAGAAGATCAAGAACCGACCCGTCGATATGCTCATCGGCAACAGCTACGGCAAGCTGATCGCCCGGGCAGAGGATATCCCCTTGGTGCGGGTGGGCTTCCCCATCACAGACAGGGCCAACCTGCATTACTTCCCTGTCCTCGGCTACGCAGGAGCGGCGAGGCTTGTCGAGATGATCGGCAATGCGTTCCTTGAGAGAAGAGACAGGGACTCTGACGATGCCCACTTCGAGATGATACTCTGAGGGTTTATGGGAATAATCGATGTATTTGATGGCAGGGAAGACCACATCCTCCGGAAAGGAGAGGAGTGTGGGCACTTATCCTGCAACAACGAGAGCTTGGCGGGTGCCGTGAGCCAGAGGGCATGCGTCTACTCAGGTGCCAGAGTGGTTCTGAACCCTGTGACTGACGCACTTCACCTAATCCACGGGCCGATTGGCTGTGCCGCATACACCTGGGACATCAGGGGAAGCAGCACCTCTGGTCCTGATCTGTACAAGACCAGCTTCTCAACCGACATGGGCGAACTTGATGTGGTCTTCGGAGGCGAAAAGAGGCTTGCCTCGGCCATCAGGCAGCTCGCAGCCAGGTACAGGCCGCCTGCGATCTTCGTCTACTCGACATGCATAGTCGGGGTGATAGGCGACGATCTTGGGGCCGTATGCAAATCAGCCTCCAAGGAGCTTGGGATACCTGTGATACCTGTGCGGTCGGAGGGTTTCCGGGGGAACAAGAACGAGGGGTATAAGGCAGCATGCAGCGCCCTCTTTGAGCTCATAGGCACAGAGCAGTACACCCCGAAGGGGCGCTATCCCATCAACCTGCTCGGAGAGTACAATGTTGCAGGAGACCTCTGGATGATAGAGCCCTTCTTCGAGGAGATGGGGCTGGAGATCGTCGCCTCCTTCACAGGCGACTCGAGGGTGAAGGATATTCAGAGGTCGCACACGGCCAAGCTCAACCTGGTCCAGTGCAGCGGCTCCATGACTCATCTCGCCAAGATGGTCGAAGAGAAGTATGGCATACCTTACAGGCGCGTGAGCTTCTTCGGGCTGCACGATATGGCCTTTGCCCTCCGAACTGCTGCTGAGTTCTTCGATGTGCCTGAGATAGTCTCAAAGGCAGAGGAGATCATTGCGAGAGAGACTGCAAGGGTCAGACCTGAGATAGACGCACACCGCTCGAGGTTAGAGGGAAAAAAGGCTGCCATATACATGGGAGGAGCAGCCAAAGCAGTCTCCCTTGTGAAGGGCTTTGAGGAGCTGGGAATGAGCGTTGTCATCATAGGCACACAGACTGGTGACAGTGATGACTACAAGAAGATAGCTCGCATAGTCAAGGACGGAACTGTGATAATAGACGACGCTAATCCCTTGGAGCTAAAAGAGCTTCTGATCAAGCAGCGAGCCAACTTGCTCGTGGCCGGGGTCAAGGAGCGGTTCCTGGCCTACAAACTCAAAATCGCCTTCTGCGACTTCAACCACGACCGCACTGTGAGCTTCGAGGGGTTCGATGGAATGGTCAACTTCGCGAGGGAAGTTGACATCAGCGTCAACAGCCCTGTCTGGACGCTCCCGACGCTGAGGGAAAGTCCATTGACGCAGATCGTCCCGGAAGAAAGGATTCGAGAAGCACGACCACAGGAGGCCAGGGCGAATGTCTGACAGCTACTCAAACGTCAACCCATGCCACATGTGCATGCCCATGGGCTCAGTCCTGGCCTTCAGAGGGCTGGAGAGCTGCATGCCGATCTTTCACGGGTCACAGGGCTGCAGCACCTACATGAGGCTGTACCTCGCCCATCATTTCAGGGAGCCCGTGGATATTGCGTCATCGGCCCTCAGCGAGAAAGGGGCTGTTTATGGTGGATCAGCCAACCTCAAGAAGGGCCTGAAAAATTTGATCCATGGCTACAAGCCCAAGGCCATTGGGGTAGCCACCACATGCCTTGCGGAGACCATAGGCGATGATGTGGGCCAGATAATCAGGGAGTTTCAGCAGGAGGAGCCCTTGGCAAGGGGCTTGCCAATAATCCATGTCGCAACGCCAAGCTACAGAGGATCACACGAGGAAGGCTATGCAAATGCCTTGCAGGCGATAGTTCAGCAGACTGTAGCAGATCTCCCGCCCAGGGATAGGCTGAACAGAAGCAAGCTCTACAGAAGAAGGTCAAACAGCAGCAGCCTGAACCTCATCCTGGGAACAGCGGTCTCTCCTGCGGATGTCCGATATCTGAAGAGCATGCTGAGGGCATGGGGGCTGGAATTGGATGTGACAATCCTGCCAGACATCTCCGAAACCTTCGATGCGCCACTCTCGCCGGGCTTATCGATGATGCCCGAAGGAGGGACTCCCCTGGCTGATGTGGCCAGGATGGGCCTCTCCAGGCAGACCATAACTCTGGGAGGAAGGTTCCAGGAGTCTTCTGCGGGCGCATATTTGGAGGAGAGATTTGGAGTGCCTAATACAGTCCTGCCTCTGTCGATCGGCCTTGAGAACTCGGACCGGTTCGTCTCAGAGGTAGAGAGGGCGACGGACATGGCCCTTCCAAGGGAGTACGAGCTTGAGAGGGGAAGGCTGCTGGACACCATGGTAGATGTGCACAAATATCTGGCCGAGGTGAGAGCCGCGATCTTCGGGGACACTGAGATGGCCATTGGCCTCGCAAAGCTGCTGTGCGAGGTCGGGGCGGTGCCTGCCATAGTTGCCACGGGCTCCAAGAGCCCCGGGTTCATCGAGGCTGTGAGATCCATCTCTCCAGGTTCAAAAGCCCTTGCAGGAGTGGACTTCTCAGATATACAAGCGGAGGTGAAGAAGTCCGAGATCGAAATTCTGATAGGGACATCCAATGGCCGCCAGATCTCCAAGGCCGAGAGGATACCTCTGGTCAGAGTGGGTCTTCCATGCTCTGACCGGGTGGGAGCCGGCCGGCAGCTGACCATAGGCTATGAGGGCGCTGGAAGGTTGCTTGATACGCTGGCCAACACGCTCATGGAGGGGGATTCGAGAAGATGAGATCCCCGGTCCAACGCAGGTTTCAGTGCAGGTCATGCAGCTATATCTTCGAGATGCTGCCCTGCGCCTGCGGCAAGCACGGAAGAGATATCAGATGCCCTAAATGCGGCGGACGGCTGAAGCGAGTGGATACGAGACCCTGCGAGGGTAGCTGCACACCTGAGCAATGCAGTACATGTGGAATGTGTGACTAATGTAGGTGTTAAAGATGTGTGATGTGGATCTGCCTCTGAGTTATGTGAGTATAGCCATCCATCCAAGCTCGAATCCTGGGATTGGAGGCGATTATTTGGGCTCGATGACTTTTCTCATGGCCACGTTAGCGGCCTTGCTCCTGATCGGGCATATGGTTTTGAGGATGCATGAGAATTTCGTCAGGCATAGCAGCCATAAAAGAGCTTCTGCTATAATGGCAGCACTGTGCACATTGCTCGTCTTAAGCGGATCTGCCTATGCAGATGCCTTGCCCGAGCTTCATGTCTGCGGCCCTCATGACGAGATCATAAGCGATGGCCTGATCAAGAGGATTTCAGAAAATTACAGCAACCAGTATAACGTCCCCGTCAACATAACCTGTGTGAATGGAAGAAAGGCACTCTTGAAGATGCTCTCAGATAAGGACTCAAAGGCCGACGTCGTCATCCTTGAGGAGGATTATCCACTTTATAACCTCACCGGCATGAAGGCTCTGATGAAGATGGGGCTGATTGAAGATTACAGCTATCTGTACTCCGAGAGGGCATTGATGATCACGAGAGCAGGATTAGGCATCACCTCGTCAGACGACCTAAATGGAAAAAGGGTGGCAGTTACAGACCAGCACATGCCGGGAGGATGCCTTGCGCGGGATATAGTCAATGCCACAGGACTCAATATCACGAAGGTATCAGTGCAGAGCACTTCGGCTCAGCTAGATGCAGTCGTGGATGGCACTGCAGACGCCACAATCCTCTGGGAGAACATCTTCAAGAGCAATTCAAAAAGCTCAAGCGATCAGATAGAGACGATCGACCTTCCGGAATATAAAATGGACAATTTCATTGCGGCTCTGAAGGCAACACCTGAAAAAGAGAAGGCTGAGGGGTATATCGATTATCTTCAAAAGGCGCTCTCAGAAAATGAGAGACAAGCCCAATCGACCTTCAGTGCAGCCCTTAAAGCCGAGGCGTAAGGGAGTTTCTCTGCAGCTCGATGAGACTGCTGGATGCTTATTTAGGGTCTTCAAGGGGGGATTTTGAGATTGACGGACGACGGCAAGATGTATCAGTTCCTGAACAAGGAGTACATAAGCCTCGAGACCTACAAGAGGTCGGGCAAGGGAGTCGCCACACCCGTCTGGTTCGTGATAGATGGTGACAGGATATTCATCAGGTCCTATGCCAACAGCGGAAAGGTCAAGCGTATGCGCAACAATCCCAATGTCAGGGTAGCTCCTTCGGATGCGCTTGGCAGGCCTCACGGGTTGCCGATCAAAGGCAAGGCGATACGTGTGGACGGAGATGATGAGATCCACGTCAGCCAGCTTCTCTACCGCAAATACGGCCTGATGAAGATGTCCTTTGACCTCTGGGGGGCCATAAAGCAGCTCGACTGGGCGGTGTTTGCCATCGAGATCTGATCCTTGGGGCGCAAAGGTTAAATGTTTTACATACCTGTTGACATGAAAGCCAAATAGTAATCATAAACGTTTACATCGACGAATCGAGAGGTCATAAAAAATGGGGAACAAACGTGCAGTTGCAGCGATCCTGACAGCGCTATTTCTGATAGCATCTACAGGTCTATGTGCTGAGCAGCCAAAAGAGCTTACTGTATTCTGCGGAGCCGGTCTGATGAGCGCCTTCAGCGAGCTGGGAGAGATCTATAAAAACGAATCGGATGCCAGCGTTGCATTCAACTTCGATGGGGCCCAGATCTTGCGCGCCCAGATCAAGAATGGAGCTTACGCAGATGTCCTGGCCATCCCCAACGACAAGAATCTGAAAGCTTTGAAGTCGGAAGGTTTCCTGAATAACAGCAGCATATCGGTCTTCGCCAGAAACTGGCAGGAGATCATAGTTCCCAAGAGCAATCCTGCCAAGATCCAGAACTTAAGCGACCTCGCCAAACCAGGGGTGAAGATCGTCACTGGAGCAAAAGACCTGCCCATAACCAATACGACTCTGCAGATCCTGGACAAGCTGGCCGCAGATCCTGCCTATGGCCCTGGCTACAAGGAAAAGGTGCTCGCCAATATGGTCTCCCAGGAGACAAATATCAACTTCATAGTCTCCAAAGTAGCATTGGGAGAGGCGGATGCAGCTTTCATCCATGAGTCGGAGGTCAGTCCCGAGTATGCGGATAAGCTCATTGTGATAGACATCCCAGAGAAATACAATGTAAAATCGGAGTTCACCATCGGCGTGCTGAACCAGTCCAAGTCCTTTGATCTGGCTGAGAGATTCATAAACCTGGTGAAATCCGATGAGGGCAAAGCCATCTTTGAGAAGGATGGATACGAGCCGGCATAAACCAGAGTTGATTCCCGATCCCCGTTGAGAAAAGGTGATAGACTTGATAGTAAAGCGAATATTCGTATCTGCGCTTGCAGTCATGTTTCTTACAGTGGCTGCAGGCTTCTGTGCTGAGCAGCCCAAAGAGCTAACCGTCTTCACAGCAGCGTCTTTGACAGGCGCTTTTGGCGAGATAGGACAGATATATGAGAATGAGACAAATATCGACGTGGTCTTCAACTTCGACGGCTCCCAGGTGCTGCGCACTCAGATCGATAATGGAGCTTACGCGGACGTCTTCGCCTCTGCCAACACGAAGCAGATGAATGCTCTGAAAGCCGAGGAACTCATGAACAACAGCAGCGTCTCCATCTTCACCAGGAACAAGATCTCATTGATAATCCCCAAAGATAATCCTGCGGAGATCAAGAACCTCACCGACCTCGCAAAGCCGGGCGTGAAGATCGTCATAGGGACGAAGGACGTTCCTGTGGGCGACTATGCCATACAGATCATAAATAAGCTCGGAAACGACTCTGCCTATGGCCCTGAGTACAAGAAGAAGGTCATGGACAACATAGTCTCCCAGGAGACGACTGTCAGCCATGTGGTGACAAAGATCGCATTGGGTGAAGCAGATGTGGGCTTTGCCTACGTCTCCGATGTCACTGAGGATCTTGCCGGCAAAGTTGATAAGATAGAGATCCCAGACGAGTATAACGTCATCGGCCAGTATCCCATAGGGATCCTGAAGGAGTCCAAGTATCCTGTGGAGTCTGAGGAGTTCATAAACCTCGTTGAATCAGAGAGGGGCAGGTCCGTCCTGGAGAAATATGGATTTGAGCCTGTCGAGAGCCCAGCGGCCACAGCAACGCCATCGGCGGCTGCTGCCAAGGCCACGACCTGATGTTCAACCTCCAATTAAGGGAGCCGGAGGCCAAAAACCTCTGGCTCTCAGATCTATCTGCACTGTACAGCTGATGAATGCGCATATGGGGTGCTCATGGCTTCGAATCAAGCAAAAGTTAGCCATCTGATCATGCTTCCAGAAGAGGATCAAGGAGCCGTGAGTCTCTCTGCCAGGGCCAAGGAGATCGCCCCGAAGATGGTGCCAGCCATCCTGCTGATCCTCTCCGTCGCCTTCATAGCGCTGCCTGTGGCCTCCTTGTTTCTCAAGAGCCCCCTGGAGACCACCATCAGATCACTGCACGATCCCGTGGTGATGGATGCCCTGAGGCTGAGCTTGATGACATCGACCCTGACGACATCGATAGTGGTTCTCATGGGAACGCCCGTAGCCTACATCCATGCCCGGTTCCATTACTTCGGCAAGGAGATCGCTGACTCTCTGATCGACCTGCCTGTGATCATGCCTCCGGCTGTGGCGGGCATTGCGCTCCTCATGGCCTTCGGGCGGATGGGCATTCTGGGACGTTACCTGGATGCCTTCGGCATCTCCATCGCCTTCACAACCCTGGCTGTGATCATAGCCCAGGTCTTCGTCTCCTCGCCCTTCTACATCCGCCAGGCCAGGACCAGCTTCGAGGATGTGGATCTGAGTTTCGAGAACGCTGCGCGCACCCTTGGCGCATCAAGGACATACACGATCTTCCATGTGATCCTTCCCATAGCCTGCAACGGCCTCATCTCGGGTGCCATCATGGCCTTCGCCCGCTCTCTTGGCGAGTTCGGAGCGACCATCATGTTCGCAGGCAACTTCCAGGGAAGGACCCAGACCATGCCCTTGGCCATTTACACGGCCATGCAGGGAGACCTGGACGTCTCCTTATGCATCGCTCTGATACTGGTAGCCATCTCATTCATGGTCATAGCTCTTGTGAAGACCCTCACGCGCCGGGTGTACAAGAATGCTGGAAATTGATATCAAGAAAAAGCTGAGAGATTTCGATCTTGATGTAAACCTGAGGGTCGAGGAGGGTGAGATCCTCATGCTGGTGGGCGACAACGGCTGCGGAAAGACCACCCTCCTGAACATGGTAGCAGGCCTTCTTAAGCCGGATACTGGGACAATTGCTCTTGATGGAAGACATCTCTTCGATTCGAGTCGCAAAATAGATGTTGCGCCCGAGATGAGGAACATTGGCTTTGTCTTCCAAAGCTATGCACTTTTTCCGAACATGAGCATCTATGATAACGTGGCCTTCGGCCTGCGCACTCGAAAGATGCCAAAAGCAGAGATCGAACTCCTTGTGAAGGACCATCTCACTGATGCGGGCCTATGGGAAATCAGGAATGCCCGAGCAGTCGATATCTCCGGAGGTCAAAAGCAGCGCGTGGCCCTTGCGAGGGCGCTTATAATCGAGCCGGACCTCCTGCTGCTGGACGAACCTCTTTCGGCATTGGATGTTCGAAGGCAGGCAGCCATGAGAAGGGACCTCAGGGAAAGGATTCATACCTGCGGAGTCCCGAGCATCATAGTCACCCATGACCTGAGGGATGTGGCCTGCATCGGTGACAGGGCGTGCCTGCTGGAGACGGGAAGGGTTGTGCTCACAGGCAAAGCTGAGGATGTCATGAGCTGGACCGCCATCCCCACTGCAAAAAGTAGCGAGACATAATTCGAGGCATGAATGGAGCCAAATCCAAGAGCGCTGTGCGATCCTGATGCAAAGGGAGAGGGACTGCTGCAGGAGGCAAAAAGGCGTCTCATCGCAAAGATAGAATCATTGAACGATTGCAGTGGTCCTAATTCGGATTCTATCGATGAGGTGGTCGCAAGCAGCCCGCTTGCCCCCAAAGAGGCCCTGGGAGAGCCTGAGAGGAAGGACTTTCCGCTTCTGAGGGGAAAGGAGGTCCTGATGCAGGCGCACTACAGGGGCTATGCAGGTCAGGCCTTCACAACGGCATCTGGAAGTTTTCAGGGCTGCCTGGGAGATGTGCTAAAGTGGCCCTTGAAGAGCACCTTTGAGCGTGCTGTTTTCGTGGCGACCATGAATGCGGTTCTCAGGAGCCTCGGCCTGGTTGAGGGGACTATTCACTGCAAGGACGACGGACCGAGAGAGTGCGCATCGCACCTAGGGCTCTGGCTGAAAGAGCAGGGTGCAGAGAAGGTGGGGCTTATAGGCATGCAGCCAGCCCTTCTCGAAGCGCTGGTGAAGACACTCGGTCCTGAGAGGGTGATGGTCTCCGACCTGCCGGAGGCCGGGAAGATGCGCTGTGGAGTGGAGGTTTTGGACGGCCTTGAATCCACCCGGATCTTCGAGGAATGCCAGATAATACTGATAACCGGATCGACCCTCGTGAATGGCACAATCGACGGCCTGATGGAGAATGCCTTGCGCCACAAAAGGCGGGTGGTCTTCTACGGCACCACCATCGCCGGTGCCGCTTATCTCCTGGGGCTGGAAAGGTTTTGTCCTTGTTCGACCTGATTCATCCGACCTGATACATCTTCGGCGGTGCATCTCATGCTGGAAAATGATACAATCAAACCCATGCTCCTGCCTTACCAGGAGCTTGATGAGAATGTTTGGCGAAAGGACATCTGTGCAGGTTGCAGGGCATGCATCGCTGTATGTCTCGCAGATACCCTCGCCTTTGACCCGAAGCTCAACAGACCAAGTCAGATTGCACCCTGCGTCGACTGCGGGGCATGCCTTGATGCGTGCCCCCGCCTGCCCGCTAACATCAAAAATATAGTCTCTTCGGAGATCATAGGGCCGCATCTTGAGATCAAGAATGTGAGATCCAAGACCAGCAGCGAGCGGTTCCAGAATGGCGGCGCAGTGACTGCATTATTGTCCGCGGCGCTCGATGAGGATCTGGTGGATTGCGCTCTTGTCATGGGCCTTGACCGCTGGGCGCAGAAGCCTCAGCCGCGAGTCGTTCATGATGCAAAGGATCTGGAGAAGTGTGCAGGGAGCGTGTACACGAGCAATGCCGTTCTTGAGGCCATCAAGGATATAATAAAGGACCCGGAGACGAAGAACATAGCGCTCGTCGGAACGCCATGCACCGTCCAGGCAGTGGGGCTTCTCAGGAGATCATCGAATGAGTACGCTCTGAAGGTTGCGAATAAGATAAGGTTCCTCATAGGCTTATTCTGCTTCGAGGCCTTTGACGATTCCCTGGCAGAAGAGATCTCCGGGCGTCTTGGCGTTCAGCCGTGGCGCATCAATAAGATGATAGCTGCGAATGGCATGCTGTCAGTGTCTCTTCGTGACGGAAGCATAAAGACCATCCCGCTCTCAGAATTAGCTGGGTGCGTTAAACCTGGCTGCAGAGCCTGCGCCGACTTCACTGCGAAGCAGGCGGATATTTCTGTCGGCAGCATCGGGAGTGCTCCTGGCATGAGCACAGTCATCGTCAGGAGTGATGAGGGCATGGGCCTCTTCAAGATAGCAGAAGAGGGCGGCTTCATAGAGGTGTGGGATGGCGTAAGAACAGATGCCATAGAAAAGGCCGGCAATCTCAAGCTCAAAAGAAACGGATTCTAATTCATCAATCTTTTCTTAATTCGGGCATTGCATCTCAAAATTTGGCGCCGGGCAGTAGATATTGATGTGTGGTTAATCCAAAGAGGAGAATATGGTGAGACCACAGGTTCTGGTCTAAGGGCTCATAAGATATCATAATCTGCAGCACGATCTCATAATACTGCAAAACCCATCTGCAAAACTCTCAAAAGGACTTTTATAATCTTCGAGCGAAGCTTTCTCAGGCGATTGTCATGAAGATGATCATGGCCTTTGTGAGACCCGAGATGGTGGAGAAGGTCGCTTCCATGCTGGGAGATGATGGCTTTGCCGCCTACACTAGAGTGGACGTCTACGGCAGAGGAAGGCAGAAGGGCGTTCAGGTTTTAGGCCAGAGCTATGACATGCCCAAGACAATGCTCATGACAGTGGTCGAGGATGACCAGCTGGGCGAGGCCGTGAGCATAATAGGTAAGAGCGCTCAGACTGGAAATGCTGGAGACGGAAAGATCTTCGTGCTGCCGGTGGAGCAGGCTTATACAGTGAGGACAGGCGAGATAGGACTTTAAGCATGGATCAGGCGATTTGAAGGCGTTAATCCTTCTATAGACCCGATCCATCTTCGAGGGCGCATGGCCCTCGTTAGCGCAACAGCACCATCAGTCAGATGGCTGCAGCATATCAGCTAAAGTTCGCCTGAACCCTCAGGATTCCTTGACTCATATAAGGATGATGAAAAATCGATGGCCATGGAAAAATGAGGCTGCATCAAGCGTACATCTCGCTGCGCTCCACCTCGCGAGATGCCCTCTTTCGCAGCTCTGTGCCCATTTTTGCATAGTACTTCATAGTATCCGGCGTGACAGAGGGACCGATCTCCTGGATGGCTGCAAGGAAGTGCTTCTGGCTCACCGTCTGGGACTGCATATCCTCCCTCAAAGCCAATCGCCCTGCCTTCCTGACAAGGGCTGCGACATCTGCGCCAGTGTACTGCTCTGTCATCTGGACGAGCTCATCGAGATCGACGTCCTTCGCCAGGGGCATCTTCTGGAGGTGAACCTGGAAGATCTTCCTGCGGCTCTCTATATCAGGAACAGGGACCATGATCAGCTCGTCGAAGCGCCCGGGCCGAAGGAGCGCTGGATCTATGATGTCAGGCCTGTTGGTGGCCCCGATCACCACAACGCCGCGCAGCTCCTCCAGGCCGTCTATCTCGCTCAATAGCTGGTTGACTATGCGCTCAGTGGCGCGAGGCTCGCCCGCCGCAGATCCTCGCAGGGGCACCAGCGCATCCAGCTCGTCGAGGAAGATGATCGACGGGGCGACCTGTCTCGCCTTTCGAAAGATCTCCTCGACGCGCTTCTCGCTCTCTCCATACCACTTGGAGAGGAGGGCGCTCCCCTTGACTGTGATGAAGTTGGCCTCGCTCTCATTGGCCACAGCCTTGGCGAGCATAGTCTTGCCGGTGCCAGGGGGGCCATAGAGCAGGATGCCCTTCGGTGCCTCTATGCAGAGCCGCCTGAAGCTCTCAGCGTTTCGCAGGGGCCACTCGACTGCCTCCACGAGGAGCTGCTTCACGCCCTCGAGGCCTCCGATGTCCTCCCAATTCACATTGGGAACCTCGACCAGGATCTCCCTCATGGCCGAAGGCTGGATCTCGCGCAGGGCCGCATCGAAGTCGCTCCTCTCCACAATCAGCCTGTCCAGGATCTCCTTGGGGATGGTAGGCTCGTCCAGGTCGATCTCCGGCAGGATGCGCCGCAGGGCGTTCATGGCAGCCTCTCTGCTCACTGCCGCGATATCAGCGCCCACGAATCCATAGGTCCTATCGGAGAGGGCATCGAGGTCCACGTCCTCACGCAGCGGCATTCCCCTGGTGTGGATCTGGAAGATCTCCAAGCGGCCTTCGTTGTCAGGAACACCCAGCTCTATCTCGCGGTCGAAGCGCCCCGGCCTGCGCAGAGCCATATCCAGGGCCTCGGGCCTGTTGGTGGACCCGATGACTATCACATTCTTGCGCTCCTTCAGGCCGTCCATCAGGGAGAGGAGCTGGGCCACGACACGCCTCTCCACCTCACCAGTGACCTCGCCGCGCTTGGGAGCGATGGAGTCTAGCTCATCCAGGAAGATGATGGCAGGGGTGTTCTTCTCAGCCTCCTCGAAGAGGTCCCGAAGCGCCTTCTCGCTCTCCCCGTAGTACTTGGACATGATCTCGGGGCCATTGATGCTTATGAAGTACGCATCGCTCTCGTTGGCCACAGCCTTGGCGAGCATAGTCTTGCCGGTGCCGGGGGGGCCGTGCAGAAGGACTCCTTTGGGAGGGTCGATGCCCAGGCGGTCGAAGAGCTCCGGGTGCTTCAGAGGAAGCTCGATCATCTCCCGAACCTTGGTTATCACGGGCTTGAGGCCGCCGACATCCTCGTAAACCACTGAGGGCACTGATCTCTCGGGGGTCTCCACAGCCTGGGGCAGAAGCTCGATCTCAGTTGCCTCAGTGATCTTGACTATTCCCGCAGGGCTGGCAGATATGACCCGCAGCTTGATCTCCCCGAGGCCGAAGGCCTGGGCTCCGAGGAATCCCCTGAAGATCTCCTCGAACATGGTCTCCCTGCCCAGGGTGTCTGTGGGGGGCTTTCGCACGCTTGTGGTGGAGATCAGGTCCCCGCGGGTGACAGGCCTTCCGTTAAAGACCTTGGTGAGGACATCTCCAGGCGCGAAGATCTGCATCCCCTGGGTCACGGGAGCAAGAGTGACGTGCTTGGCATCGCTCCAGTCAGCCTTCCTGATTTCCACATACTGGCCGATGCTCGTCCCCGCATTGGATCTGATCAGGCCGTCCATCCTGACCATATCGAATCCCTGATCTGCGGAGTAGGCATTGACAGCCAGTGCGGCTGTTGGCCTTGAGCCGACGACCTCCACCACATCCAGGGGCCGGGCTCCGATCTTCTCCAGATAAGCCTCACCCATCCTGATTATTCCTTTCCCCACATCACCCTGATTTGCCTCAGCAACCTTGAGCCTGACGGGTTCGCCATCGGTCATGTCTCTCTCGCACCTGCTTTCTGAATAGATATGGATGTTTATTTTTAAGTAGTTTGCTCTCTTGTAGTTTGCTCTCCCGAAAGAATGATCAGAGTTTTCATCGGAGTTTTCATTTCTGTCTCAGCCGATCATCGATCAGAGACCGAGATGCCCTGCAGCCCGCTGAGAGTTGAATCAGGCAACCAGCCCAGACAATGACGGGCTCGCCGCCAGTCGTTCGGCATATTTTTTCATGCGACTGGGCCGTTGGACTATCCCTCTCTCCAGGGCCTCTCCTTCAGATCCGGATGAGGCAGAGCGCCTTGGTATCCGCATATATTGCAGCGCACGCGCACAGTCACTCCATCCGCTGTCCAAGCCTCTGCGGCGGGGTAGCCGCACCTCGGACAGCTCGTGAGGAAGCTTGTAGAAACCACGATCTCACCAGGACTCCGCTGCAGCGGACTTATCCGCTCACCTCATCCCTCCTGATTCCGACCATGGCCAGCTCGGAGGCTATGAGCTCGTCCAGGAATGAGGCCCTGACCTGCTGCGCATAGTTCCATAGCTCAGGGCCGCAGGTCCCGCAGTCTCTTGAGGAATCCTCCATGACATTGACCAGATCAAGAAGAGTCCTATACATCAGAGGTGCTGCCTCAGTCAGCTTTTGCTCGAAGGGGCCGAGGCCCCGCGCCGGCACGGGTATCAGGCTGCAGTCACACTCTCTCCACGCCAGGCAGCCTTCCCGAAGACACTCCCTGGTGACGAAAGGGCAGGCTTTCTTTGAAGAAGACATCTCAACGACCGCCACTTCAGACTGCAGAACATATAAGCGACTATTCGGATATTATTTTTTTGATCTCCTGGCTGGCTCAGGCCCTTTGAAGCCAGGCCTTGCGATCTAGGGCCCTGTGCCAGTTCTGCCGATCCCAGAGGTCAAGGGCCTCAGTCTCCTCATCCAGGTAGGCCCTCATGCGCTCGATCAGGAGATCCCAGTCCACCTTGTGCCCGTCGAACTCTGGACCGTCCACGCATCCGAACTTGGTCTCGCCGCCGACGATGCAGCGGCAGGCACCGCACATCCCAGTCCCATCCACCATGAGGGGCATGAGGCTGACGCGCGTGGGAATTCCTGAGGGCTCTGTTGCCCGCGAGATCTCCATCATCATGAAGGTGCAGCCGACTGCATAAACCCTGTCCACCTTCTCCGAGAGAAGAAGCCGTTCCATGGGAGACGTGGCGCATTTATCATCAGCTCCAGGCTCATTGAAGGTTGCCACCAGGCGATCGGAGACCGCCTTCAGCTTCTCCTGCCAGAAGAGCCAGTCCTTGTTGCGCGCCTCGACGATGATGATCACCCTGTTCCCTGCATCTTTCAGCGCCCTGGCGAGGGCATAGCCGGGCCCGATTCCAAAGCAGCCGCAGACGACTGCGACTGTGCCAAAGAGAGAGATCTCGCTTGGCTTTCCCAGGGGTCCTGCAAGGTTCAGGATCAGATCGCCCTTCTCGAGCGCCGCCAGCTTGCGCGTTGAGACGCCGACGTCCTGGACGATGACTGAGATGGCCTCATGATCCCAGTCGGCAAGGCTCAGGGGCACCCTCTCTCCCCGCTCGTCCACTCTTACTATCACGAACTGGCCGGGCTGAGCCTTCCTGGCGATCTCGGGTGCTCTTATCCTCAGGTGAATGAGTCCTGGCGCAAGCGCCTCTTTATTCAGAACCTCATGCATCCCGCCTCACCTCTGCGCCTGTGATCCTGCTCTTTCTTCCCGGGATTCTCAGAACTCCCACTGGAACCCGTCCCGAGACCCTGACTCGGGCCTCGATGCTCTCCTTATCCGTCTCAATGAAAACCTCATCTCCAGAAGCCAGGCCCGCCTTGGCTGCATCCTTGGGATTCATCTCCACTCTCCGGTCCCGGGTCAGGTACTGCAGATCGAAGACCTTCGAAGTCCTTGTCCCGCTGCCGAAATCAAAGACGAAGGGCCCTTCCATGAGCAGGAATGATCCGCTTGCTTTGGCCTTTGCCTCTTCGCCCTGGGGGAGGCAGGCAGAAGGCATCTCCTCTTGTGGCAACTGCATCCTCTTCTGCACCTCGTCACTGCTCGGGAGCTCAAAGCCTTGGCCACCCATCCTTCGGCCCAGCTCTGCCAGGATCTCCCAGTCGGGCCTGCTGCCCTCTGGCGAGACAGAGTGACGCACTGCAAGCAGCCCTCCGTCGCTTGCTGTGAATGTGCCGTCGATCTCAGAGAAGCTCGAGGCGGGGAGGACGACGTCCGCCTGCTCTGCACTCTCAGTCAGGAAGAGATCCTGGACCACCAGGAAATCCAATCTCGATAACGGCTCGACCATCTCAGGCGAGGCCCTAGCCGGATTTGAGCCGACGAGATATGCGGCCTTCAGATCCCCCTGCAAAAGCCTCCTCGCAGCCTCGAAGTAACCTCTGTCCAGGCCCAGGGAGACGGCTCCCTGAGAGTTGCAGTTCCTTCCGACGAGGCAGAGCCCGCCCTTCGCTGCATTGGCAAGCCTGCGCGCCGCCTCTGCAACGCCAGGAGCAGAGTCGGGCCCGACAATAATTGTGGCCCCTTGAAGGAGTGATGCTGCCCTCTGGATCTCGTCAGATCCCGAGATGTCCTCCGAATCATCCTTTCGGCACTGCAATGCGCTTGAGATCGCCAACAGGACCGCCGCTTCTTCTCCGGGGGGCGGCCGGAGCCAGAGGGCAGCCTTCCTGGCCAGAAGCGTCTTGAGAGGACTTACCACCACAGGCGAGGCCTTGCGCAGCTCCAGCTCCAGGGCAGGGTTCGTCTCCGCCAGGTCTCCCACCACCAGCAGGGGACCATCGGTCAGAACCTCCCTCCTGAAGCGCGAGGCCCTCTCATCGGCCACAGCCTCGCCCTCCATCACGTCTCTTGCGAGCCTCTGCGCCAGGATGAGGGCCTCATTGGTCAAACAGCCCGAGGAGAAGAGCGCGAAATCCCCGCCTTTATGTTCTGCGAGCCCCTTCGCCGCAAAATCCAGCGCCACATCCCATGAGACCTCAACTAGCCTTTCGCCCTTTCTGAGAAGCGGCCTTCTCAGCCGCTTTCGCTCTACGAACTCCAGGCCGAACCTCCCGCGCACACACAGGCGGCTGCCCTCGGGCCTGGCCCGCAGCAGCTTTCCCTCGGCGACCTCAAGGCCGATCTGGCAGTTGGAGCTGCAGTAGGGACAGGTGGTCGTCACCACACACTGTGCAGTGCCTGCCCAGCGGCCACGGCGCTCCGCGAGCGCACCTGTGGGGCAGACGTCCACGCATGCCCCGCAGAACCTGCAGCCGACCTCCTCCAGAGGCTTCCCGAAGGCGGTTCCAATCCCAGAATCAAAGCCCCTGAAGACGAAGGAGATGACCCCAAGGCCACGTGCATCACAGGCCCGGATGCAGCGCCCGCAGAGGATGCAGAGATTCGAATCGCGGTCGAAGAAGGGGCTCCTCACCATCTCCTTCTCAGGGCTGATGCGCGGCAGATCCACCCGCTCGATGCCGATCTGCTCTGCCGTCTCCTGCAGCTCGCACCTCTCGTCCTTCGGGCAGTACCTGCACCCCATCGTCTCAGGAACCTTTCTCATCGCCTCCCGGATCTCGTCGCACTCTCCCCTGCGCTCGCAGACGAGACAGCTGCTAGGGTGCTCAGAGAGGAGCATCTCCAGGATGCCTCGCCTGAGATCCAGCAGGGCTGGCGTCTTCGTCCTGACCACCATGCCCTCGGATGCCGGAAGAGTACAGGATGAGGGATAGCCCCGCATCCCCTCGATCTCCACAAGGCAAAGCCTGCAGCCGCCATAGGGCTCGAGATCCGGATGATCGCAGAGGCCTGGGATCATTATGCCCGCTGCTCTTGCAGCTTCCTTGACAGTGGTTCCGGGCACGGCCTCCACCTCCTGATCGTCTATCTTCAATCGCATTGTGCCGCCCCCTTGACCACTGCCCTGAACTTCTCAGGGCAGATCTTGGCGCATGCCCCGCATTTTATGCAGGCGCTCTGATCGATGGCGTGGGCCTTCTTCTTCTCGCCTGTGATCGCCCCTGCAGGGCAGACATCCCTGCACAGGTCGCAGCCTTTGCACCTCTCGGGGTCGATGGAAAATGAGATAAGGTCGCGACAGACAAGGGCAGAGCATCTCTTTTCAAGGATGTGACTCTCGAACTCGCCCCTGAAGTACCTGAGCGCAGTGAGCACAGGGTTCGGCGCTCCTGCTCCAAGGCCGCACAGAGAGCCGCTCCGAACAGCGTTGGCCAGCTTCTCAAGCTTTGCCAGGTCCGCCATTCCGGCTCTGCCGCGAGAGATCTTCTCAAGGATGGCCAGCATCTGCCTCGTCCCGATGCGGCAGGGAGTGCACTTGCCGCAGGACTCCCCCTGCGTGAATGTGAGGAAGAACCTGGCCAGGTCCACTATGCATGTGCCCTCGTCGATGATTATCATGCTGCCTGAGCCCATGATAGAGCCCTTCTCAGTCAGGGACTCGTAGTCCACAGGAATATCAAGATGCACTGCAGGTATGCAGCCGCCTGAGGGGCCGCCTGTGAGGACGCCCTTGCAGGTCCTCTCCTCTCTGATGCCGCCGCCGATGCCAAAGATGATCTCGCGAAGTGTAGTCCCTAAAGGAACCTCGATCAGGCCGGCTCTGCGGACCGTCCCCGCCAGGGAGAGGGTCTTCGTGCCGCGGCTGCGACCTATGCCGAAAGATGCGTGCCACTTGCCGCCCTTCTCGATGATGGCGGCGAGGTTCGACAGGGTCTCGACGTTATTGATGTTCGTCGGCCTTCCCCAGAGGCCTGAGTTGGCGGGGAAGGGCGGGCGTGTTCGGGGCATGCCCCTCCGTCCCTCGATCGAGGCCATCAGGGCGGTCTCCTCCCCGCAGACGAAGGCTCCAGCGCCCTCCTTGATGGAGATGTCGAAGTCCATGCCCCGGCCCAAGACGTCCTCTCCCAGCAGGTCGAGGTCGCGCGCCTGATCGAGGGCTAAATACAGCCTTTTCAATGCCAGCGGGTACTCAGCCCGGCAGTAGATGTAGCCCTTTGTGCTGCCGATGGCGTGAGCGGCGATGAGCATGCCCTCGATGACCGCGTGGGGATCGCCCTCGAGGATGGATCTGTCCATGAAGGCACCAGGATCGCCCTCGTCAGCGTTGCAGATGAGGTACTTCTCATCTCCCGGCGCACGGCGACAGAACTCCCACTTCATCCCTGTGGGAAATCCCGCACCGCCGCGCCCCCGAAGGCCTGAGGCCTTCACCTCCTCGATGACCTTCTCGGGCGCGAGGTCGAGAGCCTTGGCCAGCGACAGGTAGCCGCCTCTTGCGATGTAGTGCTCAATTTTCTCAGGGTCTATGATGCCGCAGTTCCTCAGGGCGATTCTCACCTGGGGCTTGAGCATGGGATGCTCCCAGATGGACGGCAGGCCTCCACGGGGCTCATCTGGCAGCTCCGGAAGATCTATGGTTCCAAATGCCCTCTTCCCGATGTTATCATCGTCGGAGGCTGCATATTTGTTCTCTTCAAGAAGATGTTCCACCAGGGCGCAGGCCACCTCAGGGGCGACGTAGCCATAAACGATGTTCGGCTTGCCGGGCAATTTTATGTAAACAAGAGGTTCTGCATAGCAGAGACCTAGGCAGCCCACGCCCATGCTCAGGGTCTCAACGCCGCGATCCCTGAACTCATCCTCCAGGGCTTTGCGGGTATCAAGCGCCTTCGCGGAGATTCCGCAGGTAGAGAGGCCAGTGCACACGAGCGGACGATTCGCATGAAAGAGATTCAGCCAATCCTTCTTGGCTTCGCTGCAGAACTCTGCCCAAGCTTCGGGATCTGATGCCCGCTTTCTCTTCATGGCGTCTCACTGACCTCTGATTCCAGGCTTGCGAGAATCTCGTCGGCCCTGTCGGGCGAGAGGTCTCCATAGGTCGCGCCGTCAACGGACATCACCGGCGACCTGGAGCAGCAACCGAGGCACGCCACAGTCTCAAGGCTGAACTTCCCATCACCTCTCGTGCGGCCCGGCCTGAGACCAAGACGCCTGCTCACATGCTCCAGCAGCTCTCTGGCTCCTCGAAGATAGCAGGATGTGCCCATGCAGACCTTTATCTGGTGGCATCCTGGCTTTGCCAGCCTGAACTCGGCGTAGAATGTGGCAACTCCGTAAATATCGCTTTCCGATAGTTCCAGAACCTCTGAAATGGCCGATACCGCCTCGGGCGAGATGTAGCCTAGCCTGGCCTGGACTCTCTGCAAAAGGGGGATGAGGGCTCCATCCCTCTCTGAAAATCCCTCCAGAATCTCCCGAGTTCTCTCTTCCATCTCCTCGTTTGTGACCTTCTCTGTCATGTTACCACGGGGCTGCTTTTTGGTTGGACTGATGTCGGTCAGAGGATTTAGTTTTCCGCCATCTTTATTTATAAACTATGCGGCCATTTCTTACTATTATTTGGATGATTTATTTGAGCTGTCGCGATCTTGATCCAATTCATCATGCTCCAGCGGCATCTCTTTGATGCAGGGATGCGGGAAAGGTTAATAGCATGGAAGCAAAAAGGGTAGCAAGGTGGGCTCGTAGGGTAGAGGACATCCTAGCGGGCTTCGGAGAATCGCTCGAAGAAACCCGCTGACCTGGGTTCGATTCCCAGCGAGTCCGCCATATTCACATCATCGATTCGTTTCTCGCTGCCCTCATGGAAAATCATTATTGCCTTGAATCGCTTGTTTTGTGCTGAAAAATCAGAAGGGTGATCGTTTGGTGGATCTCTTCGGCAAGAGGAAGCTGGAAGACCGCATCCAGGAGCTGGAGGCAAGCCTCTCAAAGCATCAATATGAGAAGGAGGAGCTTCTGCGCACTCTGGAGAAGCGCGATGAGAAGATTCGAAAGCTCAGCAGTGCCTACCAGGAGGCCAACCTCGCCCTGAAGGCCTCTGAGCAGAGGGCGGCTCCTGCTCAAATGAGTTCCCAGCCCCAGTCTTGCGCATCAGAGGTGCATAGGCCGACGGGAGCAAATCTTGCCCCGCGGGAGATGGCGAAGATCCTGAAGAGGCTCGAATCATGCCGGTCACCCGAAGAAGATCTCCTGAGCGCCTTCCTGACGGACTCAGGGGGAGTTATGCAGAAGGCGGCAGAGGTCACGAGCGCCATCAAGTCCGAGCGAGGCTGGATAGTCCTTGAGGCTCCCTGGCTCTTCACCCTCTTGCTCATTCCACCATTTCCCATCAAGGAAAGCTCTTCCGTCACTGGCAGCGCCTTCCAGATCGAGCCCTTGAAGGAGATGATGGAGACCCCTGCGCTGGTGATCTCGGCCCATGCTGGGGACACTTTCCTAGGGGTCTCCTTTGGCAAGGACAAGTTCGAGGAGCAGGAGTTCGTGGAGAGCCAGGTGAAGGAGAAGCACTCCAAGGGCGGCTGGAGCCAGAAGAGGTTTGAGAGGCTGCGCGATGAGGATATCAAGAACCACGTTGATGCAGTTCTCCTGAAGCTTGCTGCCCTGAAGGACAGGTACTGCTCAGTGGTCAGGTTTGCAGTTCTAGGCGGGGATGCGGGCATCCTCAAGCAGATCGCGCCCGCTATCGGCCTGCCCATCGTCGAGCGCCGGCTGATGAGGCATGACGAGCAGCGGATCGAAAAGCTGCTGGATGAGGTTTATGGCTTCACGTGCTATCGGGTTTGAGGTCTGAGGGGGAGAGGTCTACGGCTGAACGCGATGTAGAACAGGAAAATGGCGGCGTCGAAGGGGAGGATCTGGCACTGCTCGCTCGATCGAGGGACTGGCACGATCGCCGAAGGGTGGCCTGGAATCCCTGCACCCCTCAAGAGGTCCTGCGCCCTCTGGCGAGGGACGGGGTTCAGTGGGTCAGGGAGGCTGTGGCAGGGAACACAAGGTCCCCGCAGGAGCTGCTCCTTGCGCTCTCGGAGGACAGCTCGGGCTTCGTCAGGGCCGCTGTCGCCCTGAACTGCCAGACATCAGCAGAAGTCCTCGAGATGCTGGCGGGCGACGAGATGGTCGACTACGACGTGGCCCTCGGCAAGAATCGCTACCTTGTCAAGGAGGCTGTCGCCAAGAACCAGAACATAAACAGCGAGACACTGGCTTACCTCGCTCGCGATCCCGACGAGCATGTTCGCGCCGCAGCGGCCTCAAATCCCCTCATGGCCTCCGACCTCATCGCAAGGCTCGTCAAGGACGTCTCCTGGCTCGTCAGAAACAATATCGCACGAAATCCTGCGACCCCTGAGGATCTTCTGGCCGCCCTCTCAGCCGACAGGATTCAGGATGTGAGGATCACCGCAGCCACAAACCCGAGGACGCCCGCCACTGCTCTCACGGCCCTCGCATCGGAGAGGAGCTGGGAGATTCGCGAGGCTGTGGCCCGCAATCCAAACCTGGAGGATGAAGCCCTGGAAGAGCTTTCACGCCACTGGTCCTGGAAGGTGAGGGAGGCAGTCGCCCAGAATCCAAAGGCTGCTCGCGAGATCCTGGAGCGGCTCGCTGAGGACATGGACCAAAGCGTGCAGAAGGCAGCGCAGTCGCGCCTGTGATCCCAGATTACTTTCGCAACGTTTCCATCTGGTTGATATACTCACAAATTGATCAGATGACCAGTCCACATGTCGCCATGGACAGCAGGATTGAAGCGAGGAGGGTTCATATGCAGGAGATAGAAGTCGTCGAAGAGGCGCCCATGCTGGTGGCCGGAATGCGCAAACAAGGGCAGTACAAGGAGATCGCAAAGATGCTGCCAGCCCTCTTCGAGTATATCGTGGGCAGCGGTGCCAGGATCGCCGGGCCGCCCATGTTCCTTTGGCACGAGAAGAGCGTGGAAGAGGCCCATGTGGCTGATGAGGCAGGCCGCGCTGAGATCGAGGTTGTTGTGCCCATCGCAGCCAGAATACCTGAGACCGACCAGATCAAGTGCTATGAGCTTCCGGGCGGTAGAATGGTCAAGATGGTTCACAAAGGACCATACGAATCAAGCGTCTCAACCTACGAGAAGCTGTTTGCCTGGATCGAGGAGAACGAAAAGAAGCTCTTCGGGCCCATCAGGGAGAGTTATCTCAACGATCCGAAAACTGTTGAGCCGCAGGAGATCCTGACGGCGATCTACGCGCCCATCGGCTAGATCCTTCCAGATTGTCCTCTCCGGCTCATCAGCTTTCGCCTCATGGTTAGCAGCCGCTGCGATCACTGCAGCTCGCAGAAAACATAGGAAATTTCGAAAGTAGAGCAAATTAATGAGATTGTCTCAAAACACTCACGATCCCTCACACAAATATCCAAAATCCAAATCCTGTTCGAGTAGATCTGTGGCCAGTGGCTCCTGACAGATTGTGAGCCGAAGAGGTTTGAGATGATTTCAGCCAACAAAAAAATTGTATTCTCAATGGGCGAGCAATAACATGAGGCGCAAAATAGATATACCATCCTGAGAACTATCAAACTGGATAATGGACATTGCCGTTCCGAGGGATGGCAGTAATTATCGATAGGTGGGGCTATTTTGGACAATCGTGCTGCTGTGCTGATAGATGGAGCTTACCTGACGAAGATCCTAGACGTGGATTTCGGTAAGCCGAAAATAGATCTTGCAAAGTTCTCTGACATCCTGTGTGGCGATTATGAGCGGCTTAGGACCTACTACTACAACTGCATGCCTTATCAGAGCTGCCCTCCCACTGAGGAGGAGCGCAGAAGGTTTGCCGCCATGGATAAGTTCGTCTACACCCTCCGTAAGCTGCCCAGGTTCGAGGTAAAGCTCGGAAGGCTGGGATGCATCGGTGGAGAGTTCATACAGAAGAGGGTGGACATCGCCTTGGCGGTGGACCTCGTCAGGCTGAGCTGCGAGAGGATAATCGGGAAGGCGGTGGTGGTCACGGGCGACAGCGACTTCGTGCCAGCCATCGAGGCTGCGAAGGAAGCCGGAGTCCTCGTGGTGCTCTACTACTCGCCAAGCTCGATCCACGATGAGCTTCTGTCAGCGGTGGATGAGAGCGTAGTCATGGATCAGAACCTGATAAGCCATGTGGCAAGAGTATGAAGCAGCTCCGAGGCGCAGCCATCGCCAAAGATCGCCTTTCCATTACTTCTTGAAGTCCAAATGAGATCCTCTCTTCAGGCCTCTCATTGAGATCAACCTAGACATCGAGGGCGAGATAAAATGAGAAGATTGAAGGACAGATATCTTTACCTACGATAATCTCCTCTCGGAGTTAGGTGATCATATGTTTCCCGGATTAGGAGGATTGGGTGGCAGGGGTGGAATGAGCCCCCGAAAGATGAAGGGCATGCTGAAGAACATGGGCATAGATATCGAGGAGCTGGAGGACGTCATCGAAGTGGTCATACGCATGCCGGAAAAAGAGATCATCATCGAGAATGCGTCGGTTGCAGTTATGGACGCCCATGGCGTGCGCAGCTACCAGATATCGGGCGATGCCAGGGAGAGGGCCGTCTCGGCGGGGGCAATAGAGGAGCCTGCCGTGGAGATTCCAGATTCTGATGTGGAGCTGGTGATGGCCCAGACGGGTGTTGGCTCAGACGCCGCGAGAGAGGCGCTTAAAAGCTCCAAGGGTGACCTTGCAGCTGCCATAATGAAGCTTGATGCAAAATAGCCCCTGGCGTCATACAATCTAGCATCAGATTCATCGTCTTGCCATGAGCGCAGATCTGAAGGTCATTCAGGACCCCATTTATGGGGCACTTCAGGTAGATGAAATTGAGTGGCAGCTAATCCGGTCGTGGCCTGTGCAGAGGCTCAGGGGGATAAAGCAGCTGGGCCTGGTGGAGTCGGTCTATCCCGGCGCCAGTCACACCCGCTTCGAGCACTCCTTGGGGACAATGCACATGGCGGGGCGCATCGCGACCCATCTCGGCCTCGCTGAGGACGATGTACGTAAGGCCCGGCTAGCGGGCCTTCTTCACGACCTGGGACACTCTGCCCTCTCTCATGCGGTGGAGGGCGTCCTTAGCCGGAACCCTGAGATTCAGCCAGTGGTTGGGGGCAAGAGAGTCGGCAGGCATGAGGAGTTCACCCGCGAGATCGTGACTGCTCATCCCTTCGGAGAGAAGGCCGTCCAGCTGGCTGAGGAGGCTTTTGGCAGCGCAGACAGGCTTTTTGGGGAGATCGCTGATATCGCCTTGGGCGGCAGGCCGCCGCTTGGCCAGATCATTGCAGGAGACCTGGATGCAGACAGGATCGATTTTCTGCTCAGGGATTCGCACCACTCGGGGGTGAACCTGGGGCTGATCGATGCGGACCAGATCATCCAGGCCCTGGTCATCCATCAGAAGAGGGTGGTTCTAGCTGGCCAGAATGACTACAGGGCGGAGATGGCCAGAACTGCTGCCGAGTCGATGCTGATAGCAAGAGCGCATCACTACAATGCCCTCATTCACCACCCTGCGGTCCAGTCCATCAGGGCCATGCTCCTCGCCTCACTGGAGAACGCCCTCTCAAGGCTTGATCAGGAGGAGGCGAGCACCAGGATCTTCCTTTTTTTCCGCGAGTACACAGATCCAGATCTTCTCAGGTTTGTCTCGGAGAATGGGGACGATGCAGCGCGTGAGCTGCTTCGGCGCATCAGATACGGCCAGCAGTACCCTCTCGCAGCCAGGTTCGATCACAGGTCTCTTGAGCCCGGCATCAGGATGGCCCTCTCCACGATCTCGCGGAATGGGAGGACCAGGAAGATCTTTGAGGACGGCCTTGGCAAAAGATATGGAACCCTTGTGGATATCACTGTTGGAAGCGGTGTGCCGCGATCGATGAGGACTGGATCAAACGGCTTCTTGTATGATGAATCTGCGCTGGCCGCGGGCCTCGTCAAGGCTCTGACGGGCCAGATCGCCCTCTCCTTCTTCTCAGACTCCCAGGTGGCAGTCTCCCTTGAGGAGGTGAGGGCCCGGGCGGCGAGGCTGCTCAGCTTCGTTCGGGCCGAGAGCTCTCTGACGATCGACGGCCTTCTGCTGCTCTTCTTGGTCCTTCACAGGATGCTGAGCGAGACATTCGACGAGAGGATACTCGTTCCACGGATAAGAAACATAACCTGGCTCTATCGCATTGTGAGCAGGCTCAAGGGCGAGGCTGGGCTGGCAGGCCTCTTCGATTATTCATTCCACTCTGACTACGGCTTTCCCTACAGCGAAAAGCTCTTCGAGGAGATTCAGATCTTGGTGGCGATGGGCATGATCTATCAGGATCAGCGCCATTATGATCATAAGGGCAGGTGGCTGCAGCGGTACGAGTATATGCTAACGGCCGAGGGCATAGGCTATGCAGAAGAGGTGGCTGGATCTTACAGAAGGGAGGCCGATCTGCTACGCAGTTTCCTCAAGCTGGAGAGGCACAGCATTCCCTATGACGTGGTGAGCCTCAGCCTCAAAAGGTATCGGGGCAGGGATGGAAAAGCGATGGCAAACGAGTAGACAAAAGAGCTAAAAATAGATTGATAGGATATCGATTCCCGCAATCCATTTTCCTCCATTTCTGAGCATCCAGAGCTGCTGGGTCTCCTGATCAGGTAGATGATATCTTAAGGGGATGAAGCCGCCCGGGGGGAGCTATCAAAAGAGTATTGGGCGGCCAAATTAGTAGTAGGAGTAATAACTATCTGTATCTTAGCCAGGCAGGGCGAAAGTAATCCCTGCCCTTGAAAAAAATCGTGGGTTTATCCCGCGTCGGAGGATTGCCCCTCATGAAGTTCATCTTTCTCGCCCTGGATCAGCCAAGAAGACGTCATCGTTTTCTATTCAGAGGATGACAAAAGGTAGCATTGATCTTCGCGAGGAGAGATTCATGAGGGCATCAGTCGAGGAGATGATTCGCCTTGAGGCAGATTGAGATCGAGATTATAGGCAAGGGCAGGGCCCTGGCAATGATCGACGAGGAAAACCCTGAGATCGCTGAGGCGCTCTGGCAGAGGCTTCCGATAGAGGCCAAGGCCAATCTCTGGGGCGAGGAGGTCTACTTCGAAGTGCCCCTGGAAATGGAGGACAAGAGCCTGACCCCAATCTCAAAGGCGGGCGACATCTCCTACTGGTCGCCGGGCCCGGCCTTCTGCATATTCTTCGGGCAGACGCAGCCCTACTCGCCGGTAAACCATCTCGGCAGGATCATGGAAGGGCTCGACCACTTCAGGGAGGTTCGGACAGGGGACAGAATCGTGCTAAATAGGAAAGGTTAAGTAGAAAACGCCCGAAAATTTAAAGGGTGTTTTGATGTCAGGGGTTTTGGTGATATATCATTCGAGAACCGGGAACACTGCGAAGATGGCGGAGGCGGTAGCAGAGGGCGCAAGATCCGCCGGAGCGCAGGTCGTTGTGAAAAGGGCGGCCGAGACAAATCTCGACGACCTGAAGAGTGCCGACGGGATCATCATCGGCTCGCCTACATATTATGGCCTGATGGCCGCCGAGATCAAGCAGCTCTTCGATGGCTCCTCTGATGTCAGGGGCCAGCTCGAGAACAAGGTGGGCGCGGCGTTCACATCCTCGGCCAGCATCGAGGGCGGCAACCAGACGACTCTTCTCTCCATCCTCCAGGCGATGCTCATCCATGCGATGATAGTAGCAGGAGATCCCATGGACACGGGCGGCCACTACGGGGTCATCTCCATCGGAGAGCCGAAGAAGGAGACCCTGGAGTCCTGCAAGCTCCTCGGAGCGAGGGTGGCGGATCTGGCTAAGCGGCTGGCAAGATAGCAGCATCTTCTGCAGGCCCTCTTGGCCGCAAAATTGAAGATCGAGCGCTGAACCTGGGTACGACATCATTAAATTTTTATAGCATGCGCTCATTCTCCTATTGAAAATTTGGAGGAATTGCAGTGCAAATTCGCCTCGCTACCTTCAACGTAGAGAACCTGTTCAGCCGCCCTGCTGCCATGAATCTGCCGAAGTGGTCTGATGGGCAGCCGATCCTGGACGCCTACAATTCACTCAACAGATTACTGAATAAGGAGACATACACCCCCGATGACAGCCAGCTGATCCTGAAGCTGCTCGGCGAATTGGGGCTCCTCGAAGCAAGGCCGGACAACCCATACATCGAGCTGAAGAGGATCCGAGGGCGTCTCTTCCGGACACATAAGGACAGAGGGCCTGAGGTCGTGGCGAAGGGCCGCTCCGACTGGGTGGGGTGGGTCGAGCTCAAGAAGGACGCCATCGCAGACGAGGCTATAGAGAACACCGCCAGGGTCATCGCCGAGGTCAACCCCGATATCCTTGTGCTGGTTGAGATCGAGAACAGGGTGGCCCTACAGCAATTCTATGATCAGGTGCTCGCACCCATGCAGAAGGCGCGAGGACTGAAAAGTTATCCGTTCAACATGGTGATCGACGGAAACGACAGTCGCGGTATCGATGTCGGAATCATCAGCCGCTATCCCATCGAAAGCATGCGCTCCCACATCGATGACAAAAAAGGCGAAAAGAGGATATTCAGCCGCGACTGCCCCGAATACTACGTCAGGGTGAGGGACGATCTGGAGATTCTGATCCTCCCCAACCACTTCGCCAGCAAGGGCAGCGATAGATCCGGCAGCCGTCGGAGGGCGCAGGCGGAGCGCGTGAAGGTGATATACGAGGGACTCAAGGCGATGCACGCCCACATAGTCGTCGCTGGAGACATGAACGATTACCCAGAAGGAGGGTCTCTCGGAGCGCTTCTTGACGGGACTGATCTGAAAGATGCGATGTCGCTGCCGGTGTACCACGGTTTTCCCGGCACCTATGAACACGCTAACGCCCGGGAGAAACTGGATTATCTTCTGCTCTCGCCAGCCCTCGCCGGAGGAGTCAGTGCAGTGGATGTGGAGCGCAGGGGCTTCTACGCACCGACGAAGTGGCCCTCCTTCGAGAACATCAACAAGGATACGAAGGACCGCTATCAAGCCTCGGACCACCACTGCCTCTGGGCCGACATCGAGCTTTAGGTCTTTTGCCCTTTTTTGCGCCATCTGGGCTCCTCGAAGGCATCATGGAAGGCTCAAAGCTGCGTGCGGCCACGCCACCCATAAAGGATGAGAGCATGCGCCCGGCTTGACAGGATTTCAGAAATCATCGAGTTCTGATGCACTGAGAATACGAAAAGTTATTTGCCATGAATGTAGATTATATATCTTTGGAGGCGATGTGCGGATGAAGACAATTAAAATAATCATATATTTTATAACCTTACTTATTTTTCTTTTTTCTCCAGCCACAGCTATCCCCGAGCATATTAAGCAGGAAACAGTAGAGCGGACGGGAAATTTTACTCTGCAACCTTATATGCAATCCGGCATCGGCAATCAAGGGATGCAAGGCGACCTGTCAGAGCAGACCAAGTCCGCACCTCTTCAAGCAACATGGCAGGGGAGCAGCAGCCAGGAGCAAATAGGCGGAGATTACTATGCAGGATACCAAGCAGGCTATACAAATGGGTGGTGGGATGGTGTCCGAGCAACTGTGCAGTTGTTGCTGAAGTACATCAATTCGCTCCAAGATACGAGCATGGCATTAAACGAGTTTGACAGATTTGGAATAAATCATCCAGGCGGAGCAGCAACTCAGGAAGGCCCAAAGATAAAACAGGCACTCGATGCACCAAATACACAGTGGTGATCTAAAATATACCGCTGGTTCAGCTCCCAAAACACATGGCCAAGTTCATGCGGGATTTATATGAAAGAACACTGCCATCCCGAGCAGGAAGTCTTGAAAAGGTGGTGGAGGCGACAGGATGGTGGTCTTCTCCCATGCCCCCTTTGCCCGATGAGATGATATTCTTTATCTCGCCTGCATGACCAGTGTGCTTACGAAGACTGATTCATCAAACATATCGTTGACTTTCTTGGATGGATCCCTGTGCCTGACAAGAAACATCCACTCGCCGGGAGAGGTTATGGGAATGTGCACCTTGCCCTGTTCATCGGTCTTTATGAGAGCCGTCTCCATCCCGTCTTCCTTGGAGACCGCCTTTACCTCCTCGAAGCCCAGTGGCTTCCCTTCGTAAAAGACCTGCAACTCAGCATCCTGGCCCACAGGGCACCAGGATTTGTTGGGAACAGCCTCCAAGATACCGTGTAAAACCTGGCCATCGTATTGTTCATCGTCACTCATTGGATAGAGGATCTTGGCCATCTGATGGAATGCTCCTGCATAGGTGACATCCTTGAACTGAGAGCGCGGTCCGCTCTTATTTCCATCTTTCGTCTTGCAGAATATCGAGGATTCCATGTCCACCACAGCGGCATACGGGCCTTGCTTGTCTGCCTTAAACCTCAGAAGATAGCGCTTTTCATCAGGAACCAGGTCCACGTCGTGTTTGCTGCCATCTGGATGATAGCTGAATGCCTTCAGTCTCTTCGCGTCGGGTACTCCATCCTGGCGCATATTGTGGCCGTACACCAGTGCCAGCTCTATATCCTCACCATCGGCTTTGGACTTCTCCAGCCAGATCTCATGGCCTTGCATCATCAGTTCCATTTTGCTCTCTTGCATTCGTATTTCCTCTCTTGTCATCTAATGATGTTACTCTGTTAATTATTCATAGCATTTAAAGCTAATCTAGTGGTAAGCCTTATTAACAAGATCAAATTACGAGGAAATAGTTGTGAGGAGGTACTAAGTATAAACAAGCAGGTAAGTATCATGCATGCCTTGATGACAGCGCCGCAGTACTGTGCAGCGCTGTTTCCTATGAACGGCAGCAATAAGGATATCGACAAAGATGTCGCTTTCGGGAATGCTCGGAATTACTCGTACGGAACATTTCTGGAAAATATGCGGCCTTTGGATGAGTGCAGAACAGCATCAGAGTAGATAAATTCTCGATCGTGTGATTTCTCAAGTGAAGGAAATGGATATGAATCGTTTAGTTTTGTTGAGCCTAGTTATGGCATTTTGTATGCTGCAGGCTGTGAATGCATCTGACTTTACATTAAATATATTCGGAAACGCTAACATGGATGATACTATCGACGAAAACGATGTTGCATATGTCGATGGCGTCATCAAAGGAACAAATGCTGCCACTAACCTGAGCGACGCCAATTATGATGGCAAGATTGATTCTCAGGATATTGATCAGATAAAATCGATCATATCTGGAACTGAAAAAGAGCTGACCTTCGTTAATGTATTGGGGAAGAATTCTACAGTTCATCTGCCAATAGGCAAGATCGTCGCAGTACACAGCTCTACTGTAGAGGCCCTTAGAATATTAAATAAATACAATGATATCGTCGGGATCGACGAGTGGACGTATTCGAATTATCCAACATTGCGATCTAGTATTGATGCGCAGTCCGTAGGAGCATATGCCGATCTAGATGTTGAGACGATACTTAAACTCAAGCCGGACGTAGTCATCTGTTCACGGTCACATGATCCAAGCATCGAAAAAAAGCTGGCTGACACGGGAATCGATGTTGTACGCCTTTCGTTTTCAACACCAGATCCAAATCTCTCGGCGCTGAGGATTTTAAGTTATATCATCAACAAAAAAGATGAGGCATCAGACTATGTGAATTGGCATGATGATATCCTGGAAAGGCTTTTAGAAAAAACATCCGCACTCTCAGAGGATGAGAAGCCAAAAGCGCTGTGGATCAGGTTTGCGGGAGACAGCGGCAAGGTGACGACTTGTGGAAGCATTACGCCACAAAGTAAAAACCTAGTACTCGCAGGAGGCAGAAATATAGCTGCTAACCTCAAAGGAGAATATCCTGAACTGGATAAAGAATGGGCATTGGAGCAGAATCCGGATGTTATTCTGGGATTTTCCTTTTCAGGCGGGTATGACACAGAGAATCCCGATGTGCTGAAGGAGTGCTATGAGAATATCGTCAATATGTCGGGATTCGATAAGCTTTCTGCTGTGAAAAATGGGAAGATCTTTGTGGTATATTCCGCATTGGGCGACCCATGCGACAAGGCCTATATAGCAAAATGTCTTCACCCAGACCTATTCACCGACATGGATCCAGCCGCCATACAGCAGGAGTATGTCAGCAAATTCCTGCATCTGGACTTCGATGTGAAGACACAGGGTGCATTTGTCTATCCACAGATATAGTCAAATGAACCACACTTCTTTTTTTTGACTTTTATCATCTAATTTTTTGATGAATGAATTCAGTACAACCCTGTAGGAGCCGAACATATGAGAGTCTGGAAAGCAGAGCAAATTAATAGATGATGTGTTGTATCTGTTCAATGAGGATTAGTTCTGAAGCCGGAGGATGATCCATGACAGCCATGAACTTCCGCAGGGCTAGGCTGCTGAAGGCAGGAATTATGGGAAGCGGCCCCGTTGTTTATTGGATGAGCCGGGATCAACGAACATCAGAGAATTGGGCGCTGATCTTCTGTCAAGATATCGCCATCAAGAACGGTTTGCCCCTATCTGTGATCTTCTGCCTTGTTCCAGAATTTCTGGGAGCATCAAGGAGACACTACAGCTTCATGCTCGAAGGGCTGAGGGAGGTGGAGCGCAAATTGGACGAGATGAACATAAATTTCTTTCTCCTCAATGGCTCTCCTGAATCTGAGATCCCCGGATTTATCGATGAGCATAGGGCATCCCTGCTTGTCGCTGATTTCTCTCCTCTGCGCATCAGCCTAAACTGGAAGAAGGAGGTGGCAAAGCAGATCAGCATCCCGTTCTATGAGGTTGATGCCCATAACATAGTCCCCTGTTGGCTCTCCTCCAACAAACAGGAATACGCAGCCCGCACCTTCAGGCCAAAGATATACAGACTATTGCCTGAATTTCTCGATGAGATTCCAGTGTTGCACAGGAATTCGGTATGTTTCGAAGAGAATTCGGATAACAGGTGGGATGCTGCAGAGATCTATCGCACATCGACAGACGAAAAGAGGTCTGCCATCAGGCATATTGCGCCGGGGGAGGACGCGGCAAAGAGACGTTTGAGGAGCTTCATACAGGAAAAGCTATCACTCTACGAGAAAGAAAGAAATGATCCCTCAAAAGATGGGCAGTCTGGGCTCTCACCTTATCTCCACTTCGGCCACATCTCTGCTCAAAGGGTTGCATTGGATGTCCTTGCCAGCATGAAGGAACCTGGCTCCTTTCTTGAGGAGTTGGTGGTGAGAAAAGAGCTATCCGACAACTTCTGCTATTATAATTCCAATTACGATTCGAGACTGGGCTTTCCTGATTGGTCTAGAAAAAGCCTCGATGAGCATCAAAGGGATCTGAGAGAATACATCTACACAACTGAGGATCTGGAGAAGGCCAGAACTCATGACCAGCTCTGGAATGCCGCAGAGAGGGAGATGACCATTCTTGGGAAGATGCACGGCTACATGAGGATGTACTGGGCAAAGAAGATCCTCGAATGGACCGAATCTCCCGCAGAGGCTTTGAATGCTGCCATCTATTTGAATGACAGATACGAGATAGACGGGAGGGACCCCAACGGCTACACAAGCATCGCCTGGAGCATCGGAGGCGTACATGATAGGGCATTTAAGGAACGTCCCATCTTCGGGAAAATACGGTACATGAGTTACAAAGGGATGAGATCCAAATTTGATGTTCAGGGGTATATTGAGCATGTATCGAGGCTTGAACAAATCTCAGAAACGTAATTGTTGGATATCTCATCCTCCCGCCATGGTTGATCACATAAATCGCGGCGCTCAAGAAGCCTTGGGCGATCAGGCTCTGCCAGAAGGCGATCTGCTTCAAGAGGTAAATCGCCATGAGCTCGAAAATCCGGCTGAGAGCTACTTGGGGTTGCTCTCTGCCTTTCTCACAGCGGCCTGCTGGTCCTCGGACAGGTCCGCCTGATAGAACGCCTTATCATTGGGCAAAGCCATATCCAGCTCCGTCAGTTCATCTATTGCAACTGTGGCCCTGTGCAGCCTGATGTCCAGGAGATGGCCTCCGGCAGATCTGTTTCCAGTTATGAAGTGCAGATGGTAGCCGGGCACATTTATGCCCTCGGCGTAGCTGGGCCACCAGAACCCGATGACAGTCCCCGTCGTGTTGTTGAACTGGAAGATCTTCTGTGTTCCGAGCGCCTCAGTCAGCCTCGGATAAGGCTCTCTCTGGGCCTCAGGAACCCTCGTCTTGACGTACTCGAAGATCCCATCGATCCTTATGGCGTAGAAGATATTCCTCGTTGGACGTTTGCTGTCCAGGTAGCTCTCTATCTGGGTGAGGTTGTATGTCCCATTCAGGCTGATGTTATCCTCTGCCTTGAAGAAGGCCACCTCGGCAAAGGGCGTCGTTGCTGTATCATTCACCGGATAGACATTTCCATCCGACTTCACCTGGTAAAACTCGCCGTCGAGGCCCACCAGCTCTCCGTCCAGCCTATCGAGAGTGCCCAATCCGAAGTCGCCGTGGCTCTTCAGCTCCTTGAGGGACATACTGCCATAGAAGTCGCCCATCATCAGGGCATTTATGGTGGACGTCTGGAATAGTGCATCGTCGGCTCCCAGAGCTGTCGGCAGAAGCAGCATCAGAAGTAGCATTGTGCTCAAAAGTCTCTCAATCGCAGCCGCTCTTGCCTGGCTGATTCCGGGCTTGAATATGGCCATATTGCCACTCATCCATATGCCAGGAATTTGAACCTATCGGAGAATTTGTCGCTATTTTTGATGCTAATTTTTTCAGAAGAGTCGAGGGAGGCGTATTTGAGGATCTCTCTCCGCAAATCAGTTCCTAAAATCAAATCTGCGCTTTAATCAAGGCCCATGAAGACCAAAAAAGCGAAATAGATCGAAGACCCTAGCCACCCTCGTAAGGCGATGAAGACATGCTTGTAGGAATCGATGTCGGAGGAACTACCACCGATGCAGTGATAGTGGAGGGCGGCAGGGTCTTGAAGACTGCCTATGTTCCAACGGATCACGAGAATCTGATGAACTGCATGCTTCGAGCCCTGGACGATCTCGTCAAGGGCATCGATACCAGCAGGATTGAGAGGGTGGTCCTGAGCACTACTATTATTACCAATATGATCGCGGAGGGAAAGACGGACCCCGTCGCCCTTCTGCTCATCCCCGGGCCGGGAGCAAATCCGAAGGACTACAGCCTTGGCGAAAACGTCTGGGTCCTGGACGGGGCCATCGACTTCAGGGGCAGGGAGACCGAAGGGCTGAAGGAGGATCGGGTGGTGGAGGTTGCGTCCGGCCTCGCTGCCAAGGGCTTCAGAAAGATCGCAATCGTCGGCAAGTTCGGCCAGAGGAACCATGCCCACGAGCTGAAGGCGGGCGAGATCGTATCAGGCGCTCTTCCGGGTGCTGAGGTAGAGCTGGGGCACAGGGTCTCGGGCCAGCTCAATTTCCCGAGGCGCGCCGCCACCACAGCCCTCACTGTGGCGACGAAGGAGCAGTATCGGCGGTTCACAGACCATATGGCAAAGGCCCTGAAGGAGCGCGGGATCAGAGCACCGGTTTACATCCTCAAGGCAGACGGAGGGACTCTGCCTCTTGATAAATCTGTGGAGATGCCCGTCGAGACGATCTTCTCGGGGCCCGCCGCCAGCATCATGGGCGTGATGGCCCTCTCTCCAGCAGGCCAGACATCTGTGATAATAGACATCGGCGGCACGACGACAGACCTCGCCCTGATCCTCTCAGGCAAGCCCCTGCTCGCGTCAAAGGGAGCAAAGGTCGGAGACCTCCTGACCCATGTCCGGGCCTTCGCCGTCAGATCCCTGGCCATTGGAGGGGACAGCGCAGTGAGGATCGCCGATGGGCATCTGGCAGTCGGCCCACACCGAGTGGGGCCCGCCCTTTGCATGGGCGGCCCTGGGGCTACGCCAACTGACGCCATGCGCGTCCTCGGGATGACGAAGATAGGTGATGAGGCGAAAGCTGAAGAGGCGATGAGGGGTGTGGCGAGCATTCTCGGCACTACTCCCCGAGACGCTGCCCAAAAGGTCATAGAGACTGTAGTCGACAGGATCGTCAGCGAGATACGTGCGATGTTTCATGAGTGGGAGCAGGAGCCAGCTTATCGCATCTGGGAGATAATGAAGAAGGAGAAGCTACAGGCCCAGAACGTCGTCGGAGTGGGCGGTGGTGCTCCGCCCCTGGTGCCCCTCGTGGCTGAGAAGATGGGGGCGAGGGCCATAGTCCCAGAGCATGCGCCCGTCGCCAATGCCATCGGCGCGGCCGTCGCACGTCCGACGATGACTCTGAACCTGCACATCGACACCGAGAGAGATGAGTACATCGTGGCGGAGGAGGGGCTCGTGGGCAAGGTAGGAGACAGAAAGATGACGCCAGAGAAGGCTGAGCAGCTTGCTCGAAAGCTGCTTTTGGAGAGGGCGGCGCACCTGGGCATCATCGACTATGCAGATGAGGCACAGGTCACTTACAGCGAGGTCTTCAATATGGTGCGTGGCTGGTCGACTGCTGGAAGACTGCTCGACGTGAGGATGGAGATCCCTGCAGGAATTCTTCCCGAATGGAGGGCCTGAAATGGCGAGAAGCAAGACGGGAAAGACGGGACTCATCTTCTTCCCGGCCTTTGACTGGGCCATCTCTCCGACGCACCCTGAGCGCGAGGAGCGGCTGCTCTATACCAGGGATCAGATCTTCGAGGAGGGGCTGATGGACCTGCCCCAGATCGAGGAGTACAAGCCTAGGCTGGCGGAGATGAAGGACGTAGCAAGGGTCCACTTCTGCGTTCCCGATGTCGAGGCCCAGGTGACGGAGGCTCATCTGATAGCAGCGGGTAGCACCCTCACCCTGGCAGATGCCATGGAGAAGGGCGAGATTCGAAACGGCTTCGCCCTCGTTCGGCCTCCGGGCCACCATTCGATGCGCGTTGTTCACGGCAACCGCGGGTTTTGCAATGTAAATAACATGGCGATCATGGTCGAGTACCTGAGGACGAAGTACGGCCACAAGAGGATCGCCATAGTGGATACGGATGTGCACCACGGTGACGGCTCGCAGGACATCTTCTGGCACGACCCGAATGTTCTCTTCATATCCTTTCACCAGGATGGCCGGACGCTCTACCCCGGCTCGGGCTTCACAAATGAGATGGGCGGGCCTCAGGCGCTGGCGCGCACCCTCAATGTTCCCCTGCCGCCTGGCACGACTGACGAGGGAATTCACTACGTCCTGGACGAGCTGGTGCTTCCGATCCTGAAGGATTTCCAGCCGGATCTCGTCCTCAACTCAGCGGGCCAGGACAACCACTATACAGATCCCCTGGCAAACATGCGCTTCTCGGCCCAGGGCTACGCGCTGCTGAACGAGAAGCTCTCGCCGGACCTCTGCGTCCTTGAGGGCGGATATGCCATAGAGTCGGCTCTGCCCTACGTGAACACCGGGATAATCCAGGCGATGGCAGGCCTTGACTACTCTCATGTGCGAGAGCCTGACTTCGTACCAGGCAGGTTCGTTCAGTCGCAGGAGATGACGAGGGAGATCGAGGGAACTGTTCAGCATCTTCAGGAGATCTGGGAAGAGAGGGATGCGCTGGTCGAGGGCGCGCTGGCAGAGCTAGGCGACTTCTATCGCAGGCGCAAGCGCATCTTCTACGACACAGACATGATCAACGAGAGCCAGGAGGAGGCCGTGCGAATCTGTCCTGACTGTGCGGGCTACATGACCATAGCCTCTTCTGCCCAGCGAGGCTACGGGATACTCAACTCGGCCTACTGCGTCTCCCTGCCCCGAGGTGCATGCTCCTCGTGTCGCGAGGACGCGCGAGAGGAGTATGAAGAGCACGTTGGTGACAGGAAGTTCGGGTACGTCTATCTGCAGGACAAGGACAGGGATACATTCAGGTCCTTCAATAACATGACGAGGACGCAGAAGAACTACTAAATTTTTTTGACGAACTTCGAGGTGGCAAACGGCCAGCTCTGCAGAAAGCTCAAGAGGAGTTAGGCGAGCTTCTCTTGGCCTCTCTTAATGGCCCTTGCAAGCCTCTCCACGCCCTCGGTGATCCTGTCTTTATCGCAGTTCGAGTAGTTCAGGCGCATGGTGTTCTTGCCGCTGCCATCCGCGTAGAATGCCTGGCCCGGCACGAAGGCCACCTTATCTTTGCTCGCCTCGTGGAGAAGGTCGAGGGAGGACATGCTCTCCGGCAGGGTGGCCCAGATGAACATGCCGCCCTCAGGCCTGGTGAAGCTGACGCCCTCTGGGAAGCACTCCTCCATCATTCCCACCATGTGGTCCCTCTGAGAGCCATACGCCTCGCGAATTCTCGATATGTGCTTCTCGATGTCATTGTCGCTTAGGTAGCGGTGGACGATCCTCTGGCAGAGGTAGTTGGAGTGAAGGTCAGCAGCCTGCTTGGCGATGATCAGCTTCTCCATGATCTCAGGGCAGGCGCAGACCCATCCCAGCCGGATTCCTGGAGAGACTATCTTGGAGAAGGAGCCCAGGAGGACGGAGTCCTCGCCCAGATAGGATCTCATGGAGGGCTTCTCCTCGCCCATGAACCGCAATTCACCGTAAGGGTTGTCCTCGATGAAGACCGTGCCCCGGCCTTCCAGTGCATCCGCTGTGGCACGGCGCTTCTCCTCCGAATATGTGATGCCTGTGGGATTCTGGAAGTTGGGCACTGAGTAGAAGAGCTTCGGGTCATTCTTGGAGAGAGTCTCCTCCAGGGCCTGCGGGTCAGCGCCGTCCTCCTGCAGGGGAACGGAAAGAAACCTGGGCTCGAAGAGGCCGAAGGACTGGATGGCCGCCAGGTAGGTGGGCCGCTCGACTATGATGCCGTCGCCATTGTTCAGGAATGCCTTGGCCAGGAGATCGATGCCCTGCTGAGAGCCGTTGGTGATCATGATCTCTGCGGGGTCGACCTTCAGCCCCCGTCTGGCATACCTCCGGGCTATCATCTCTCTTAAAGGCAGGTAGCCCTCGGTGGTGCTGTACTGGAGGGCGACCTCTCCGCACTCGCTGAGCACCCGCTGGGTGGCCTCAGCCACCTCCTTAACAGGGAAGTACCTGGGGTTGGGAAGGCCGCCTGCAAAGGAGATGACCTCCGGGTCCTCGGTGACCTTCAGGATCTCTCTCACGAACGACTTATGGGCATGCAACATCCGGTCTGCGAATTGGTGGGGCATGGGTTTTCAATCATCCTTTGTTTGGCTTATTTCCTGATTTGAGATCCCTTGCAGGTCTTTCAAGGGTTTAAGGCTTTTTCTGCCGCCTATGGTACGGCTCAAGCCCGCCTTCCTCGCTCCAGTGAAACGGCGGCACCTCCTGCACCACTTCCCCCGATGCTCGCCATGACCAAGATATAGAAGACATAAATCCTGTCGATCAAGCTTTAAATACCAAGAGCCCTGAGTTAGTACCAATGTGTGAGGTTTTGGAGCGCAAAGACCGGAAGACCGCCCATCCCTACGAGTCTGACGCAGACAAGACCTGTGAGGAGATTGTGGAGGGTCTGATGGAGATAACTGCCCTTTCGCTCTCGGACACTCTGAAAGATGAGCCCACATATGAATGAAGACCTGAAAAAGGGCGATATCATTCTGGCGCCTCTTTCTTATTCAGACCTGGTCAATGAGAAGCTCAGGCCATCGCTTGTGCTGTATCATGATATGGAGGTATCGCAGCTCACCGTTGCGTACATATCTAGCAGGGTTCCCGCCAATCCAGGACCTTGCGACATAGTGATCCCATTAGGAACGCCCATGAGTGCCAGGGCTGGCTTGATCTACGAATCAGTGATTAAAGTCTGCTGGGTAGCGATGGTCAAAAGAATCCTCGTGAACAGGAAATTGGGCGAAGCCGATGAGAATTTGAGAGAGATGGTGAATCGAGTTTTGCCTCAGGCACTCGCCATCTGAGACTCATCAATTCGGTCGAACACCAAAAAATAGCCTTGATTCTGTGAGGAAGCCCGTCAAGGGAAAAATGATCGGGGCTAACCCCGACGCCCTTTCTATCTCATTTCGTGCCTCAGTTCATGCCTTCATTTCAATCAAACACCGGCACGCTCTTGCGCCTCTTCCCACAATGCCAGCCGTGCCTGCACCACCAGCGGCAACTACACCTTGGAATCCTCCAGCTAATCTTTGCCCCCCACCAGGGCGGCTATTTCGGCATGACGAAATCAGACTGACCGTCCAACAAACATATATACTTTTGTCGTAAACAAATTATTATGACAACTAGTGTTTACAGCATACGCCTGGAAAGGGAAATCCGCCAAATGATGGAGGAGATGGACGACGTCAATTGGCAGACAGAAATCAAGCAGATCGTAGAGAAGATGATCAGGGAACGCAAGAAGCAGAGGATCCTGGCCAGGGCTCAGGAGAGATGGAATGACCAGATCCCGAATGATAGAGGTGCAGCTGTTATGATAAGGGAGGACAGGGATGCCAGATAAAGCAGTCCTCGATTCAAGCATCCTTGCAGCCATGTTCTTCAAAGAGGCGTCTTCTCCAAAGGCCCTAAAATGTGCGGCTGAATGTGATCCTCTCACCTTAGACTTGGCCATCGTCGAGGTTGGCAGTGTAGCCTGGAAGCAGATCGTCTTTTCTGGAGAAAGCAAAGAGAGGGCATTAGATGCATTCAGAGATTGTCAGGATTTTATTACGACTGCATGCACGCTCATAAAAGCATCCGATCTGACTGAGGAGGCTTTCGATATCGCAGTTGAAAATAAGATTTCCTACTATGATTCTCTTTTCCTGGCGGCAGCACAGGCAGAAGAAATGCCGCTATTGACCCTGGACAGAAGACTGTATGAGAAGGTAAAAGCAAAAAAGGATGTTCGTTTGGTCTGATGGCGATCAAAGAGAGTGATCCATCTCTCACTGAGTTGAGGACGAGCCGCCTGCCTTATATCGCACCACATCTTTTCGGCTCCTGAGGCCTTCGCCATCGGCGGCGATGGCCTATTTGCCTTGCCTTCCTCGTTTTTTGCTGGCCGGGCAGGCTGATGGCCAATGCCTGCGCCTGGAACCTTCAACGCAATATTAATATCATGTAGGCTTTGAAAGAGCGCAACCTCGCAGGCCAGCTATGCAGCGCGGATAAGGTGATGAGATGATCGCGAAGAGAGCCGGGGAGATTGCGCCCTTCATTGTCATGGAGGTACTGGAGAGGGCGCGAGCCATGGAACGCCAGGGCATCGATGTCATCCACCTGGAGGTGGGCGAGCCCGACTTCGACGTCTCTCCTGCGGTAAAAAGCGCCATCTGCGGGGCGCTCGACCGCGGATGCACCCACTACACCCACAGCCTCGGAGACGCAGACCTGCGTGAGGCCATCTGCGAGCACTACCAGAAGACCTATGGCGTCTCCTTCAGCCCCGAGCAGGTCGTTGTCACATCGGGCACCTCGCCCGCCATGATGCTGATCTTCTCGGCGCTCTTGGAAGAGGAAGATGAGGTCATAATCCCCGACCCCGGCTACGCCTGCTATCCGAACTTCATCCGCTTCCTCGGAGCCAGGCCAGTTTCAGTGCCCGTCTACGAGAGGGACGGTTTCGAGTTTCGCGCTGCTGCGGTCGAGGAGAGGATCAGCCCAAGGACTAGGGCGGCCCTCATCAACTCGCCTTCGAACCCCACAGGAAACCTCCTCTCTGGGAGCACCATGCGCTCCATCGCAGGGCTCACACCCTACGTCATCTCGGACGAGATCTACCACGGCCTCGTCTACGAGGGACGGGAGCACTCCATCCTCGAGTTCGCAGACCAGGATCAGGCCTTCGTCCTGAACGGCTTCTCCAAGCTCTATGCCATGACGGGCCTGCGCCTCGGCTACCTCATCGCCCCTGAGGAGTTCGTCCGGCCCATCCAGAAGATGCAGCAGAACTTCTTCATCTGCGCAAGCTCTCTCGCCCAGCGAGCCGGGATCGCCGCCCTGCGGGAGTGCTCGGAGGACGTCGCCAGGATGAAGCAGATCTACAATACGCGCAGGCGGTTCATGATCAGGCGTCTGAGGGAGATTGGCTTCGGCATCACAGTCGAGCCGACGGGGGCCTTTTACGTCTTCGCCAACGCTAAACACCTCTCTATGGACTCCTACAATCTCGCCTTCGACATCCTTGAGAGGGCGCATGTGGGTGTGACGCCTGGGGTGGACTTCGGCCCCAATGGTGAGGGATACCTGCGGTTCAGCTACGCCAACTCGCTGGAAAACATCGCTGCAGGTCTAGATAGAATCGAGATGTACCTGGAGAAGAGATAGGGCGCGGGACTCAATCCTCCTTGAACTCGCACAGCTCGCAGCTGTGATGCCAATCGGGCTCGGCCTTAAGCCTGAGGGGCGACTCCATGCTCCACCGGCCCTGCCGCATATCCCTGACAAATTGGCGCACCTGGCCAGGGTCCATTCCGAGGGACCGTATCCTCCCAACCTCGCGGCCCGTGACCATCAGGCCATCCACCTCATCTATCTTCATGGCTGCGTACTCAGGAGAATCCTCGCGGTCGCCATCGTTCAGATAGAGCAGGCCGTCATACTCGAAGGCCTGGCATAGAGCCCACTTGTGGTGAGCCATGACCTCTACAAGCTCATCCTCGGATTCCAGGCCCTTAGCGCCGAATGTGCGGTCAGAGTGATTCATAGTCTGCCTCGAAAAATTGCTTCTACAACTATCATTGCTCAAAAATTAAATACATGTCGGGCCCGACTGAGCCCTCACGGGACTTCCCGGCAGCCAAAAAAGGATCAGATCACCAGATGCCTCAGCTCCCAGAGAAGCTTGGGGTTGAGCCTGAAGAGCACTCGCAGCATCCCTCGCAGGTCCATCTTGGAGATGTCCTCGTTCTTCAGGGAGCCGATGAGCTGGTTCAGGTCGTCGTCCGTGAGCTTTACGAAGAACTCCTTGTACTCGTAGCTCCTCGCGATGTGCCTGCCTATATCAGCACGCCAGCGGTCCTCGTAACCTTTTAGCCCCGCCTTGCTCACGTCTCCGCTGGAGACGGCCTTGGCAGCAACCTCTCCCGCTATGATCCCCGCCTTCATGGCGTTCAGAATTCCGCCGCCTGTTATCGGGTCAGTCTGGCGAGCTGCGTCTCCGACAAGGATTACTCCGTCTGCAGTGGCCGACTCTATCACCCCCGAGGACGGGTCCCCGCCAGTCACCATCTCCACCACCTTCCCGTCGGGGAAGCGAGACTTCATGAACTCCTTCAGCAGGCGTATGGGCATTCCTGATCCCGACTTAGACCCCTGAACGCCTATTCCCACATTCGCCAGCTTCTCGCCCTTGGGAAAGGCCCAGACATAGCCGCCGGGTGCCTTGCTGTTTCCGAAGAAGAACTCGCAGTACTCGTCATTTATGCTCTTGTCCTGAACGAGGAACTGAGCACAGCAGTGAATGTCCTTGGGCTTCAGGACTGTATCGATCCCTGCCCAGCGCCCGACCTTGGACTCGACCCCATCTGCGCCCACGATGAGGGGTGCCTCGATCTGCAACGGCTCGCCCATATGCATCGCCGAGACTCCAGAGAGCACTCCGTCTCTCCTGAGGAGCCAGAGCGCCCTGGTCTTGACCATGACCTTGGCACCAGCGCGTGCAGCGTCCATGGCGAGAGCCCTATCGAAGACCTTCCTCTCCAGGACGTAGCCCACCTCGCTTCCGCTCTTATCCTCGGACATGACGATGCTCGTGCCGTCGGGGGCGTAGATCTTGGCCCCCTTCACCTCTGATGCGATCCATCGAGGATCGGGCTTCACCATCTCGCATAGAGCCCTCCTGCCCACCCCCTCAGCGCACCTGACAGGATCGCCTATCTCCTGGCGCTTCTCCAGCATGATCACATCGAGGCCCGCTGCAGCGGCTGTCTTGGCAGCCATCGACCCGCCCGGGCCTGCTCCCACCACCACGAGGTCGCATTTGATGCTCATGCCTTGACCTCCAGGGCCCCCACGGGGCAGATCTTCGTGCAGATGCCGCACTCCTTGCACTCCAGGGAGACCTCAAGCCAGGTCTCCACCAGCTCCAGGGCAGCTGTCGGGCAGGCTCCGACACACGCACCACAATAGCAGCACTTGTACCTGTTGACTGTAAGCAAGAGATCACATCCAATAGTTGATATAAGCAATAATAATTAAATGATTTTGCAATTTTAATTCCTTAATATCGTATCTCGAAATCCTCATAGCCTTTACATTCAAGCTCGGAGAGCTCCATGCCAAGCACCATCGATCCAGAAGGGCCTGTCTTCATCAGCCGCAGCAGCTCACCCACCTTCTGCCTCTCTCCCTCCAGAACAGCCTCGACGCCTCCACCCGGAAGGTTTCGCACCCAGCCTTTGACGCCCATCTCCTCGGACCTCTCCTTCGTGAAGGCCCTGTAGAAGACGCCCTGCACTCTTCCCGAGACACGAACATGAACGCAGATCATTCCCTGGCTCCAGCAACAAGATCCACCAGAGCCGCACGCTGGTCCTTGGCCTTGATTATACCTGAGGCCAGCAGGACTCCTATAGAGCCCAGCTCCAATGCAGCCTTCAGGTCCTCGCCGCGCGCGATGCCCGCCCCGCAGAGAACTCCGACGGTGGGAGCTACCTTCTTCACCGCATCGACAGACTCACGCACCACATCGGGGTCTGCCTTCGAGACAGGTATTCCGCTTCCGATCAGCTCTGGCGGCTCGACAGCTACATAGTCCGGCTTCAGAGAGGCCGCTGCCCGCGTTGTCGCTACATTGTTGGTGCAGACTATGCTCTTCAGCCCCGAGGACCGGCAGGCTGAGATGGAGGAATCGATTTCTGCCAGCTTAAGCCTTCTCTCGGAGTGGTTGATGAGCGATCCGCTGGCTCCGGCCGCCTTCAGGGATGCAGCTGTGATGTGGCCTGTGAAGCCGCCGTAGCCGACGCCATCCACATGCTGGGCATAGACGGGGATCTTCACCGCCTCGGAGATCATGTGAATATCTGCAGTCTGAGGTGCTACTACCATCTTGACTGAATACTCCTTTGAGACATCCTCGCAGATCTCAGCCAGTCGCAGAGCCTCCTCGCCCGTCGCTTCACTGTAGGTCTTGAAGTTGAGCACGATTAATGTCACGTTCTCCCTCGCATCTCACTCTCCTCTCAGAGGGCATATATATTTTGGCAGCCTTCGGACGGAAGGTCTCTGTAGTGCCTCTCGTAAACCTCCGGCGAAGAGCATTCCCCTGTGAAGAGTTTTCTGATGCCGCCCCTGAATATTATCGCAATCATTGGCAGCATACCCTTTGCATCATGCTGTATCATGTGGTAGAGCAGCCCCTCAGGCTTCGCATAGTCGAGCTTCACCAGGTCCAGCTCCTCATGATCCTGCAGAAACCTCGCCAGCACTGGCTCGCACCTCTGGCAGACGGCGCAGTCCTCCCTGCCTATGAAGAGGACCACGGGCCTCTCCCTCTGGCAGATGGCTGTGGCCGCCTCCACTGCTGGACCATAAGTCTCCCTCAAAAATGCGTCCACGTCGTCGGAGAACTCCTCCGCGGGGACATCATACTTCATCGCCAGCTCCCCGCTGAGCCGCTCCAGCTGCGAGGCCATGAACTCCTGCATGCGGCTCATGAGATCCATGTTAGGTGCTCTGCCGCTCTTTCCTTAAAACTATGATGGTGACGAGCCCGATGATGAAATAAGGGGAGATCAAGAGGCATACAGGGTGCAATAACTCAATCTATGGCATCTCAGATGTAGCTGCACACAGATGGACCGATCGATGGCGCAGCATTGCTGCGATTCGATATCAACGAGGGGAAAAGAAGAGGGTGAAGGAGAGATTCCGCATCTATGCCATCACCTGCTCCCTCAGGATGTACCTGATGAGGTCCTCAGAAAGCTTGGTCTCTCTTTGCAACCGCTTAACAGTCTCTTCGATGCTGTTGCCCTCGGCCATGAGGCTTGAAATCCTGCGAATGATCTTATCGCTTATGGTATAATACTCATCGATGTCTTTGCGATGTCCCCAGACATCGCCCTTCAGCAGTTGAACCCCCTGAATCTCGAGGAACTGCTGAGCCGCTCGCGACATGGTCTCATGGTATGATGGCGGAATCTGGACTGCTCGCAGACGCGGGCAGGACTGCACCAGGCTCATCACATCCATGTTGGAGGCGCGGAATGCGAGATGGACCACCTGTTCGTTTCTGTTCAGATCATTGATCTCCTTCTTTGAACTTACTACCCTCAGCTTCATGGTACTACGAATGCTCTTAAAATATTTATAGATAATGGTAATCATAGTAATCCACGATCAAATATACCTGGATCAGAAACTGAATCCATAAAATATTTATGTATGAGCGTTTGCCATCTAAAATATAGAAAGAGATATGTCAATCATCCCAAACCTTTTTTATAATAAGTATGTTTTTATAACACATTGTCGATAATACATTGAAATGAGAACTAATTGGTCTAAGATTGTACTATTCGATAAAGGTCAGTCGAGAAAAAAGAGGTTTAGTCAAGATCATCATCTCCCGCGTTCCCTGCGAAAGGCCCTCACAGCTTCTGCACAGTTTCTAAGAAGTCTGCACGCCGTCGCCTGGCTCGGCCAGGACCCGAGGCCGCAGTCAGGTCCCACTGCCCTGAGCCTCTCGCCAAATTCAGAGTGAGCTATCTCCAGCCGTCTCTTGATCGCCTGGACTGACTCCATCTCGAGGATCTCCCTCTCGAGCCTAGCTGGGTCATCCCAGAGATTGGTGCCGAGCCTCTCATTGAGCCTGGCGGCCATGGCGAGGATGTCGGTTCTGGCGATGCCCGCACGCAGGTAGGTGTCAGTCTCCTCCAGGACTCGTCTGTCGATCAGCCTGAGGTAGTCGGGATGTGCAGCAGACTCGACGCCGACGATGCTGATCCCTGAAACGCGGGCACAGGGCTCTGCGTAGAGGGGCGAATGCAGGTGAACCTCGCAGTCCATGGACCTGCAGGGAGAGCTTGCTATCTCCAGGGCCTGCAGGATATCGTCCTCTTGAAAGACTATGCTGGAGCTGATGCCCAAAGACGGCTCATCGAGAGATGCGACCGCCATCACCCCCGCCTCCTTCGCATTCTCGAAGAACCTGGCGACGCTGGTGGCGAGGCTGAAGAGGATGTCGGTATAGCCTGTGGCCCCGAAGGCTGAGACATAAAGCTCCAGAGGACCAGTGACGCAGACGCGCACCCTCTCGCGCGGCCTAAGAGCCCGAAGCTCGAGGATCTTGGCCTCCTCCTTTCTTATGAGGTAGGGGCTAAGAGAGAGCTGCGGGTCCTTGATGGGGTCCAGGAACATCTTGATCATGTCCCTGAACTGGGGATATGTGGCGACATCGACGCCTGAGGAGATCTTCTGATCGAGGGTCTCCCTGACGAGGCCAATGTACTGCTCCGATGAGAGGCCATCGAGCCTCGCCCCTTTTGGCAGAGGATAGCTGCCTATATCATCGAAGAATATGCCACATTCATCGAAGAGATCCTGGCCGGTGACCATCTCTTTTTGCATCTTCAGCTCCTTGATACGATCTCAAGCATCATTTTTTATTCGATTTGCTTCATCTTCAGATCTAAACCGCGCGATCCAGGCTCGCCAGATAATTCTTGAGAGATGCATAATCTCCAGCCATCCTCTGGAAATGCTCCTCCTGATCGTCGAGCTTCGCCATGGCAGATGGAAGGGGCGGGTTTAATCCAGTCAGCCGCACGATCTCATCAGGGAACTTGGCAGGATCTGCAGTCTCGAGCGAGACACACGGGCTCCAGTCTCCGCACTCATCGATGTACCTCATAAGACCTGCCCAGCCCACTGCTCCGTGCGGCTCTAGGATTATGCGGTGTTGTGCATAGGCCTCCTTGATAGTCCTGCGGGTCTCGGCGTCGGAAATGGAGACAGCGAAGAGATCCTTTCGCAGGGCCTGCATATCCGGCTCTTTGCCAACGCGTCCGGTCTCGTCCATCTGCCCTCCATAGAGGGAGAAGAGCCTGGCGAGGTTGCTCGGGTGGCCGACGTTCATGGCGTTGGAGATGCAGTTCTTGCTCGGCTTGATCGGCTCGTAGATGCCTGTATGCGTGAAGCGCGGGAACTCGTCGTTCTCATTGGTGGCAGCCACAAACCTGTGAACAGGAAGGCCCATCTTCATCGCGATGAGGCCGCCCATGAGGTCGCCGAAGTTGCCGCTTGGAACAGAGAAGACTGCGTCCTCCCCCTCGGCGGCGACGCGAGAGCTGGCATAGAAGTAATAAACCGCCTGAGGCAGCAGCCTCCCGATGTTGATGGAGTTGGCTGAGGAGAGGTTCAGCCCCCGAAGGTCCATATCGACGAAAGCCTGCTTGACGAGGGCCTGGCAGTCATCGAACTTGCCCGAAACAGCGAGGGGAAAGACGTTTCCTCCAAGCGTTGTCATCTGCCTGCGCTGGCGCTCTGTGACCTCCTTCTCGGGGAATAATACAACCACTCTTATGCTGTCCAGGCCGTAGAAGGCGTGGGCAACTGCAGAGCCTGTGTCGCCAGATGTGGCCGTCAGGATCAGGATGCTTCTGCCCTCTTGGGCGAGGAAGTGCTGCATCATCCTGCCCATCAAACGGGCTGCGAAGTCCTTGAATGAGCAGGTGGGGCCGCGATCAAGGCGGAGGATGTATTTGCCATCGAAGACCCTCTCGACGGGCACAGGAAAGTTGTAGGCATCCCGGAGCATCGCACGCAGGGCCTCGTCGGGAATCAGGTCGCCCACATAGGGCGAAATCACCTCGCGGGCGATCTCGGGATAGCTCATCTTCGAGAACTGAAGGATCTTTTCGATTGGGATCTGGGGGATCGACTCGGGCATGTATAGGCCCTTGTCCGGAGCCTGACCCGCCAGGAGAGCCTGCCGGAGATCCACGCGCTCTGGGTGGCCATTGGTGCTGAAGAATTTGATATGGGACATGGTCGAAAAGGATAGGAGGGTCCGGGCTCTTTAAGGCTTTGGGGGGCTTTGCATGTAAAGTCGCTCTTGCAAATTAAGTGGAGCGCCTGCAAATAAAGTGACGGATAGTATCAGTGAATTGGTTATATAGTTTGATAATAACTTAGATCAAACTTTAAAATAAATTTAAATTAGTAGTATCGTATGCCAACTTATGTAACTGGCATATATAATGTATTTCTTACATTTGATGTGCTAGAAATATTTAATATATTTTACGTATTTGATATATTTGATATCGACAATGTATGAAAAACATTAAATATGATGAATGCACAATAATTAACATCGGGGTGTACAACGCTTGGGGACACATGATGACGCCAATACGAAAAGAAATATTGCCCTTAAAATGGACACCTATAGACGACTGGAGCGATATAAAGTGGATTTAGTGACGGAGAAAGAGAGTCCCAAAATAACTTATGATGACGCGATATTATCCTTGCTGAAAGAGCATTATGGGGAAAGCGATTGAGATGAACAAGGAAATATCACCTAAAAATGCAGATGGGATTCCACCCTCTCTCGAAGCCATTGTTATTCCTGATGGCTATATTTCTGATTATATCGATGGCAAATTTCGCAAGGATACGCCCGAAGAATATATCCGACAAAATATAGAAAAGCGTTTAGTAATTGAACACAAGTATAAACGAGAGCAAATTTCAATTGAGTTCTCGCTAAAATTGGGATCAGGGAGGAAAAGAGCGGATGTTGTCGTTTTTCCCGCTGGATTGAAGAATATCCAGGAAAACATAAAGATTATAATAGAATGTAAAAACGAAAAAACCGATCCTATGAATAAAAAGGAGGGCATAGAACAACTTAAGTCCTATATGTCTTCATGTCTCAATTGCGAGTGGGGAATGTGGACAAACGGGAAAGCAAAACATGTTTTCCGTAAAGTTAAATCCGCTGATGGGCGTATGGTGTGGGATGAACCAAACGATATACCATCAAGAGATGGTTCTATCGAGGAGTTAGATAGGCCCGATCGATCTACATTAAAGCTTGCGACCGAAGACAACCTACTTTTTGCATTCAAGGCATGTCATGATCAAATCTACGTAACGGATGGCATGCAAAAGCAACCCGCTTTCTTCGAATTGCTAAAAGTCATCTTCTGCAAGATCCTAGACGAACGCAATATACCATATCCATTAGAATTTTTCGCCAGTAGTCGTGAACGCTCCTCGCCCGATGGACAACTTACAGTACAAAAGCGCATAGCTAAAATCTTTGGCAAAGTCAAGCAACGATATCCCACCATATTCAACAAAACTGATGAAATCCAACTAAAACCACGTAGCCTCGCCTATGTAGTTAGTGAACTACAAAAATATAGCTTCTTAGATACCTATATTGATGTAAAAGGAAAAGCCTATGAAGAATTGGTAGGGGCAAACCTGAGAGGGGATCGTGGCGAATTCTTCACGCCGAGGAATATCGTTAAAATGGCAATAAAGATGTTGGATATTGGTATAGACTCCAGTGTATTAGATCCCGCATGTGGAACAGGAGGATTCCTAGTAATTGCGATGAATAACGCGATTTCTCGCCTGCAAAATGAAATGGAGACTTCAACAGGAAAGCCTCGAACTGATTGGACGGGGCAGCAACATGAAAATGTTCGAGAACGAATAAAAGAAATAGCGCGAAGGCAGTTCTTTGGGTTTGATATAAATCCCGATTTGGTTAAAGCCACTAAAATGAATATGGTAATGAATAATGACGGCAGTGGAAATATCATTCAAACGGATTCTTTGGCTCCGCCACATGAATGGTCAAAAGAACTTAAAGATGGCTTGTGTAAATTATTCGATTTGCCAGAAGGATCGATTAGGAAGGCGATAGACATAGCTCTTTTTGATGTCGTCGTCACAAATCCGCCCTTCGGGACGAAATTGCCAATCAAAGACTCCACTATCCTGGAACAATACGATTTGGGTCATACTTGGCGCGAGACCGAAGATGGGGCACTCTACAAAACTGAGAATTTGGTATCGTCAAGAGCACCAGAGGTTCTTTTTGTGGAAAGATGCTGGCAATTCTTAAAACCCGGTGGGCACATGGCGATTGTGCTTCCTAGAGGTATATTGAGCGCCCCTGGAATGGGATATGCTTCTGTTCGTGAATGGATAATCCAGTACAATAGGGTCGTGGCTTGTGTTGACCTACATCCAGACACTTTCCAACCTCATAATGGCACTCAGACTTCAGTGCTGTTCCTGCAAAAAAAGACTCAAAAAGAGTTGGACAGCGAAATTAAAACTAGAAAAATGAAAATATATAATATATTTTTCTCTATTGCTGATAAAATAGGTCACGATAAACGAGGCAATACGCTCTTCCGGCGTGATAAAGAAGGAAACGAACTTCTCGTTCCTGAGACGAACGGCTTATTGATAGATCAAATCTCCGATGGAACTATTACTTATTCAAATCTTCCTAAGAAGAAACTTATAGATGATCAAACCGATGCAATAGCTGACGCTTTTCTTCAATGGAAAAAGATCGAAGGGATTGAATGGTGAAGCAATTATTAGATACTGTTCAATTAGACCTAGAGTCTTTTCAGAAAGATGGTTTGCATCATGTATCAATTGAGTTAAATGAAATATTTAGGCGTGGTAAACGTCTTGATGCATCTTTTTATGCGGCTGAAGGCAGAAATGCAAGACAGATAATTGCAGGTTGTCCATATCCGAAAATACCCTTATTCGGAGATGGTGGCTTTGCTGAACGTGCATATAACTTTCGCTCAGATCAATTTAAAAAAATCTTTGTCAAAGATGGTGTTCCAATTTATGCAGCATCTCAAATCCTCGATTTTATCCCTAGATCAAGGAGCTTCATTGCAAATCCGACAAAAGATCTAGTGGAGTCTTTGGAACTCAAGAAGGGTCAAATTGTATTTACTTGTTCTGGAACTATTGGTTTATGTAGCGTCGTTTCAAATATTTTGAAAGGCAGAATATTCTCACACGACCTCATTAGAATTGAATGCCACAATAGCGATGATGTAGGATATGTTTATGCTTTTTTGAAAACAAAAATTGGTAAACAGCTTATTACAACGAATAATTATGGATCAGTCGTAACGCATATTGAACCAAGACATCTCGCAGAGATTTTTATCCCAAACCCACCATTAAATATAAAAAAAGAAATAAATGAGAATATAGCAACTGCTTTCAGGCTTCGTGATGAGGCGTATGAGCTGCTTGCGAGTGCCAATGATTTATTATATAAGCGTTTGAATTTGCCACCTCTAAAAGATTTGTATGTGAAATATCTTACTGATGATTCTGATTTGAGATCATTTTCATTGAATATAAATAACTGGGAACATCGCCTTGATGCATCATTCCATGCTCCTCTTATTGACAAAATCGTTGAGCGGCTTAAGGCAGCGCCAGTAGAATTGACCACATTGGGAGACAAGAGAGTTAGTGAAAGAATAATATTACCTGGCAGGTTTAAAAGAGTGCCTGTTGAAGACGAATATGGAATTCCGTTCTTATCGGGAGGAGATATTCTTCAATTTGATCCTGAACGAGTAAAATACATTTCAAAAACTCTACATGGCAAGCGAATTCAAGAACAATTGGTACTTCATAAAAACATGATTTTAATTACACGTAGCGGAACGATAGGAAATACAGTTCTAGCTCCCGCACATTTTGATGGGTGGTCAGCAAGCGAGGACATATTACGAGTTGTTCCAAGCAAAGAATCAAATGCGGGTTATATCTACACCTTCTTGGCAAGCAGTTATGGAAGTGAGTTGGTAAAGAGATATACCTATGGTTCGGTGGTCGTCCATATCGACGATAACCAGCTTTCTTTGGTAAAATTCCCGCTGCCATCACGATATATTCAAGACGAAATTGGTAATCCGGCGCTGGAAGCAATAAAGAAATATACTGATGCGTATAAGCGGGAGAAAGCAACGATATTAAAACTTGAAGATCTCATAGTATCTAGTTCGCATAGAGTCATTGCTTCTTCTCGATAATCACTTTCCTATTCTCGATTCTTGCCACTAGCTCCTCTCCTACCTCAAACGGAAACGCGCTGTCTCTCACAAAATCGCTAGGCAGATTAATAGTATGTCGCGACTTTACCGCATAAATCTTGACTGTGACTTTTCCGGTCATGCCTCATACGTTGCATACTCATAGTATATAACTTTGTTTATACCAAAGTATGCGCAAGTTATAAATACCTTCTATGGTATATACTGTAGTATGCGAGACATGAGAGAAGATCGGGGCAAAGCAATAGCAGACCAAGGCAACGTCAAGAAAGTTAATGATCACTCATTCAAAGTCAAATCCCAATCAGGAAACGGCGTCTATGAAGTCAAAGCAACGCCAAACGGCATGACTTGCACCTGCCCTGATTTTGTTTATCGCGGCGGCAAGTGCAAACACATTCAAGCGACACGTTACTATCTGGAAATCGAGAAGGACACCCCACAGGGAACCGTAACTGAAAAAGTCCATCTAACCTACAAACAAGCCTGGGATGCCTACAACGCAGCGCAGAAGGCAGAAGTCAAGCTCTTTGACGAGCTGCTGAAAGACTTGGTTAAAGCCATACCAGAACCAGAGCAAACGATGGGCAGACCGCGCTTATCTCTCCAAGAGTCTACATTCTGCGCGATCCAGAAAGTCTATTCGCAGCTATCGAGCAGGCGCGCCCATAGCCTCTTCCAGAATGCCACTGAGAAAGGGCAGATCAGCCACGCACCCAACTTCAACCAGCCATCTATCCTCTTCAGGAATCCAGAGATAACGCCCATTCTACATGAGTTAGTCACACTCTCCGCTTTACCTGTCGCTGGAATCGAGGTTGATTTCGCAGTCGATTCAACTGGATTTAGGACGACCACATTCAGCGCCTACAACGGCGCAAAGCATGGACAAAAGAAAGAGCATCAATGGGTAAAAGCTCACCTTTGCGCAGGCGTCAAAACTAATGTGGTTGCTGCCGTGGCAATCACTGACGCATATAGCAACGACTCGCCTCAGTTCGGGCCTCTTGTCAGGAAAACGGCACAAGGATTCACCATCAACGAAGTCTCTGCTGACCTGGCATACTCATCAAGGATGAACCTGCAAAACGTGGCAAACACTGGCGGGAAGGCATACATCCCCTTCAAGAAAAACGCCACTGGAAAAGCGAAGGGGTCAACCCTTTGGGGCAAGATGTACCATTACTTCCAGCTTAACCGTGATGAGTTCATGGAGCACTACCATAAGAGGAGTAACATCGAGGCAACCAATGCAGCCATCAAGCGCAAGTTTGGCGAGACGCTGAAATCCAAGAATCCAACTGCTCAAGTAAATGAACTACTGGCTAAAATTATTGCGTACAACTTGACCGTGGTAATTCATGAGATGTACGAAAATGGGATACAACCTGAGTTCCTGCACGTAAAACCCGAAGTCTGCACGTAAAATCAGCCTAAAACCCTATTTTACGTGCAAAGCCGCTTTGGGGAAGAGCGCAATCTCTCCTCAAGCATGGCATTGAGCTTGATCCGTTGCACCAGAGAGGCCAGACCCTGAAATCACCTCGATCTAGACCGGCCCGGAGAGCCTCACATTATTCACTGCGACAGCGCCTCCCGGCGCTCCTGCAGGCACATTCATGTAGACGTCATCCCAATAATCGTACACTCCATTGCCATTTACATCAAAGAACGCGAGGCTGCTGCCAGAAGCCTTCGGCAGGGGCACCAATGCAGCTCTTATGACTCTGTTGAGGTCCGGCTCAAAATCGCAGAGCTTCGTGCCGGGCATCAATCCGAAGCCTGATGTAACATTCAGCCGGATGTCATTGACGAGGGTCACAAAGGCTGAGCCACGATGGACATAAACAGGGTCTCCCAAATCATAAGCTTGGCTTCCAAATAGATCGAGGTAACAGATCGAGGAGCCTGATGGAAACAGCGTCAATGGCATGCCGATATCATTATCCAGTGGCGTCACCTTTGAGCCTGGCTGAAGCATCCCAAAGCTCGTAAGCCTCACATCATTCGCCTTCACAGTAAGTGATGCCACCGGCGGGGTCACGAGGTAAACGACATCTGAATCGTCATATCCTGGCACAACACCCGTATCCCAGAAAGCGACAGTAGTTCCTGCTGGCAATGAAAAAAGAGGTCTTCCGATATCGCTATCTCCAGGCAATACCTTCGTTCCGAACGCATATTCTGAAGCGCCTGCGAGGCCCATGAGCAAGAACAACAGGCCGACGGCTGTCAATACAGTTTTCATGAGCGTCATCATACCAAATCCACTCCGAGAGATTATTACGATTAGCAAGGCAATGATAGTATAAGTAACTTTTTTAATTTATATATTACATATTATCTGAGATGTATTTCGAATTTGATTTATTTAATATAGAATTTAATCAAATATTAGATATCAAGGTCGATGCGCCTGTAAAAATAAGAGAGGGATTAAGCGATGAGATGACGATTATGTGCAACCTGGTCGGCCCTCTCCGCCTGCGCAAGGCTGCGAGAGGGGCACAAAATACAAGAGATGTCCTATGGGATCGGTCCCGAAAGCCGCAGGTTATTGACCGCTACAGAGCTTGTATCGCTTCCAGGGAAATTCAGATAAACATCATCGGGGTAATCGTATATGCCGTCGCCGTTTGCATCGAAGTACCCTATTCTTGCAGCCTCAGTATTCTCTGCACTGAAGCTCACAAGGGCTTGAGATGCCACAATCTTATTTTGATCTGGATCGAAGTTCACCACCTTCGTTCCAGCCGCCAATCCGCCAGAGTTGCTCAATCTGATATCATTGGTGCAGATGAGCTCTGTCGCTGAGAAAGCCACACCACCATCATATGCCCATTTATCCGAACCTTCCGAGTTCATCTTGGCAGGCGATATTTTTACGAACCAGGTGCCAAGCGCATGATAATAATCGGCCTTCAGACCATGAATCACTTCGACCATCAATCCCCGCCACATGCCTGCAGCTTTTGGAGCAACATCGATAAACCGATCCGAAATGAGCAATTTATAACCATCTGTGAAAGAGATGCATCTCGCCCCAGCGATGAAGATGCCGCGATCCCTGTAAGGAAGCCGCTCAGCGAAATCACTTGCAGAGGCCTCTTTGTCGAGATGCGGATCGGGATCTTGATCTGCATATGTCATCGCGCTTCCGGCCCCTTGAACATCAACACAATTCCAAGCGCCCTGATGCAAGTAGACCGGATCTTCGAGATCGTATGCCTGACTGCCATGCAGGTTAAGATATCTGATTGTAGCCGCCATAGGCGTCAATGGCTGATTCGAGTCATCGTCCTGGGGCTCTATCTTCGAACCTGCGGGATGGCCCTCGAAAGAGGTGAGGCGAATGTCGCCGGAGCGTGTGGCACTGCAGCCTTGTGCAGATATGTGCAGGTACACGGGATCTGTTTCGTCATATCCTGGCGTTCCCGTATCCCAATAACCGACTGATGCATCAGCAGAGATGCCATAAATCGGTCTTCCGACATCTGCGTCTGCTTGCAGGACTTTCGTCCCAAAGGGATATTCGGAGGAGCAACCCGGATTGGCCAGCAAAATCAAGCCTGCGGCTAGGCAGATCCATCTCAGTAGATGAGCAGTTCGTAGGTCTGAAGGCTCTTTCAGCACAGTAAGTCTCTATGCTGCAACTGACTATAAATGATTTTTTATATTTATTTTCGAGGTATATCTTTCGCATAATTTCATATTACGAATAACGTAGCTCACGCTTTGCTTTATCTGTCTTGAGAGATCATCGGGAATAGCGATCACTTGTACCAATCGAGGCTCTCGCCGACGTACCTGATGAATGAGACGAAGAAGTCCTTGGCATCGTCGCTCATGCCCGTTTGAAGGATCAGCATCTCGGCCTTCATCGCGTGCTCCCTGGATATTGACTTCGCAGCCTCCAGAGCGCCCGAGTCCCTTATCAGGCCCTGGATCTCCTCCACATTTATCCCGGCAGGGCCTCTGCCCAAGAGCGCCGCCAGGCTGCGGTCCCTCTCCAGGGCCAGGACTATATGCAGCGGCTTCTTCCGCTTCGAGATATCCCCGCAGGGATCGCGACCGTACTGCTCCTTGGTGGCAAAGGTGTCGATGATGTCATCCTGAATGTCGAAGGCGTATCCGATGTGCTCGCCCGCCTGCGCCAGCTTCTCGATATCCTCTTCGGGTGCCCGGGCGAGGATGGCTCCCGCGAGCAGCGACGCCCTGAAGAGCGACGAGGCTCTCTTGCTTGCCATGACGTCCCACTCGGCAGCGCTAGGCTCCTTGTGCTCGAAGAGCTGATCCAGGATCTGGCTCTCGTTGACATCCCTGAACTCAGAGGCGAAAAGCCTCGCGACCTTCGCGATCTCATCGCTCTCGAACCCCGACTCCAGGACGGCCTGTAGGCCGAGGGCGTAGAGGATATTGCCTGCGAAAAGCGCCGTACCGGCCCCGAACCTCTCGCCGAAGGAACTCCCAAATATCCTGTGGAGCGTCTCGCCCCCGCGCCTCAGATCCTCGACATCCACTATGTCGTCATGAACTAGGATGCTGTGCCGATAAAGCTCCACCCCGGAGCATGCCCTGATGATCCCGTCGTCGATCCCGCCAGAGTACCCTCTGTAGACTATCAGAGTGCTAGAGGAGGCCAGCCTCCTTCCCTCCCGCAGCACGAACTCACTCATCGCCTCGTAGACCTCCGCCATGAAGGGGTGGTACTCGCGGGCAGCATTCACTGCGAGATCGAGTTGCCTCTTGAGGTCCTTCTCAATTACACTCCCAAAATCGTCCAGCACATCCTCGTAGTTCATCTGATTCGCCTCTGGTTCTGTCTTTCTCAGCCCATCTGTTCGGTAAGCCTCTCGAAGCGCCTCTGGGCCTTCTCGAGGATCTCTGCCTCGCCGGGGATGACTCCTTCGCGCATGAGAACCCTGCCGTTGACGATCGTCGTGTCCACTCCTCCAGCCATGCTATAAACTAGGTGCGAGACCATGTTAGTCTCCGGGCATAGCCAGGGTCTTCGCAGGTCTATCAGGGCCAGGTCCGCGAGGGCTCCCGCCCGAAGGCCCATATTCAGCCTCGCGGCCCTGTAGGCGTTTTCCGTGGCCAGCTGCCATATCTGCTCTGCAGAGAAAGCGGCGGGGGTGTGGTAGGCGTTCTTCTGGACGATGGCTGTGACCTTCATCTCCTCAAAGAGGCTGAGGTTGTTGTTGCTCGATGCCCCGTCCGTTCCGAGACATACATTCACGCCTGCCTTCATAAGGGTGTTCAGAGGCGCTATTCCCGAGGTCAGCTTCAGGTTGCTCACAGTGCAGTCCACCACATTGGCCTTCCTCTCCGCCAGCAGGTAGCAGTCCTCCTCTGAGAGCCAGACGCAGTGCACCGCAGCCAGGCGCTCATTCAGCAATCCCAGATGGTCCAGATACTCGACGGGGCTCATGCCCTTGGTCAGGAGGAAACCGTCTACCTCCTCCCGCGTCTCTGATACATGCATGTGGACCATCGCATCATGCCTGTCGGCGATCTCCTTGACCTTCAGGAGCGTCTCCTCGGAGCAGGTGTAGGCTGCATGTGGGCCGACTGCAGGCATGATGAGTTCGTCCCCCTTCCAGCGCCTTATGAAAGGCTCCACATCGCGAAGCATCTCCGGTTTCATATCGAAGACCACGCCCGAGATGAAGGCTCGCAGGCCCATCTCCCTCGTCGCCTCGGCTGTCACATCCGGGAAGTAGTACATATCGTTGTAGCATGTGATGCCGAAACGGATCAGCTCCAGACAGCCCAGCTTCACGCCCCAGCGTATATCGTCTTCCGTGAGTCTTGCTTCCAGGGGCCAGATCTTCTCTTTGAGCCAGGGCATCAGCTCCATATCGTCGGCGTAGCCTCGCAGAAGCGTCATGGCCAGGTGTGTGTGGCAGTTGATGAAGCCGGGGATTGCCAACTTTCCATGGCCGTCGATGGTCTCAGCGCCCTCTCCGTCCTTAAGATCACGGCCGATATCGATTATCCTGTTCCCTTGGATGAGAATGTCGCGGTTCTTCAGAAGCAGGCCTGATTGAAGGAGGCTGACGCCTTTGATGAGCATGGGATTCAAGTGGAGATAAAAGGTATTAAAATCATCGTAGGGCTGGCCTGAGCACTGCGCTATCGTTAGACTTAAAAGCTCAGCGCCGAAGAGATGAGATGACATACAGCAAGGGAGCTGAGGTAGCCAAGCGGCCTACGGCGCTGGTCTTGAGATCCTGCCTTTTCGTTGGCTCATGGAAGGGACGGAAACGATAACCAGTGGTGCATCGCACCTCGTGAGTTCAAATCTCACCCTCAGCGTAAAATTACCTGTAATAGAGCGACGCCAGAAAGCGATTTAGTCTGAACGGATCACATCACTGTCATTCGGTTCCACCAAAACGGAATGACTCAGAGGTTAAGCGAGGGCCTTAGGACGAGCTGAGAAAATATGCCCTGCGCTGGAATGTCGCAGCACGCCCGGGAGACGGGCGGCAGACAATGAGACTCGTGGGAAGGCCGGGGACCTGGAAGGATCGCTACACTGTGACACTAGGCGGCGCTTCAGGCTGGATGAGATAAGGATGATCTTCTTCAAGGAGGGCATGAATCGAGTATAGTTTTGAGTAAAAATTATATAATCTGCACGAATCAATCGCAGCTTAGCGCTCCTCTTAGGATCCATCACAGTTTCGGTTACGTTTCTATTATAATATCACACAAATATTAATTTTGAGACGGGATATATATGCTCTCTGGGGCGTTGCCCAATGGATGCAGTCAGGAAGATTGTAGTATTACTAATTCAAGGAAAAACCATATATCTTATTATCAACATCCGAGGATAGGCGAAGGGCATTTGGCCAACATCAGGGGACATCCCCCTCAGCCAACGACCCACAAGCGCTAGGCTGCGAGCTGGCAAACCTCCATGTTAAAAGAACAAGCTCGCGGCCCAAGAAACTCTTTTGCCTTAGTCGGCGAGGCGGGCACCTTGAACGCGGTCGCGTTGCCTCCTCGCCTCCTCTTCGTCTCATGTTGGTAGAGCATGTCTTTCCCGGGCGTAGGATAAGATTCTCTTCTTTTGGGAGTTGGCCATGCAATGCGCGCGGCTATGTTGATTGTTGATATTAGAGTGGCTTATACCCACTCTAATATTCTTTTTCTCAAAGGTCAATGACACAGGTAATTATATCGCCACAAACTCCGCTGCTTCGCCCCGTTTGAAAAAGCAGGAAGAAACGGATGAATCCAAATAGCCCTGCATGCTCATCTTTTACTTCTTCTTCTCCTGCTCTTGGAAGAGTTCATATCCTCTCCTGCTTCTGCAAGCTCTCAGGACCTTTTGGGCCTTTTGCTCTTGGAATCTGCGCTCGCGTTTCATTTTTCTGTCTCTAGCTTCGCTCATGCCCCTAGGCTGCTTTTCTTCGTGGTAAATAGGTATCCCCCGCACCGCTTTTATCATAATAAATCATATCACCGTTCAAGGCCTGCTCAAGATACAATCTCGGGCCGCCCTGAGGCGGATGCCTGACGTACGGTCTCGCCACTTCGAAACCTATTTGGTCTCGATATGTGGAGTACATACCATGTAGCTGAGCCACAAAGAAAGCCACCCACCAGGAGGCCCCCATCGAGGAGATAGAGCTGGAAGCCTGCGAGATTGAGGAGCTGAATAAGCTGGCTGACGAAACCCTCAAGTGCGGCTTAGCATGGGAAGACCCAAAGGCTGAGCTTGGTCTATGAGCGTTCAAAGAGCCGATCGGGATTAGGCGCTTTGCATATCATGAACTCCAAAATATTGTATGCTAATGGATTAGTGCGGATTCCTAATAACCCGAAAAATCCGCCAAGTCTTTATATACTATTTATAAAGGCACGGCCAAAACCAGAGGTTATTAGGAATCCTCTATAGTTGGTAAAGATCGTCGGGCAGCTCTTATAGCGACTTCGAGATTGCCGCCCCCATATATGATTCGATGCAACCAATATTTTATTAAATATTTATTTGCAATATTTTCCTATTACATTCGATATCAGAGGTCCATCCTCTATCATCTAATTATTTTATAGATATAATTAAAAGTTAGGTAGGTTTAATTACTTTCGATGCAAGTTTTATGCATTATTGATACGGCCAGTCCGACTGGCCCGGCGATGAGTATCTTGTCTCTGTTCCAATAGACTATGGGGTGAATCGATTTGGATTGGCTCATCTTCGCCCTGATGGGAACCATCTTCTTCTCAGCGGCAGGGGTTCTGAATAAGCTCATTCTCAGCAGATATGCTGAAGACTCCAGGGCCTACATTGTCTGCCAGATCCTGGCCCAGCAGGTGTTCACAGTTCCCCTCTTGCTGATGACCGGCATGAATTTCACATATCCCGAATCCATCCTTGCGCTCCTCGCCGGCTCCCTTGAGATCCTGCCAGCCATCTTATACCTCAACGCACTGCAGGTCGAAGAGGCATCGAGGGTTACAGCCCTCGAGTACGTCTATCCCCTCTTCGTCTTCATAGGCTCCATGATATTCCTGGGAGAGACATTGACCCTCAATGGTTACGTGGGCGGCTTCCTGCTCCTTACCGGGTGCATCCTGGTCTCTTACAGGCAGAGCGGCCCGGGGGGTTCAGCCAGCCTCTCAGCCCTCTCCCCGGCCATCAAGCCATTCCTCTACTACTGGATCCTGACGGCTGCTTATTATATCTCAGTGAAGTATCTGCTCGCCTCCCTCGACGAGTGGCATCTTTACACATGGACCTCTCTGGGCAGTCTGATGGCGATTGTGCCCCTCATAGTCATCCCCTCTGTCCGCTGCCAGGTGAAGGGCTTCTTCGGAAGCGGCAGCACTGCCATCGGGGCGCTGATCTCAGAGGAGACCTTCATGTTCCTCGGAATCATCTTCTCCATCTTCGCCTGTGGCTTCGGGTCGGTGACCCTTGTCACCAGCGTCGGAGCTCTGCAGCCGGCGTTGACGCTTCTGCTGGTCCTCGGCTTGGGCATCATCATGCCAGGGAAGGCGAAAGAGATGGGAGAAAGCACAAATAAGGAGGCCATCGGGCTGAAGGCCATCTCCTTTATGTTAATATTAGCAGGAGTATTCTTCATCTCATGAGCGCACAGGCCCCATCACAGGCTGCTCTATGCAAAAAAAAAACAAAACAAGAAACACAAGTCAGATCGACTTCAGCGCCTCATGATAGCAGTCATAGACTCTTTTATTGAAGCAGACCGCCGTCACCTCGACAAAGCTGGCGTTCTCAAGGAAGGCTGCGATCTCCCGCACAGCAATTCTGCTGGCGCGCTCAGCTGGAAAGCCATAGGCACCCGTGCTGATGGCGGGAAAAGCGATGCTTTGGATCTCATTCTGCCTGACAAGCTCGAAGCAGCTTCTGTAGCAGCGCGCAAGGAGATCGTCCTCGCCGTGCTCCCCTCCGCGCCATACAGGCCCCACTGTGTGAATCACAAAGCGCGCAGCTAACCTGTATCCTGCAGTTATCTTTGCCTCTCCCGTCGGGCAACCCCCGATCTTCCGGCACTCCTCCAGAAGCAGTGGCCCTGCCGCACTGTGAATGGCTCCGTCGACACCACCGCCCCCAAGTAGAGAGCTGTTGGCAGCGTTCACAATGGCATCCACGCGGAGGGCTGTGATGTCGCCCATAGCCAATTCGATATTTTTATTTTTCTTCTCCACGTCCTCAAATCAGCCCCATCACCTAAAAGGGCTTTCCTTCATCAACTCGACCCCGTATCCTGCATTGTTTAATAATTTTTATTTTACATTGATATTGATCCGCACACTGACACTATATAAACCTTATATTTATTAAAACCGTTTGCATGATTGTGCCGGTGCCGATAAATTAGATTTATAGATCTCGATACACGAGGACTACAGAGATCGGCGATGCCATCCGAGTAGGATAATAATACATCATATGTTATTTTATTATTAATAATATGGATAGGAAAAGAATATTAGTTAAGTAAATTATATATACTCCGATTTACAATAGCTATCTAACTGAAGGTGAGTGGCAATGAAGAGATTTATCTGCAAGAATTGCGGATCAGTGAACTTGGTAAATCCTGAAGATCTGGCTGAAGACGATGAATGGCTTGAATGCGAGCTTCCTGAAAACTTCGAATGGATCCTTCCTGCCGGGAAGATAACGCCCGTCATCGGCTCTCCCATTTATGTCTCAGCCGTGGGAGAGCATCTGACAAGAGATGCATACATCCTGGAATACAACCTTGATCCAGAGGTAGCCTACCGCCTGATGAGAGAGAGGGTCGGAGGCGTTCGAATGGCCTCTCGATTCATGGCGAAGAAGCAAAAGACGACAGCCAATGCCAGCTCCGCCCCAAAGTCCCACAGCCTCCTCGATGAGGATGACTGGACTGATTGAAGAGAGGCTGAGGTCTCCCGCGTTCTTTGGGCTTTGCTAAAAAGAATCTGCGAACAAATACACCATCGCCAGAGCGAGCAGCCTGCCCGGGGCATGCAAAGACTCCCCTTGCGGCATCGATGCCGTTTCATTTTTGATTGTGATATAACCGGCTAGCGCTTTTCGCCATCAATCACATCGTTCGATTACTGTCTTCGTGTCTCGATATTATTCCTCGTGATCGGATTCGTCAAGCCCCTGCACCTCTTTTGAGAGCCCCCGGCATTCTCTCGGCCTTTTGTCGAATCTGGATCAACAGCACCGATCATGAGATAGATTCAAATATGCTGCTGAGGCAGTCACAACTCTGCATACCAATGTCATTGTCATGAAAATATGCGAGGATTCTAGAATGAAGGAGAGGCTTGAGGAGGTCGGGTCGCGTCTTCGTGAGCTGCGGGAGCTCTCTCGAATCACAGCCGACGAGATGGCAGGGTACCTCAATGTGCCCGTCGCCACCTACGAGGGCTACGAGAGCGGGAAGCTGGATATTCCGGCGAGCATGCTCATCGGGATCGCACGAAAGTTCGATGTGGACATGGGATTGATTCTCACGGGACGGGAGCCGAAGATGAGCGTCTTCACCATCACCAGAAAGGGGCTGGGCGTAGAGGTGGAGAGAAGAAAACAGTACAGGTATCAGAGCCTAGCGGGCAAGTTCTCCCGCAAGAAGGCTGAGCCCTTCATTGTAACCATAGAGCCCCGCAAAGAAAAGCCATCGGAGTACAGCCACCCCGGTCAGGAGTTCGACTATGTCCTTGAGGGAGCCCTTCGGATTCGCATCCATGATAACGAGGTCGTCCTCGGCGAGGGCGATTCGATATTCTTCGATTCGTCGTACGGGCATGCCATGGAAGCCCTGAACGACAGACCAGTCAGGATCCTCGCGGTGATAATGTAGGGGAGAAGGAGAGGAGCAGAATCAGGCAGATGGGCAGGAAAAGGGCAGAGCAGAGAAACAGACAAGAGATCAGACCAGGATCAAACGAGTAGATCGGAGACGCTGGGGAGGAGAAGAGAAAATGACATCTTTGCTGCAGAGATTCGTCTCACAGACCGATTTTCAGTCCTACGAGGAGTTCAAAGAAAAATTCAGGATCATTGTTCCGGAGAACTTCAACTTCGCCTTTGATGTGGTGGATGCTTATGCCGCTTTGGATCCGAAAAAGCGCGCTTTAGTATGGTGTAATGATCATGGGGAGGAGAAGATCATCACTTTCGGCGAGCTGAAGACCCTGAGCGACAAGGCCGCCAACCTCTTCAGGAGATACGGGGTCGCGAAGGGAGACTCAGTCATGCTCACACTCAAGAGCCGCTGGGAGTTCTGGGTCTGCATGGTCGGCCTGAATAAGATCGGGGCCGTCTCCATCCCTTCGACTCACATGCTGAAGGCCAAGGACTTCGTCTATCGCATCAAGAAAGCCGATCTGAAGATGATCATCTGCATCGGCGAGAACGGGGTTCCTTCCGAGGTCGATGCGGCGCACGCTGAGGTGGGAAACATACCTCTCGTCAAGGCCCTGGTGGGCTCAAAGGACCTGAAGCGGGATGGCTGGATCAACTTCGATGCCGAGCTGGAGGAGGCGTCTCCCGATTTCAAGAGGCCCACAGGATCGGAGGCGACCAGGAACGAGGACATAATCCTCGCCTACTTCACTTCGGGTACGACAGGCTACCCCAAGATGGTCAAGCATGACCAGACATATCCCCTCGGCCACATCCTCACAGCCAAGTACTGGCAGAATGTGGGCGACGATGGCCTGCATTACACAGTCGCAGATACGGGCTGGGCGAAGTGCGCCTGGGGGAAGATCTATGGCCAGTGGCTGTCCGGCTCGGCCGTCTTCGTCTATGACTACGACAGGTTCGATGCCGGAAGGATGATGGAGGAGATGGGCAAGTACGGCGTCACCACCTTCTGCGCGCCGCCTACGATCTTCAGGTTCATGATCAAGAGCGACATGTCCAGGTATGACTTCTCGAAGCTCAAGTACGCAGTGACTGCAGGCGAGCCTCTAAACCCGACGGTTTACGAGAAGTTCCTTGAGACGACTGGCCTGAAGCTCATGGAGGGCTTCGGCCAGACTGAGACTGTCGTCTGCATAGCCAACTACAACGGGATGAAGCCGAAGCCCGGCTCCATGGGCAAGCCAGCGCCTGGATTCGATATAATCCTGGTGGACAAGAGCGACAAGGAGTGCGAGGTGGGGGAAGAGGGCGAGATCGTGGTCAAGACAGATAAGGGAAAACCCGTCGGACTCTTCACAGACTACCATCAGGACCCCGACAAGACGAAGAACATCTGGCACGATGATTACTATCACACCGGCGACACAGCCTGGAAGGACGAGGAGGGCTTCTTCTGGTTCGTGGGGCGCACAGACGATATGATCAAGTCCTCGGGGTACCGCGTGGGGCCCTTTGAGGTGGAGTCGGCCCTGATGTCGCACCCGGCGGTCCTGGAGGTCGCCATCACTGGAGTTCCTGACCCAATCAGAGGGCAGGTGGTGAAGGCCACTGTGGTCCTGACCAAGGGCTACACCCCCTCGGAGGATCTGAAGAAGGAGCTGCAAGATCATGTGAAGCGGGTCACTGCGCCCTACAAGTACCCTCGCATCATCGAGTTCGTGGACGAGCTTCCGAAGACCATAAGCGGCAAGATCAGGCGCGTTGAGATCAGGGACAAGGACAAGCCCTACCCAGTGATAAACCAGGTGGAGTGCAAGGCATGCGAGAGGTGCATAGAGGCCTGCCCATCCAATGTGCTGAAGATGGGCGATGCATTCAACGAGCGCGGCTATCGCTATGCAGTCTATACTGGAGATGGATGCATCGGCTGCGGCGCATGCTACTACACATGTCCAGAGCCGCTGGCGATCGAGGTACACATTCCGAAGAAGGAGAAAGCAGAAGGAGATGAGTCCTGAGATGGCGTCACAGTTGATGGCAGGGAACAGCGCAGTGATAGTAGGGGCGATGTATGCAGGATGCGACTGCTTCTTCGGCTATCCCATCACGCCCGCGAGCGAGATCCTGCATGAAGCATCGCGGTTCTTCCCCATGGCTAATCGCAAGTTCGTGCAGGCTGAGTCCGAGGAGGCCGCGATAAACATGGTCTATGGCGCAGCCTCCGCGGGGCACAGGGTGCTCGCAGCCTCATCGGGGCCTGGGATGAGCCTGAAGCAGGAGGGGATAACCTACATGGCGGGCGCAGAGCTGCCGTGCGTCATCGTGGACATCTGCCGCGCTGGGCCGGGCCTCGGGAATATAGGGCCTGAGCAGTCGGACTACAACCAGGCCTGCAAAGGAGGAGGCCACGGCTGCTACAATAATATAGTCCTCGCCCCCGCGAGCGTTCAGGAGATGTGTGACCTGACGGCGAGGGCTTTCGACTGCGCATTCAAGTACAGGAACCCCGCGGTCGTTCTGGCAGATGGCGTTCTCGGCCACATGGTCGAGCCCCTGAGGTTCCCTGAGAGGGCCCTGGACCAGGGCATTGAGACCGCCTGGGCTGTGGCCGGCAGCGCAGCCACGCGCAAAAACATGATCACATCAATCTTCCTCGACTTCGATGAGCTGGAGACACATAACCTCAAGCTTCAGAAGAAGTACCAGAGGATAAAGGAGAGCGAGGTCGCCTTCGAGGGCTACAGGCTCGATGATGCCGAGGTCGTCGCAGTCTCCTACGGCATCAGCAGCAGGATCGCCCGCTCGGCTGTCGATGCCGCAAGGAAGGATGGCATAAAGGCAGGGCTATTGCGGCCGATCACACTCTTCCCATTCCCTGCCGAGGAGATACGCCGCCTGGCTGGCCGCGGCTGCAAGTTCATATCAGTCGAGATGTCCAATGGACAGATGAGGGAGGACATCCGCCTCGCAAGCGGATGTGAGCCTGTGCAGCTGGTCTCGCGCTACGGTGGAAATCTGATAGGGCTCGACCAGATAATCGAGAAGATCAGGGAGGTGGCCTAAAATGGCTGCTAAGGAGAGGATAATCGGAGGGCATCCGGGATTATACAGCGAGTTTTCGAGGAAAGGGGGCACTGCACCCACGGCCACGCACTACTGTGCCGGATGCGGACACGGAATACTTCACAAGCTGATAGGCGAGGCTATGGCCGACCTGGGGATACAGGACCGCTGTGTTGCCCTGAGCCCAGTGGGCTGTGCGGTCTTCACCTACTACTATCTCGACTGCGGGCACATTCAGGCGGCCCACGGAAGGGCTCCAGCCATTGCGACGGGGGTCTCGCGGGCAGAGGATGATGCTGTTCTCATCAGCTACCAGGGAGACGGAGACCTGGCATCGATCGGCCTAAACGAGACTATCCAGGCGGCCAACAGGGGCGAGAAGATGGCGGTCTTCTTCGTGAACAACACAGTCTACGGCATGACTGGGGGCCAGATGGCGCCGACGACGCTGATCGGCGAGGTCACCGCCACGACGCCCCATGGACGAATAGCGCAGGACATGGGCTATCCCATTCACATCTGCGAGCTTCTGGATACGCTGAAGTCCCCTGTTTACATCGAGCGCGTCTCGCTCTCGGACATCGATCACATCCGCAAGGCCCGCAGGGCAGTGCGCAAGGCCCTGGAGATCCAGAAGGAGAAGCTTGGATATGCCTTCGTCGAGTTCCTCTCGCCCTGCCCCACGATCCTGAGGATGGATGTGCGGGGGGCGACCAGGTTCATCAACGAGCAGATGGAGAAGGAGTTCCCCCTGATGAGGTTCAGGGACAGGTCTGCAGAGGCCGAGCCAATTGTGAGGCCCCAAAGCGACTTCTCGAAGGGGACTCTCGACAGGATCTTCGGCTGCGATGGACATGAGCAGATGGCATTGAGGGAGGACGCCGGGTTCGTCCCGAAGGGCGTGAAGATCGCGGGATTCGGAGGACAGGGAGTGCTTTCCATGGGCCTCGCCCTGGCGGAGGCTTCTTTTGGATCAGGGCGCTATGTCTCGTGGTATCCTGACTACGGGCCGGAGCAGCGCGGAGGAACATCCAACTGCTCTGTCATCATCTCAGGCCTGCCCATCGGATCGCCGGTCGTCGATCATCCGGATGTTCTGGTGGCGTTCAACCGGCCATCGCTCGATAAATTTGCGTCATCGGTGAAGAGGGGGGGGCTGATAATCTACGACTCCCTAGCAGGAGAGTTCCAGCCGCCGGAGGGCGTGAAGGCCATCTCCGTCCCGGCGACACAGATCGCCATCGACAAGGGCGCTCACCAGGCCGCGAACACTGCGATGTTCGGGGCTCTGATGGAGGCTGGAGGGCTCGGGCTGCCGCGAGAGGCGTACGGCAATGCCTTCAAGGTGACATTCGCCAAGAAGCCGAAGCTGATACCTCTGAACCTGGAGATCCTGGAGGCTGGAGCGCAGGCCGTCAGGGTGCTGGAGATGGTGGCAAGGAAATAAGAAGAGAGATATTTTTTCTTATTTCTTTTGCAGATCGTCTACCTCAAGGCCCGCTTGCTTTGGAATCGCTTTCAGGGTACCTTGTTCATAGATGGCTTGACGAGTGGCTGCGCCATTCGAATTCAAGAATGCAGAAACCTTTTTATCAGGAAAAGTTTTTCAGGTGTGATGTATTACAACTATAATAGCTATAAGTGGATCGAAAGCAGAAAGCCTTTGGTTGGAATGATGCATATTGATAAGCTCGTGAGATGATGTCGCTCAACCAAGAAGCGTTTGAGGCGACTCAATCGAAAGAGGCTGAGAAGGTCTCGAAGGCAGCTCAATTGGAGACGCAAGACACTGCTGCAAGCAACGGAGCATCGGTGCATAAAAATGAGGTCCGGGCTGGTGGGTCGGCTCCTAAGTTGAATACGTATGCGATTTATCCCAATCATAAAGGGCCGCGAGATAAGACGATTAAGCATACGAAGTTCGGTTGTCCCACTCTGCGCTACGGAGTGGTATGCGATGCAATAGAAGAGGATCTTGATTTTGATAGTGCCAAATTGGTCAGGATATTATTGAAGAAAAAATGGTCAAATTATTTCTCATCAATATCAGAAAATCCCACGAATTTCGGATTGCATGAACTCAAAAGGCTTGAAGATGCAGAGTTTCACGAGGAATTAGGAGAAGGCCCAATAATATTATTTCCTGAATATGAGGGCGTATTCTTGAAAGATAATAGGTCGTATACTGCAGTGATAAGATCATCAATCACGATTTGCGTCGAGCCAAATCACAGCAAGGTGTGGACTCGGCTATGTTATAAACCATCAAAAGATGAGCCTCCATTGGATGCCAATACTGTGAGATCATTCCTATTTGGTGCAACATTTATATGCAAGAGTCTAACCCCTGCATTAAAAGATTTATATAAAGATGCATTAGATGAGATTGGATTTCCGGAACCTCTAAAAGCGATTCACGAGATACTCATCGAAGTCATATCCACTAACAGAAGATTTGATAAATTCCTGCCTGATGAGGATATAAGTCAAAAAGAGATCTCTAATGATGGATGCCTCAGAGCATGTGATCTCATCAATGACATGGGCCTGTTCTATGATTGGATGAATAAAGACTATATGGATAATTTCAATATGATCTATGCAGATCAGAGAAGTACATCAACAAAAGGTATCATTTTTCAATACAATACAGCTCAAAAAAGTAGTTTTGTATGCGTCATCAACGAAGGGATAAAGCCTTTTTTAAAAAATTTCAATAAAACAAAAGAGTTTGGCAAGAAATTGATTAGATTGATAGCGATCTCAATATAGGGTGAATTCATGGACAAGGGATCTATTGAAAACGCCAAGCCTAAAGGTGCTCTCGATGAGGGGAATATAAACGAGAGAATAAATGTTAGAATGAGTAAATGGCTCCCAGTACTGGAAAAGATGACTTCGAATGAGATACAAATCAGGGAGATTTTCGGAAGGTCATCTATCCTCATTAAATATAAGACGGGAAAGGTGATCATCTTCGAGCTACCTGTAAAAAAATTAGCATGGGGTAATAATTGCTATCAGGGCTGTAATTTTCCTGGATGCTTATCACAGAAGGAGAGGGTCATCAAGGGAAGAATCACATATATAAATCAAGATTTATTATCTAGCACGTATCATGGAAAGTATATTAATATTTTAGAAGAAGATAAAAGGATCAGGGTCATGGATGGAGATAATGTTATATTAAAAGCAAATAAAATAAATAAAGGAATGAATGAATATATTTGTCCTGCAAGCAAAGAGAAACATAAGATATCCTGCATATCACGTCTTCAGCATGGAAAGGTTGTCAGCGATGAGTATCGTGCAATGGGGTCATCTTTTATTTAAGAAGTTTTTGCACGAGAGACCCTTTTAACAATAACGAATCTTGGGCATTTCAGCCGCATGCTCCATGGCAAACAATCGATATCGATCGTCTAACTAGCCTGACTTCTGAGCGCCTTCAGACTGGTTGAAGTTACCCGCAGGAGAGAGCGAAGCCAAAAAAATCGTGTCAGAGGGCAGAATTCATGGATATATGCGCCCTTTTAGGGGCAGGCAGCCGAAACATCATATAGAGACCTCATAATACTAGCGAAGCTCGAAGCCAACATAGGCAGATGCTCCGGCTATTTGCTGCCCGTGCCTATCGCAGATCACAGAATCGTCGCTATGGTCGTAACGAGAAGAACACAGCTCGTCCGCGCCTCTCCGCGGAGATTTTATTCTCGCGTGCGAGCCATCCGAGAGCGCCAAAGACCAATTCGCGCCGCAAGCCGGTTGCCTTCGCGATGTCGCCTACTGTGCTCGGGCCGTTTTTATTGAGAGACTCCCATACTGCTCCTGCTTTTTCGCCGAAAAGCGATTCAACAATTATATCTGCCATAATAGATAAGATGCATTCATTCTATAAGAATATAAGCAGTCTGAAGAGACCATGAAAAGACAATCTTTAATAATAAAATAATCATTAATCAGTATTATTTGATCTAGCAGGGATGACTATGCGCCCAGACCATGAGACAGGCCAGCCGGAATTGAAGGCGTCCACCATCGACGTCACCAAGCCTCGCAGGAGGATCACCCTCTTCAAGCTTGGCAGAATATGGGCCTTCAAGCACTTCTTCGACGACAAGGAGATCTTCAAGGCCCTGGCGGATTCCTACAATAGGGATAGATTCAGGTTCGAGTTCAAGTCATTTGGTGCACGCAACGATGCATTGAAGGTCTTAGAGAGGGCCGGCTTTGAATATGAGCTTGTGGAGGATCTGCGCCCATTCACTGTTAAGCTTTCCAGGTACAGTAAGTATGCGTCCTTGTTGAAGAACTCCATAGCTCACCTGGAGACCCCCGATTGGAGGATTTTCCTCATGAAAGATCCTGCGGCTGTTGAGGATGCGCAGAGGATGGGCGCTGAGATGTACCAGGGGAGTTATCAGATGCTGGTATTCAGGTAGATGCGGATTGCTCACGCCGCGCCGCAGATGCGGCGGCAATCTCGCTCTTTTGACAGTTCCTGCAGAGGCCAAATATGTCGAAGTTCTGCCCTTTTGGCATAAAACCTGCCTCGATCGCTACGCTCTTCATAGTCTCCGAGATGAGGGGACTCGCCCAGTCGGCTATGCTGTTGCATCGCAGACAGACCAAATGCGCATGAGGCTCCATATTGGGATCAAATCTGGTCTCGTCACGCGACAGGCTTACCTCCTGAAGAAGACCAATATCTTTTAGAATTTGAATAGTATTATAAACAGTTGCCAGACTGACTGTTGGATATGTCTTCTTGACTTCACTGTAGATCCTCTGCGCCGTTGGGTGCTCATGGCTATACAGTGTAAATCGACATATTGCTATCCTCTGCGGCGTAGCCTTGTACCCCTTTCCCCGCAATGCTTTGATGATCGTTGAATCCAAATCCTGAGGGCTTGCCATAGAGATTATTAGGTAGTAATCGATCTTAAATACTTATCCTGGCATCAAACTCATGATGGATTTTGCTGAGACGGATCGTGGGTTAGTCGATGTTTATGGCGATCCTGACGAGTTTGCAGGCCGCATCGCCTCTGCTCAGCCAGGATCACTTATATTTAATAAAGAATTATTGGATATGCAGAATTGGTGATGAAGAGATGAAGAACATCAAGGGAACAAAGACCGAAAAAAATGTGCTGCTCTCCTTTGCCGGGGAGTCCCAGGCAAGGAACAGGTACACATACTTCGCCTCAGAGGCAAAAAAGGAAGGATTCGAGCAGATATCAGCCATATTCCTCGATACAGCAGATAACGAAAAGGAGCACGCAAAGGTCTTCTTCAAGCTGCTGGAAGGGGGCGATCTTGAGATCACAGGGGCATTTCCTGCCGGCGTCATCGGAGATACGAAGAAGAATCTCAAAGCTGCTGCAGAAGGCGAAATGTTCGAAAATACCAAGATGTACCCTGAGTTTGCGAAGACGGCTGATGCCGAGGGCTTTCCTGAGATCGCCGATACCTTCCGCAAAATAGCTACAGTCGAGAAGGGTCATGAGAAGAGGTATCGCGCCCTTCTCAAGAACGTGGAGGAGGGCACAGTCTTCAAGAAGGCCACCAAGGTATTCTGGAGATGCCGCAACTGCGGCTATATCCATGAAGGCACCGAGGCACCTTCAGAGTGCCCAGCATGCCACCATGAGCAGGCATACTTCGAGCTCCTGAAGGAGAATTATTGAAGCTCCAGTGATCCATGAAGCTCCTCGAAACCGAAATCACTAACTTTTTTATCCCACGGTGCAATGCCGGTTTCGTTTCATGCAATTGCAATCCCATCTGTTCGAACGCTTTTTGGCTAATATCCGATTGATATTGGTGCTACATGAAAGATAGGGTCATATCCTAAGCGCTGCATTTATTGTGATGAGAAATATGAAAGCGACTTTAACAGCGATTATCCTCATCGTATCATTGATGGGGTGTGCAGCTGCATTAGATGGCCAGAAGGGAAATCTGCAGCTGGTTGGAGCATCGTCTGATGCGTCCCTTGGGGCTGGCGCCAGTCAGTTCTTGGCAGGTTATCAGTACTCCTCAAATGCTACCTTTGCCAAATATGCTCAATATTTTACGCTATCCCAGGGCAAGTCGGTGGGACAGAACAGATCTATGAATAATCGTATAGATGCTTCGATAACAGATGGCACGAAAGCAACTTTTCCGAGCACATTATACTTCGGCATTGGGATGCAGGCGGTGCCATACTCTCAATATAAGACCTATGCTCCCATCACAGGTGGCAACACTCTGTGGATACAGGGTGCTGCTAGCTGGACCCAATACGCCCAGGTACCACAGGGCTCAAGCCTCTCCCTATTGGCATCATCGTCATCAGGGGGCAATGGCTACATTTATGAGATAGATCCCAATGGAATCCTGACGAAGAACGCCTTCACATTCTTCGCAGGAAACAGTCAGTTTCCCATCGATGTGAATGCTGTTGGGGAGTATATTCTGCTCTTCATAATCAATGGGCAGGCTAGCAATGCTGTGGTGATAGATGTCGTCCCGTACACGCCACCATATTCGCAGTCGCAGATGCCATTGTATGATAACCAGTATCCACAAGGCACAGTTCTTATGCCTTCAGCCACATCGACATCGATAGCAGGTGATTCTGCGGTCACAGTGGTCTCCACGGGCATGCGAGGTTATCAGGTCTTCGTCGATGGGAGATATATCGGCAGCGATGGCTCTGGCGACCCCCTCGATGGGACATTCAGCTTCCAGGTCGCAGGCAATCAAAATCATGAAATCAGAGTCTACGATGGCAGGTTCAACTATGTTAAGACCATATTCTTTGACAGAGGAGGCAAAAAGACGATCTATGTAGAGCCCGGGATGGCTGTCTAGATGAAGTCCATCCTTTTTTGCGCGCAATAGGCAACCGCGCCCAAAAAACCGCCAGCCGATCATGGCAGGCGGTCTAGCTCTATCTCTTTTCGTACCTCAACTCCAGCACATCCCCGCTCCAGTCGAAGACGGGCACGCTCTTGCGCCTCATCCCCGATGCCTGCAGCGCCTGCACCACAATAGGCACTGTGATGGTAGCATCTGAGAAGACCTGCACCTTGGATGCATCTCGCTTCACCTTGCCCCAGGATACCGCCTCCTCGAAGGTGCATCCGGAGAGCCCGCCCCAGTGCGGCGCGTCGGCGGTGTACTGAATGGCATAGCTGTGACCGCCCGAGTAGTCGCCTATCAGCTCGGCTATAACCTCTGTCTGCTGGATGAAGTTCTTGGGCACGCCTCCACCGATGTAGATCACGCCCGTCTGGGACGACTTCTCGACGATCCTCGTGATCTCATCCACATCCTTGATCTGGTCCACCATGATTTTCTTTCCCTCACGGTGGGCCATGACCATCCCGATCCCAATGGAGCTGTCACCAAGGGCTGGCACGAAGATCGGGACGCCTGACCTGTGGGCTGCTCCGAGGATCGTCGTCTCCGGCAGGCCGCGGCCGAGCATGTACATAAGCTCGCGCGAGGAGTAGCGGCGGCTTTCGTCAAGGCCCTTCACGAAATCAGATATGTAGACATCGACCTTGTGCAGCTCCACCTCGGAGACGAAGACGTCGTAGATCCTGTCTATCTTCTGCTCATTCAGCAGAGCATCGTCGGCGCAGGCCGAGCCCTGGTAGTGCACTATCCCAAGGCCCTCGCACAGGTCATGAAAGAGATTGGCACCGGTGCTGACAAGGCAGTCCACCTTCCTCTCCCTCAGGAGATAGGCTATGAACTCGCCAAGGCCTGCTGGCACCATCGCCCCAGCCAGGCCGAGGAAGATGGTCACGTCGTCATCGAGCATCTTCTCCCAGACGCGCAGAGATGTGCCCAGCTGCCCACCCTGAAAGCCCATCCGGCCCATGTCATTCACCAGGTCGGCCACGCCACGGTCCTTCATGGGTATTGTGGTTCTTATCTTCTCGGCACTGTTGCAGAAATCATGGCCATGAGCATGAGAGTGATCCATTCTATCCCTCTGAGACACATTCCAAAGTATGACCGCCCTGGTGACGTTTAAAGATTCCCATTTAGAGCCAGCCGCCGAGGGATTGCTCATCAGACAGCAGCTGCCTTTGCATGATCTTTATATAGCAAAAGGGTCTCTAAAGCAAAGCTCGATACGATCAGCCGGGGTGGAGCGGTGATCGTATGCTTGCATATGCCCAACTGTTGGAAGCCCATTTGACGTGAAGGCGATATGAGTGATAAGGCACGCTTAAGGCCGAAGGCCGATCATCCCTGGAAGGCTGCGGATCATGTGGAATATTGAGGATTCTTTGGAGCTCTACGGAATAGAGAACTGGGGCAACGGCTATTTTTCGATCAACGATAAGGGTAACATCGTCATAGTTCCCAACAAGGACAGATCCCAGTCTGTCGATGCGATGGACCTCATCGAGGAGATCGAGAGGTCCAATGATCTGGAGTTTCCCGTCCTGCTGCGCTTTCCCCAGATCTTGGAGGACAGGATCAACGAGATCACGGGAGCGTTCTTGGGTGCCATCGGCGAGTTCTCCTACAACGGCACATATCAGCCCATCTTCCCCATGAAGGTGAACCAGAGAAAAGAGGTCATCGAGTACATAATCAAGTACGGCGAAAAATACAGGATAGGCCTTGAGGTCGGCACAAAGGCCGAGCTTCTGGCAGCACTCTCCTTGGGCCTTCCGAAGGAAGCCCTGCTCATCTGCAACGGCTACAAGGACGAGGACTACCTGCGCCTGGCCCTGAGCATTCACAATGTTAATAATATAATAATAGTAGTGGACCTCTTCGAGGAGATACACAATATCCTGAGATACGCCGAGCAGATGGGCGTGACACCTCGCATCGGCATGCGGTTGAAGCTCTTTGCCCGCGGCTCGGGGCGATGGGTCGAGTCGGGCGGGGAGTCGGCCAAGTTTGGCCTCTCCACCAGCGAGGCCCTGGAGCTGATGAGGATACTGCGGGAGAAGGGTCTCCTGGACAGCCTGAAGATGATCCACTTCCACATCGGCTCCCAGATCACTGACATCCGCACCATCAAGAACGCCATGAACGAGGCGGCGCGCATCTACGCCAAGGCTCGAAAGGTGGCACACATCGAGTACCTGAACGTCGGAGGCGGCCTATCAGTGGATTATAACGGCTCCAATACCGCCACCCCCTCCAGCTCAAACTACACACTGCAGGAATACGCCAATGACGTGGTCTACACTGTGCAGAAGATCTGTGAAGAGGAGGAGGTGGCATGCCCGACGATAGTCTCCGAAAGCGGAAGGGCCATCGCCGCATATCACAGCATGCTCATCTTCAAGGTCATAGGGCGCAAGAACTCCAAGGACTCGCTTCTGCGCGCTCCCAGAGAGGAGGACCCCATCCAGATCGATGACCTGTGCAGCGCCTTCAAGGAGATCAACATAGACAACTACAAGGAGCACTACCACGACGCTCTGCAGTACCGCGACGAGCTTTACGACTCCTTCAACCTGGGCAACATAGGTCTGGAGGAGAGGGCGAAGGGCGAGACGCTCTTCTGGCTGGTCTGCAAGAAGGCAGCATTTCTGGCCAAGCAGGCCGAGGACGAGTCAGACGAATTCCAGGAGCTGAAGAAGCTCGTCAGCCAGAAGTACATAGGCAATTTCTCCCTATTCCAGTCGGTGCCGGACATGTGGGGCGTGGAGCAGATCTTTCCCACCATCCCGCTGCACCGCTTAAACGAGATGCCCAGCGAGCGCGGAAGGATAGTGGACATCACCTGCGACTCTGACGGCGAGATCAAGCGCTATGCGGGAGACAGCGAGGGCCGTGAGTACCTGGAGATGCACACCCTCATGGAGAGCGAGGACTACTACATGGGCATCTTTCTGCTGGGGGCCTACCAGGATACCCTTGGGGACTTCCATAACCTTCTTGGCAGCGCCCACGAGGTGCACGTCATGGCCGAGGGCGGCGAGTGGTACATCTGCCAGAAGGTGGAGGGCGATACCTGCCGGAAGCTCCTGGACTTCTTCAACTACGAGACGAAGGACTACATCTGGGAGATCATGGATCGCTGCGTGGCCAAGAAGGAGTGCATCCACAAGAAGGAGCTGGAGCAGATCGAGGCAGAGCTTAACAGAACTCTCAAGGGCTACACGTACTTCATCACCAAGCCCAATGGGCACTCCAAGGGAAAAGATGCTGAGAATGTCTGCGGCGTCATGAAGCTCTGATGTCAACCGCTCTCAGCTGTGACTCGATGCATCCAGCAGCCTCGACGACATATTCACAGCCCTGTGACAGGCATCGGGGAGACCGCAAGGGATAGACCCCACTATCCCGAAGAGCATCTGAAAACGGCGCTGTTGCTGCCGGGAATTACTGACGGGCTCTTGGCCATTCTGATCGGCGCGGGTGAGCCGCTGCTCTGGCTTATTTTTTTCGACATCTTCCTCGGCCTGGCTGGAGGGAGCGCTGATGCCAACAGGAGCCGGGGCCATTCTCTTCATGCTGCTGGGCGCTTCAGGGCTTATTTCTGCCCTGCTTTATCCGATGTGGCGAGGAAGGCCAGGCCTGGATGATCCTGCTCTGTGGCCTTCTAGGGTTCCCTGTAGGTTACGCCTCGGGCTCCTATCAATTGAATAGCTCCTAACTTTTTCACGCAGGAGGATGAGGCCATCGCCTCCAAGGCCGAGTTTTTATATCTTAGGACCCCCAGAGTCTACCGATGCATCGCATTCTGGTCACCAACGACGATGGCGTTTACGCCTCAGGCCTGCAGGCTGCTGCGAAGAGCGTTCAGGGCCTGGGGGATGTAGTCGTCGTCGCTCCCTCCGGGCAGGAGAGCGGCGTGGGAAGATCGATATCAGTCTTCGAGCCGCTGCGTTATGCAGAGGTGAACCTAAACGGCTTTCGGGCCTACGCAGTCACTGGAACTCCCACGGATTCGGTTATCATAGGCATCTTTGCGATAATGAAGGAGATGCCGGGGCTGGTAGTCTCCGGAATAAACGTCGGCGAGAATGTCAGCACCGACACAGTCACCACCAGCGGGACCATCGGAGCTGCCCTGGAGGCTGCGAGCTACGGCATTCCTGCAATTGCCGCATCCATCCAGGCGGTCGATCAGGGGGATAAGTTCGACCTTCATCACGGAGCGAAGCATAGCTTCGATGTGGCTACGAGGGTCCTTGGCCGAGTGGCCGAAAAGGTGATGAGGCACGGCCTGCCTGAGGGCGTGGACGTCCTGAACCTGAATGTGCCAGTCTCTGCAACAGAGGATACGGAGATCGCAGTGACAAGGCTCGCCCGGAAGATCTTCAAGACCTCAGTTCAGGAGAGATTCGATCCCAGGGGCAGACCCTACTACTGGATCGATGGAGAGCTGATCTGCTGCGATGCCAAGGGGACGGACGTGCAGACCCTGTACCAGGAGAAAAAGATCTCCCTCACCCCGCTGAGCCTCGATGCCACAGCCAAGATCGACTTGAAGATGTTAGAAGAGCTATTCTGATTCATTAATTTTCTATGGCCAGGAGGTGTGGACGCCTCGCCGGCCGTTCGCCTCTGTCATGATTTTTCAAGAACCTTAAAAGCTATTTGTCCATATGGATTTTATTGGAAATGGATTTTATGCTTTTCTCCTATTTTGTCAAAATTGTTAATATCCTTTCTAATACTAAAGCAAAATGCTAATTTTTCTATGAATTGACCGCAAGATTTATGAATTCCAGTGCATTATAAACTCGCGTCACAAGGTCGGGTTGACAATAAGGCCATCTTGGGAGAGCCTGTCTATGCTGCTCTCCCCGCCCTCCTTAGTGGCGCACCAAGAAACAGCGTCGGCCTAATCGAAAGGTGGTGGACGGCTATGTCTAGCGTAGTGAAATCGGATGCAATGCTGCAGCACGAGAAGTGGATCGCATGGGTAACAGAGCATAATCAAAAGTGGATACCGGGAAGAGACAAACCAGTGAACATACTGCCTGAGACGCAGATTCTCGTCGTGGCCTTCGCAGTGATCACAGTCATCGTTGCAGTGGCATTGAGCATTCACCTCTGAAGTGAGCGCGGGGCATGGGATGAAAATCAGGTGACAGATTGATGAAACTGGGCGGATTTGCATCGGGAATCCTATTCATTGTGGGGCTGGGTGCAATATTAGTCTCCGGCGGCACCACAACATACATGGTGGCAGGAGATGCATTGATAGCCCTCGGTGCCCTTGCCTTTGTTAAGCTCTCTTAACATCAGTACATATATATTTTTTGAATTATAATATCTTCAGATTCGATATTGCGCCCCTCTGACATCCGTACGCATCTCCTTGAATACCATCGAAGGGAGAGCCCTTTTGATCTTATGTAACCTGAGCAACAGGTTTATTAGAGCTGTTACATAAGACATGCCGTTGATCCCCAAAACTATCCGCCAGTCGCTGGAGCGCCAGGACATCTCTGTGCTTCGGGAGATATCGAGCCTGATCGAGGATCTGATCAGAGAAAAAGAGAATCCACCGAAGCCCGAGGAGCTGCCCCACCGCCAGGAGGTCCTGGAGATAAGAGAGTCAGGATCTGTCACCTACCGCCTCGAGCGCGTCTCCTGCGGCAAGAACTGCAAGGGCTGCCCACATGGTCCCTATTGGTACGGCTACTGGCGAGAGGGCGGCAGGACTCGATCCAAGTACATCGGCAAGAGCCTGAGCGGGATGAAGAAGCTCAAATGAGATGCTGGAAGGGACTGTAAGATGAATAAGACCTCTTTGCTTGTTCTACTGTTGTTGATTGTGCCGCTCCTCAGCGGCTGTGTATCGGAGAAGGAGAGTGCCGGGCAGGTTAAGGTTGCTACCACCATAATCCCTCTGGGCGAGTTCGTTCAGGCTGTAGGCAAAGATCGAGTGAATGTAACAGTGCTCGTGCCTCCGGGCGCTGAGCCACATACCTTTGAGCCCTCGCCGTCGCAGATCAGAGATGTGGCGAACGCTGACGTTTATGTGGAGAATGGGGCTGGCCTTGAGAGATGGATGAGCAGCATCCTGAATGTCAATTCGCACATGCTCGTGGTGGATTCATCGAAGGGCGTCGATCTCCTCGCGGGCGAAGCTGAGGGCGCTGATGAGGCGATAACCTCTGATCCGCACATCTGGCTCTCGCCGCACGATGCAGCTATCCAGGTGCAGAACATCCGCGACGGCCTGGTATCAGTGGACCCGGCTGGAAAAGATGATTATATTAATAATACGAATAGCTACCTTGCAGAACTGAAGGCGCTTGACGCCTATCTCAACTCGACCTTCGCCGAGACGAAGAGGAAGAAGTTCGTGGTCTTGCATCCTGCGTGGACCTACTTCGCCAGAGATTATGGGCTTGAGCAGATCGCCATCGAGGCAGAGGAGAAGGATCCGGGGCCCAGGCTTCTCGCCGAGATCGTAGAAGCCTGCAGGAAGGAGAACATCACCACAGTCTTCGTCGAGCCGCAGTTCAATCCTAAGATGGCTGAGGTCATCGCCCAGGAGATCCAAGGAAAGGTCGTGTCCATCGATGGTCTGGCCCCAACCCCCAGCTACATCGAAAACATGAAATCCGTGGGGGAGAAGATCGCCGAGAGCCTGAGGTAACAAGTTTGATCGATTCCGCGAAGGTTATAGTCTTTATCAAGGGCCTCTGGGTCACCAGAGAAGGCCATCCGGTGCTTGAGAACGTGAGTCTCGACCTGAAAGAAGGCGATTTCCTGGGCCTGATCGGCCCGAACGGCGGAGGAAAGTCGACCCTCCTCAAGGTCATGCTGGGCCTGATCAAGCCTGACAGGGGCGAGGTCAAGATCTTCGGCCTTGAGCCCAAGGCTGCGCGCAGCAGAGTTGGCTATATGCCCCAGAAGACCCTCTTCGACCAAAGCTTTCCCATCAAGGCCATAGACGTCGTGCTCATGGGCAGGTATCCGCGGACTGGATTCCTCCGGCCCTACGGCCAGGCGGACCGCGAAGCCTCTCGGAGGGCGCTGGAGGCAGTGGGGATGAAGGACCTCGCGGATAGAGAGATAGGCGCTCTATCGGGAGGCGAGCAGCAGAGGGTCTTCGTGGCCCGTGCCCTGGTATCTGAGCCTGAGCTTCTCCTCCTCGATGAGCCGACGGCCGGAGTCGATGCAGCCCAGCAGACGGAGTTCTACGACCTTTTATGCAGGCTCAACAGGAAGCTCGGTATCACCATTGTGCTCGTCTCCCACGACGTCACCGCCATCTCCCAGTATGTGAACAAGATAGCCTGCCTGAACCAGCGGCTCTACTACCACGGCTCGAAAGAGCTGACGGCCGAGGACATCGAGAAGGCCTACGGCTGCCCCGTTGAGCTGATAGCTCACGGCACACCCCACAGGGTTCTGAGGAAACATGATTGAGCTGCCTCTGGATATCTTCCAGTACGAATTCATGCGCAGTGCTCTCGCCGCAGGACTGGCTGCATCCGTTCTCTGCGGCGTGATTGGAATATATGTAATATTGAACAGAATCGTATTCATAAGCGATGGCATAGCTCACGCCGCCTTTGGCGGCATCGGCCTCGGATACTTCCTGGGCCTCGATCCCCTCGCCTTCGGAGTCTGCTCTGCCCTGGTCACTGCAGCGGGGATAGGCATGGTGAGCAGCAGACAGCGCGTCTCGGAGGACACAGCCATCGGCGTCTTCCTTGCCACAGGCATGGCTCTAGGGATAATGTTCATGAGCCTCTCCAAGGGCTATGCCAGGGATCTCTATGGCTATCTCTTCGGCGACATCCTGGCGGTGACCCGAAGCGACGTCCTCCTGATCCTGGCCCTCACATCCGTTGTCCTGATCGTGGTCTATCTGCTCTACAAGGAGTTTCTGATCCTGAGCTTCGATCCCGTCTACGGCGAGGCGATGGGCCTGCCGGTGCAGAGCCTTCGGCTTCTCCTGCTCTGCATGGTGGCCTCCAGCGTGGTCGTCCTGATAAAGATAGTGGGGATAATAATGGTGATAGCCCTCCTGACGATTCCGGGGGCGATAAGCAGGCAGCGCTTGAAGAGCCTGCCGGGCATCATGGCAGGGTCAGTGCTGCTCGGATCGATCTTCGTCTTCGTGGGGCTTATCGTCTCATACCTGCTAGATGTTCCCTCGGGGGCGACTATAATTCTCACGGCATCCCTCGCCTTCTTCATCAGCACTCTTGCTGGCAGATAGCCTTAATAAAGGAGGCAGGGAAATAGCCTATGAAGGCATAATGCAATAACCCGATTCAATCAGGTTTAAATAGGCAGATCTTCAGCAAACAGATCGTTGGGGATTATGAGGCTCTTTTGGATTGCGAAGCGCGCTAGGATGGTGAAGCCCCGCAGCATTGTGAAGTTTTTTTCGCTTGTCACACTGCTGTCCCTCCTCTTTTCCGCCTCTGTTGCAGAGGATCTCATCTTCTTCGCAGACGATCACTATAAGGCTCTTGGCGGACCGAAGATCGAGGCTTCTGCTGTGAACTGCGTCTCCCCTTCAGACCCGGTGCTGAGGATACTTCTCGCCAACGACGGTCTTCTCGATGAGCTTGTGCCCATCAGCAGCAACGGCTCAAAGGAGGATGTATCTGGCGAGATGAGGGAGGAGATGAGATGCACTGATGCCCTGAACATCCAGGCGACGCTTGAGGGCTGCGGGCCCGTGAATGTGACATCAGGGCCAAGATCCATCGAGTCTCTCCCCTCGGGCGACAGGGCCGAGCTGAGCTTCAACATAACCCTTGGGAACGGGGCCAATGGCTGGTACGATCTGCCCCTCATCCTGAGCTATGAGCATCAGGTGGACGTGAGCGTGAACGGGGGAGATGTCTCGCCCCTCTACCAGCCTGAGAACAGCACCGCCCTCGTCAGGGTCTTCGTCCAGGGAGAGGATGGCTCCCTTCGCGTCTCAGGAACCCGCTCCGATCTGAGACCTGGCGGAAGCGGGATGATAATGGCTGTGATCGAGAATGCTGGCACCGAAATCCTGAAGAACTGCACTGCAAGGCTGATATGTGTGCCTCCCTTTCATGGCGATGCGGATGGCTGCGCTCTGGGGGAGATCGCCCCTGGCAGCCCCGCTATAGCGAGCTTCCCTGCGAGAGTGGACGAGAATGCCAGCCAGGAGAGCTATCAGCTCGGCTGCGAGGTCGGCTTCGATGGTGGAAAGGCAATTCTCTCGGTTCCAGTCGCCCTATCAAAGTCCGTCTGGCCTTTAGGGCTCTCCTCTTGGCAGGCTGCGACGGCGGCATCGCTGGTGTTGGTGGCTTCGGCAGCGACGATACTCTTCATCAGGAGACCCAGATCGTCTCGCAGAAGAAGGCGGTTGGGCTGATCATGGCGGAGAAGTCCGTGGTCTGCAGGGGCATCTGCAAGAGCTACAAGAGCTTCTTCGGAGCCGAGGCGAAGGTGCTAAAGGAGATATCCCTGGAGGTTGAGGCAGGGGAGATCTTCGGCATACTGGGGCCCAACGGCTCGGGCAAGACCACACTCATCTCCATCTTCTCCACCCTCATCTACCCCGAGAGGGGAAGCCTGCACGTCCTCGGCCTGGACGCCTCGCGGAGGCGCGACGAGATAAGAAAGCTGATAAACATCAGCACCGCCAAGCCCAACTTTCCCTGGAGCCTGAGCGTGAAGGAGAACCTGAGGCACTACGGCATGCTCTACGGGATGCACGGCTCTATGCTCTCCAAGGCTGTGAGCGATCTGATAGACACATTCGAGCTTGGCGAGTACACTGACATGAACTTCGAGAACCTCTCCACGGGCTTGAAGCAGCGTCTCTCCCTCGCCAAGGCGATGCTCAATCGCCCGAAGCTTCTCTTCCTGGACGAGCCCACCACGGGCCTTGATCCCGACATATCCATGAAGACGAGATCTCTGATAAGGAGGATTCACGATGAGCAGGAGATCTCTGTGATCATGTCAACCCACTATATGCCCGAGGCCGAGATGCTCTGCGACAGGGTCGCATTCCTTCGCAAAGGAGAGGTGGTGGCTCTCGACACTCCCCAGAACCTGAAGAATCACCTGGGCCTCGGCGAGAGGGTGGTGGTCTTCTATGAGGGGCCGGTGGATCTCAAGGGTCTCGAAATGGTGCAGGGCGTCATGAGCGTGGCCGCAGAGCCGGGAAGAGTCGAGATGGTGATAGACAGGACGAGGGAGAACCTTGACAGGATCATCAAGCTCTTTTCGGGGGCGAAGATCCTGGACATAAGCGTGAAAGAGCCCGATCTGGAGGACGTCTTCATTGAGCTGGCGAGGTGAGTCGAATAGGTATCTGGCCTCGGCCTACAAGAACTGGATCATATCGAAGAGGAACGTCTTCACCCTCTTCGAGCTCTTCTTCTGGCCCATGATCAGCCTGCTTTCCATCGGCCTGCTGACGCGCTTCCTGAACGTGGGCCCGGGCATGGTCTCCTTTCTTCTGGTGGGAGCCATCGCCCTCACCATTCTGCAGGTGGCCCAGATCGATGTGGCCTATGTGCTCCTCTTCGACATGTGGTCCAAGAGCATCAAGAACACCTTCATAGCGCCTATCAGGAGCTACCACCTGGTCTTCGGCGCGCTGATCTTCGGAATAGCCAGAGGTGCCCTGGTCTTCGCCATCCTCGCCTCTGTGAGCCGCTACCTCTTCGGCTTTGATTTCCGGGCGGGCGGACTTCTGCCCGTATTGATCTTTTTGGCGGGCGTCTTCGCAGTGGCTGCAGTCATTGGAATCATCGTATGCATATCCATCCTCACATTCGGCCAGAAGGCTGATGTGGCTGCCTGGAGCCTGAGCGGGCTGATACTTCTGGTCAGCGGCATCTACTATCCTGTGGAGGTGCTGCCCCCTGCCCTGCAGATGCTCTCGAGGGCCATTCCACTGACATATTTCCTTGAGTATTACAGGTCGGTATTTATTCCAGGGCCGCACAACCTGGCCGTAGGTGCTGCTCTGGCAGCCATGTACCTGGTCGTGGGGCTGATACTCTTCGACAGAGCCATCGAGCGCGCCAGAAGGACGGGAATCCTCCTGAGGCTCTCGGAGTAAGGACTGTTTCGAGGCCAGAGGGGAAAATCAGGAAAATAGTTCTTTGGAGGTCTTGAATGATAGAAGGAGTACTGGGGCGTGTCCAGGCGGGGGATCTAGATCCAGTGAGGCTGATGGGGGTCGTGAACCTCAGCAGGGAGTCTTTCTACAAGGGCTCTGTGGCAGGGCCCGAGGCCGCCCTCCCCCTGGCAAGAACCATGCAGGAGGAGGGTGCAGACCTGATCGACCTTGGAGCCGTCTCCACTGCGCTGGGATCGCCGACCATCAGCGAATCCGAGGAACGCGAGAGGCTCATTCCCGCCCTGAAGGAGATCCTGAAGAACCTGGATATAGACGTATCAGTGGACACCCAGAGGGCGAGGATCGCCGAAGAGGCACTAGCGCTCGGCGCAACATGCATAAACGATGTCTCCGGTCTCCTGGACCAGAAGATGGCGGCCACTGTGGCAGATCACGATGCTTCCCTCGTCATCATGGCCTCGCGTAGGAGGCCGGGCGACCTGCTGGGCATGGCCGAGATCATCGCCCTCCTGGGAGAGAGGATGCGAGCAGCAATCGAGGCAGGAGTGACGCGCCAAAAGATCGCAGTCGATCCGGGCGTCGGGAAATGGATACCTGAGAAGGCTCCTGCATATGATCTTGCCATCCTTGACGGCTTTCGGAGGCTGCGCTCTCTTGGCAGGCCCGTGGTCGCCGCAATCTCGCGAAAATCGTTTATAGGAGCATGCCTGGGTCAGCCCGACCCCGCCAAGCGGCTGGCGGGAACCCTCGCTGCCACGGCGATAGCGGTTTATAACGGGGCGCACGTCGTCAGAACCCACGATGTAGCTCTGAGCCTCGAGACAGTCAGGATGAGCAAGGCTGTCAGGGGCCTTCCGGCATCTGCCAGAAAGGATGAGATAGATGTGGAGGTTCTGGGCCATCTGGGGGAGGGGTTTGACCTGGCTGAGACTCTGAGGCGTGCTGAGGTGGATGAGCGCGGGATCGAGCGGCTCTGCAGGAAAGGCTCCTTCCGCGTGCTGGCTGTGAGGGGCTTGAACTCTATGGAGGCACTCGTGATAAAGCAGGAGATGCTGGCCCGCGGAGGGGACTCAGCCATTCCGAAGTTAGCACTGCGCTGCGACCCGAGGCCTATGTCTGTGCTGATCTTCGGCACTGACTCACAGATCTCGGGCCTCGAGAAGAACCTGAAAAGCCAGCCCTTCAGGCTTGCCATGGTTGGAGAAGCAGTTTCTGAGGCTCTTAGGCAGATGGAGAGCCATGAGCGTTACAGGTGAGAGACGTTGGAAGTACTCGGCATAAAGACAAAGATCGTGAAGGTCGGCGAGGACCTGGTGGTGGCCATAGAGAAGGGAATGCAGGAGGCGGGACTGGCTCTAGAGGACGGGGATATCCTGGTGGTCTCGGAGAGCACTGTGGCAACCTCCGAGGGGCGCATAGTCGATCTCGATCTCGTCCTCCCTGGCGAGATTGCCCGCGCCCTTGCAGCCAAATACGAGAAGGACCCGCGGGAGATGGAGCTGATCCTCCAGGAGTCCGACGAGATCCTCGGAGGGGTGCCGGGAGTTGTTCTGACGCTGAACAAGGGCTTCCTCTATCCCAACGCCGGCATCGACCACTCCAATGCGCCTCCTGGGACTATGGTGCTCTTCCCGGCAGACCCGCAGAGGTCGGCGGCCGAGATCCGAAGGAGGCTGGCTAAAGGGAAGAGGATCGGCGTGATCCTAGGCGACAGCAGGACGCATCCACTGCGCCTGGGATGCGTGGGGGTGGCCCTGGCGTGCGAGGGCGTGGAGCCTGTGGAGGACGCGCGGGGCCAGAAGGATCTCTTCGGCAGGGAGCTTCGGATCACACGCAAGGCGGTGGCTGACAACCTGGTCTCTGCGGCTCAGGTGGTCATGGGCGAGGGGGACGAGGGCATCCCCGCAGTGATCATCAGGGGAGCGCCCGTCCAGATCCAGGATGTGAGCTGCGAGATCCCCCGGATCGCTCCGGGAGAGTGCATGTACATCGGCTCGCTGCGCTCTGGCCCGAGGCCCTACACGGGTGGCTACGACGACCTGATAAAGAGGGCAAAAGAGGCCATGATGAGCGCCTACGCCCCTTACTCGGGGTTCAGGGTTGGGGCTGCGCTGCTCTCGAAGAGCGGCAGGATCTACTCTGCCGGAAACATAGAGAACGCCTCATCGGGAGCCGACATCTGTGCTGAGAGGGCTGCGCTGGCGGAGGCCTTGGCATCAGGCGAGCGCGAGTTTGAGGCGATCGCAGTCGTGGGAGAGACAGAGGAGCCCATCACACCATGTGGGATCTGCCGCCAGAGCCTGATCGAGTTCGGTGAGGAGATCCTGATCATCATGGCGAACGCGAGGGGGGATGCCGTCGCGGCGACTGTTGGCGAGCTGCTGCCCAGGGCGTTCACAGGGAAGTCACTGTACAAGTCGTGCTCAGGCTCAGGAGACGGGCGCTCAAGCCCTGAAAAATAGATAGTTAAAAATTAAAAGATCACGGGCCTCTTCCCATGCTATCGTAGGCATCTCCTCCAAGGCTGGACGATGTCGGGATATTATCAGGAACATTGCCCGTCAGGGCGATCCAGGTATCCAGATCATATCCGCCATACTTGGGTGCTATGTCTACGTTTACCCTTCTGGTCTGGTTGAAGCTCGCATCCACGGCATGGATCGGCTTGAAGCCCGTGAAATTCCGAAGCGTCATCCCGGCGTAGGCGGTCTCGAAGGGCGGCAGCTGGAACATGGCTATTGCAGTCTGGTTGTCCCTGAAGACAGATGCCAGCCCCTGATTGAACACATCGACGAGGCTGTCGTAGCTCTGGGCCTGGTCAGAATCGTAGGGCGCTGCCCCAAGAAGTCTGCCCATGCGCATTCCTGCCTTGAGGCCGTCTTCGAACCCCTGCTGGTATTCCGTCATCGCTCCCATCACCGGCACCACGACCAGCGAGATCATAACAAGAATTGCGAAAGCTCTTCTTAACTTCAAAGAGGAAACCTCCATCCATTGAATTTGATTTGTGTAAACCGTCGTCCCCTATGCCACAGCTTCATGCCCAGGGATCATTTGTGCTGAAGACCGACGGAATCCCCGCTCCGCTCAAGCTTCCCGAATTCGCTCCTGCGCTGGAATAAGGCTGATCGTCTGGAAAGAGGGGCATCCAGATATCAGGAGAGACTGGGATCATCTTTCCAGTTGTTGGATCCCAGTATCCATAGTTGGTCTCTCCTGTCTCGGGATCTGTGTAAGTGTAAAGGGGACGTTCTGCATAGGGATTCACATCCGAATCCCCAAGCCAGCCGTAGGTGTAGTTGAGGCCCGGCCAGCGATAGATTGGATCGGCCACGAGTTGGCCGCCAATGATCCTGCTTCCTTTGGGCGCATTTCCCCAGCTCCACAGATCCTCGCTGCTCTCCTTCTTATCAGATCCACCCTGGGTGGTCTGTGTGTTCTGGTTAATCTGAGAATTCTCGGCAGCCTGTGAATTCTGAGGATTTTGGGCATTTAAGGCGTTCAGCCAGTTCCTGGCATAATCGCCCCCGACGCTCTGGAAGTAGTCAGTGCTCTCAGCATTGCAACTCAGTGCCAACAAAGATAGTATTACCACTACCATCGCTGCAGGTGCTATCTTCATTCTGAACCCCACTGGCTAATGATGAGCTGACTGATAAAAACCTTTCGAGCAAAACGATACCAGGAAATCCGATAACCGCACCACAGGCATTAAAACTATAAGCCTCGGGCGGGATTCGAACCCGCGACCTCGTCCTTACCAAGGACGCGCTATACCGAGCTAAGCTATCGAGGCGCGATAGAGCCCCTTACCCTCCCCATTATTGAATCTTTCGGTTCGGCCAGGGCTCTGCGAACTGGGTTTTCTGGGATGCAATGAATCAGGCATCGAGAACCTCGTCAGATCTGCCAAAGCTCTCGCCCCTCAGGTTTCCTGAAAAGACGGCAAGAATTCTCCGCTCACATGCGAGGAAAAGCTTAACCATTTGAGCAGCTTTCGCAGTCTGGATGCAGCATGATGGTGAGTCCTCAAAGGCCCGACGTCGTTTGGAGCCGGTTACCCTTGAGCCCGGCGCTCGTGCGGCCACTCCATGGCCATCAGTAATTCATTCGGCCATTTTGGTTCCGGATGCTGCCGCCTCTCCACGCCTTCTGATAGTGCTGCTGCTCGCAGTGCTCCTCCTTTGTTCTGCCGTCCAGGCTCAACTCCCCGCCCGCCCTGAGACGGGCACCATCATCCGGGACACAGACAGGAGCGGCTATGGCATCCTCACAATCCACAACAACTGGACTATGGACACTGTGGCTGTCCTGACAGACGATGACGCGAATCCCCTGGTCGCTGTTTATCTCCGCTCCAGGGATACCCTCAACATCACCGGCATCAAGGACGGAAGCTTTGGCCTCTACTTCACAGTGGGCAATCTCTGGGACGCGAAGGCGGGAAAGTTCAGGAGCGTGCTAGGGTACTACCGCTACAATGCGCCCCTCGTCTTCGAGACAAAGGAGACCAGAGACTCTATCGAATACTCCCTCTTCGAGCTGGACCTATATGAGGCGGAGGCTTCGAACTTCCTGCCGGACGTCTTCCAGTTCCCGGACCTCCGCTCTTGACGAGGACGGCCTCCACCAGGGAGCGCACAAGATCCCTGCCCCTCACCCGCATCCTCCAGCGGTGCGTGCCGGCTGTACGGACCTCAAGCATGCAAAAGAGGCCCGCCACCTCGGACTCCGTGAAGTAGTGCGTGAGGGTCCCCCCGCCGCGCCGAAATGTCCGCGGCTCCACCTTCGCTCCCTTTCCCGCCCTCAGGTCATCTGCCCCGAACTCCCTGAAGAAGAGCCTGCCACCTCTATCCAGAACTCGCGCGGCCTCTTTCGCAAGCGCCTCACGCCCAGAGAGAAGCAGGTGGCCTGTAACATGAAAGGCGAAGACCGCATCGAAGCTCTCGCTCCTGAAGGGCAGTCGACGGGCGTCGGCCAGGAGAAAAGCGATCTGCGAGCCAGGAGAGAAGCGACAGAGGCGCAGGGCCTCAGGGGAGATGTCAAACGCCGTAACCCTCCAATCATTCGGCATGGCGGAGAGGGTCTTGCCGTCCCCGCATCCCATCTCCAGGACTCGGGAGCCCGGTGCAAGCTCGGGCAGGTCCTTCGTCGCGCTTCCCCAGAGGCAGCCACGCCTTTTATAGTCCTTTTCCCATGCCCTGAGGTAAATATCCTCTTGCATTTCAGAGATCCGAGATCGAAAATCCACCAAGGTATATAAGACTGAGATCCCAAGACGGATATTCGCAGATCACATCACCGAAAATAAATTTATTGTTTCGAATACCCCGCATATTTGAAGCGGGGTACATTCACTTTTTTGGTCTCTCCCTCGATTGTCGCATTACCAATCGGCGGGCGCGATGAAATCATAGCAGCAGCATGACACTGCTACGGCTCTCAACTCCTCCAAACGCTGTATCTCCCTGCCCTCTGTGGTCGCCGGATCTACTACGATATTGACTGTATAGTGGTACAGCTCATGTAGAAGGGTCAGGCCAGTGGCGTCTCGCAGCTGCTCCAAACATAGGGATATCCACCTGCAGTCAGGATTGCCCTCATTGCAGTAAGACGAGCCGTACTTTCTGCATGTGCCTCCATTGCAGGCCCACTCATCACAGATAGCATGCCGATCTGCAGGAAGGGTCATCGGCCTATAGCCTCTTGGCAGAGTATATGGCTTAATGTATATCAAAACATCATGCATTGCCGAGAGAAGATCGTCTGCCAGATTATGTGTGCCCACACGGCCGCTAAGATAATCCATATTGTCAAAGCTAGGAAGCGTGTAAGCCTCTCTCTCTGCAGCTGAGATGTCAGCACTGCTGAGGGCATCATTCCAATCCTCTATGAAGCCCGGCAAGTCTGCCAGTGCATTGGAGCTGATTCTCGCCTCGATCTCTTCAAGCCACTCTCTGAGCGTATCAAGCTCATCAGTGTGTACTGTCCCTCCAGCCGGGCATCTCGCATTATGATAACCTATACGGGCCCTCGAATAGAATGTCTCACCATCATATGTTGTCCCATCTGCATTGCGTGCTTCAAAGTAATGACCATTAGTACCACCGACGGTCAACTCATAGGAGCCACTCGCGGAGACATCACAGCCATAGCACCCCTCGCCAGATGCATCCGTGAATGTCCCCGGCTCAAGGACTTCTGCACCGGGATGAGTGAACATTTCCGTAATCTCGCCGGCACCGGTTATCTCCCAGCTGAATCTTATTGTGCCGGTATTCTTTGAGATGTTTGTTCCCGGTTTCACAGCCCGGATAGTGATCACAGGGGGGCTATTGCCCCTCTTCTGTGATTGTTCGGGCACTACCGGCTCTATGCAATTAAGTTCTCGTACGTATACAGGTGCTCCAGCGTTTATAATTACAGTTCTCAATAGATTCCTGTATTTGCTATTTGGATCGCGATGCCATAGCTGTATCACGGCTTTTCGTTCAGCATAATCCGCTATGGGCCATCCAATCTTTTTTTCTCGAAATGAAAAGGGTATTCTTGCATAACCATTTGGCAGGATTTTTATCTTTTTGTGTTTGTCAGATATGTGAAACGCCTTATTTCCCAATAAATTAACATCTATTGAGATGCTTTCTTTGCTGTTATTTTTTACAATTAATGCATTTGGGCTCTTTTTAATTGCGATATCTTCCTGAGAAAAACGTGCTTTATCCATGAATCCCCTGTATTTCTGATAACATAAATACATTATGGATGTAAATTTTTTATAAATCGCTGATTTTCTTAATAACTATTATATTTTGACTGTAAACTAAAATTCTTGATGCACTCTTTCTCATCCGAGGGTTTATTAGTCCAGTGGTCACCAAACAGGCCTCATGGATCTTCTCGACAGCTTCCGTGGCTGCCTCTTAGGTGGAGCTGTTGGCGACGCCCTCGGGATGCCGACAGAAGGCTACACAGCCGAGGAGATCGGATTGCTCTTCGGCCCTGTCAGGGATATGCAGCCCGCACCAGAAGGTCACTTTCATACGGGCCTTGAGGCCGGGCAGTTCACAGATGACACAGAGGAGACGCTTCTTTTGGCAGAGTCCCTGATCGAGGCATCCGGCTTCTCAGCTGAGAGGTTTGCCGAGAAGCTCATAGAGTGGGGCACAGCCTGGACACTCGACGAGAGGCTGAACCGCGGAGTTGGCTTCACCACCCGCTCGGCGGTTGAGAGCCTGATCGCTGGCAAGCCCTGGCAGGAATCCGGCCTCGCCATCCCCACCTGCGGCTCTGCGATGAGGGCAGCGCCCATCGGCCTCCTCTTCCATTGCGATATCGATCTCGTCGGAAGATATGCAGACCTGCAGAGCCTTCCCACGCATACGGCTTCTGCAGCGAGGGCGGGCTCTGTGGCAGTGGCGACCGCAGTCGCCCTCTCTATGCAGGGCTTCCCGCGAATGATGGTCCTGCGAAGAGCTGCTGAGAAGGCGAGGCTGATAGATTGGGATTTCTCAGAAAAGCTGCTATCCATCGAATCGCTCCTCGACATCGATCCTGGCGAGGCTCTGAGGACCATAGGTACATCCCCCCTGGCCTCCGAGACAGTCCCGGCAGCCTTCTACTGCTTTCTTTTGTCTGATCCTGAGGAGGCCCTGATCACCGCAGCCAGCAGCGGAGGCGACACAGACTCCATCGCCTCCATCGCCGGCCTCCTCTTCGGGGCGGGCTGCGGGTCGGGCTGGATACCCGATCGATGGCTCTCACCTCTGGAGCAGAAGGCGCGCATAGAGACTAAAGCCCGTGGCCTCCTCGATCTTAACAGGTCTCTTTGCGGCTGAGGGGATGCATGCCGCTATGGCGTATTGAATTTATATCATTAGCTTCATCCCTCTCTTATGATAGATGTAGGAATAGTCGGTGGGTCAGGTTACACCGGCGGGGAGCTGTTGCGGCTTCTTGCGAACCATCCAGATGTCAAGGTAGTAGCAGTTACCTCCCGAAAGCTCTCTGGAAAGTCAGTTGCATCCGCCCACCCTCACCTGAAGGGCCTTTATTCCCTCAAATTTGAGGCCTCGACCGCCAAGGAGGTGGCCGAGGCATGCGACATCGTCTTCACCGCCGTCCCCCACGGCTCTGCGATGGACTGGGTGCCGGACCTTCTGGACGCCGGAAGCCGCGTCATAGATCTCTCTTCTGATTACCGCCTGCCCGTGGACGTCTTCGAGAAGACCTACGGCACTAAGCACCGCGCCCCTAGGGATGCGGTCTTCGGCCTAACTGAGCTTCACCCCGAGGTGGCAAAGGCAAAGCTCGTGGGAAACCCCGGCTGCTACCCCACGGGAGCAACCCTCGCAGTCGCGCCCCTCGCCAAGGCGGGCCTCGTCGACCGCGTCGTCTTCGACTCCAAGTCGGGCATCTCAGGAGCCGGTGCCGAGCCTACTGAGACGAGCCACTATCCGAACATGGCTGAGAACGTCATACCCTACAAGCTCACCACCCACCGCCATGTCCCGGAGATCAAGCAGGAGCTGACGCGCCTCTCCCCGACGATTCGTGTCAGCTTCACACCCCATGTGGTCCCTGCTGTTCGAGGAATCCTCACCACTGCCCACGTCTTCTTCCGCCCCGATGCCCTGGGGACGCTCCAAGACAGGGCTAAGATCGCCGAGATCTACAGCTCGTTTTACAGGAACGCCCCCTTCGTCCGCATGGCTGAAGGCATGCCCCGGCTCAACGCAGTTCGGGGCTCCAACTTCTGCGACATAGGCTTCGAGGCTGAGCGGGAGTCCGACAGGCTTGTGGTGATCTCAGCCATAGACAATCTCGTGAAGGGCGCATCGGGCCAGGCGATCCAGAACATGAACCTGATGGCTGGCCTGGATGAGAGGACTGGGCTCTGGTTCGCCGGGATGGCACCCTGAGGTGATGGCGATGCTGGTAAAGGATGTCATGAACGCCCACCCAATCACAGTCCAGGCGGACGATTCAGTGAGCGAAGCTGCGCGCAGGCTTCGCGAGAACAAGATCAGCGGCATGCCTGTCCTGGAAGGCGAGAGGCTCGTTGGCATAGTCTCAGAATCAGACCTCCTGAAGCTCCTGGCTGTCGAGGAGGATGAGGGCAGCCTCTGGCTTCCCAGCCCCTTCGAGATCTTCGAGGTTCCCTTCCGCGATCTGGTGAAGTGGGAGAGGATGCGCTCGAAGGCGGAGGATATCTCCACGAAGAAGGTCAGAGAGGTGATGAGCAGAAGCCTACACGAGGTGAGCTCCGACGAGACTGTGGAGGAGGCGGCAGCCATAATGACCCGCCACAGGATAAACAGGCTGCCCGTGATCGATGGCGGAAGGCTGGTGGGAATCCTTACCAGAGGAGACATCATCTCAGGTCTCGGGAAAGGATCATGAAGAGAATCGATGGCGGAATCTGCTCTGTGGCTGGTGTGCGCGCAGCAGGCGCGAGGGCGGGCAAGTACGGCGTTGCCCTGATAGCGGCCTCAGGAGCAGCGGCCGCAGTCTTCACGACCAACAAGGTCAGGGCCGCGCCGCTGGATGTGACAGGAGAGCATCTTCAGGCGACGGCCGGCCATCTCGAAGGGATAATCGCCAACAGCGGCTGCGCCAATGCCTTCACAGGCCAGAGGGGCCATGACGACGCCCGCATGATGGCGCGGCTTCTGGCAGGGTTCCTCGGCGTTGAGGAGAAGCAGATCGCCATGGCCTCCACAGGCGTCATCGGCAGGTACCTGGATATGGATCTCATAGCCCGCCTCTCAGAGGAGGCCGGATCGAGGCTTCGGAGCGCCCCCGACGCCAGTGCCGAGGCGGCCCGCGCCATCATGACGACGGACACGCGCATAAAGGAGATCGCCGTGGAGCATAACGGCCTACACGTAGCTGGCATAGTAAAGGGCGCTGGGATGATCGAGCCGAACGTCGCCACAATGCTCTGCTTCCTCTTCACTGATGCAGATCTTCCTGCTCATGCTCTTCAGGACTGCCTGAAGGACGCCGTAAAGGAGAGCTTCAACATGCTCACAGTGGACGGCGACATGAGCACCAACGACACAGTCCTCCTCACGGCCACGGGAAGGGCGAAGGGCAAAGTAGAGGACCTGCGAGCAGCCCTTCTGTTCGTCTGCGTCGAGCTGGCCAGGATGATGGCAAAGGACGGCGAGGGGGCCAGCAAGTGCTTCGAGACTGTTGTCACAGGGGCCATGAATGAGAAGGACGCCAGGCTCGCGGCCAAGGCCGTGGCGAAGAGCAGTCTCGTGAAGACTGCAGTCTATGGGGCAGATCCCAACTGGGGAAGGATCGTCTGCGCCCTCGGGTACTCAGGAGCAGAAGTGGACCCCGATAGTATCACTCTTGGCCTCGAGGGGAGCGGCCTTGATGTGACGCTCGTGCAGAAGGGCAAGATTGTGGAGGGCGTATTAGACTCGGCTCAGAGGATCATGAAAGGGGATGCCATCATAATCAGGATCGACCTGGGGCTTGGGACTGCAGGCGCTCGCAGCTTCGGCTGCGACCTGACGCATGAGTATGTGAATATAAATGCCAACTACACGACCTAGATGACCTGATATGTTCCGTGACCAGAGGCTGGGGCAGACTTCGGATGACGTCCTGCAGTTCCTCTCCTCCCGCGAGGCAGACAGGAGGATCTTTCAGGCGGACCTCCTCGTGGACAGAGCACATCTGATGATGCTCAGGGAGCAGGGTCTCGTCTCAGGGGATGTCTGCTCCAGGATCATTGCTGCCCTGGATGAGCTGCACGAATCCGACCTCGGCAGGGGCGAGGACGTGCACGAGGCCATCGAGGCAGAGGTCCTCTCTCGCGTCGGCCCCGAGGGCGGCAGGATGCATACCGGCCGCTCACGTAACGACGAGGTGGCAACATGCATTCGCATCGCCCTGCGGGCCGAGATGCTTGGCCTGATGGAGGAGGAGCTCTCGCTGATCAGGACGCTTGTGAGCATGGCTGAAAGGAATGCTGATACGATTATTCCGGGCTTCACCCACACACAGCATGCACAGCCGACGACACTGGCGCACCATCTGCTGGCCCATGCAGACGCCTTCATGCGGGACCTGGAGAGGATCGAGGATGCCTATGCCAGGGTGAACCTCAGCCCCCTGGGTGCTGCAGCCTTTGCCTCGACCGGCTTCAAGATCGACAGGCTCCGGACTTCTGAGCTTCTGGGCTTTGACGGCATCGTCGAGAACAGCATGGACGCAGTCTCGGCCCGCGACTTCATCCTGGAGGTGCTCTCAGACCTCTCTGTATTCATGGTCGGCCTGAGCCGCCTCGCGGAGGAGCTGATCCTCTGGTCCACGACCGAGTTCGGCTACCTGGAGCTTGACAACCTCTTCGCCTCGACCAGCTCCATCATGCCCCAGAAGAAGAACCCGGACACCGCAGAGCTCGCACGCGCCAAGAGTGGAACAGTCCTTGGCTGCCTCGTCTCTGCGCTCGCCATCTGCAAGGCCCTGCCCATGAGCTACAATCGCGATCTGCAGGAGGTCACGCCTCACCTCTGGCGCGGAATAGATCAGACGAGGGCCACGGCGCGAATCCTGGACGGCTGCGTCTCGTCGCTGAAGTTCAACGCAGGCCGGCTGGCTCAGAGCTCGGGCGCAGGCTTCTCCACTGCCACTGAGCTTGCGGACTCTCTTGTGAGGATCACAGGCATGCCATTTCGCACCGCCCACGGCATCGTCGGAAGGCTGGCGGCACTGGGCAGGAGGCCAATACCGCAGGATCTGGACAAGGCTGCTCTGGAGCTGGCGGGCTTCAGGCCGTCTGAGCGCGGCTTTTCTGCAGAAGCCCTGGAGAAGGCCCTTGATCCGAGGTCCAACGTCGCCCTTCGGGCCAATGTGGGCGGCCCGGCACCCGTAGAGGCCAGGCGCATGGTAGAGGAGCGCCTGCTTCGAATAGAGAAGCATGAGGAGGCATTGATAAAAAGGCGGGAAAAGGTGAGAAAGGCGCTGGAAGATCTCAGAGCGATGAGGTAGAGCCGAAGATTGTGAGAACAAGGAGAGAAGCTTCATCATGCCGAGCGAGCAAGAGATCAGGAACAAAAGAAAAACATCTGTAGCCCTCCTCTCAGTGACATCCAACGGCCTCCTGGTGCTGCTCAAGCTGGCAGTGGGAACTGCGATTGGATCAGTCTCAGTGATCTCCGAGGCGATCCATTCGAGCGTCGACCTGCTGGCTGCGGTGATCGCCTTCATAGCAGTGAGGACATCGGGCAAGCCAGCCGACGAGGACCATCCCTTCGGCCACGGCAAGGTGGAGAACGTATCCGGGACAGTCGAAGCGATGCTGATATTTCTGGCAGCCGGCTGGATAATCTTCGAGGCGGCCAAGAAGCTCAGAAACCCCATGCCCATGGAGGATGCTGGCTGGGGAGTCGCCGTGATGCTTCTATCCGCAGTTGCCAACATACTGGTCTCAAGAGAGCTCTTCAAAGTGGGATTGGCGACGGATTCTGTGGCGCTGCAGGCTGACGCCTGGCATCTTCGCACCGATGTCTACACATCGCTTGGAGTCATGGGAGGGCTTGCAGTCATCTTCCTTGGAAAGCTTGCGATTCCAGACGTCGATCTGAGGTGGGTCGATCCAGTGGCTGCATTGGGTGTGGCTCTGCTGATCATCAGGGCGGCGGCGCGTCTGACTGTGGAGTCGGCGAAGGATCTCCTGGACGCCAGCCTTCCCCAGGACGAGGAGGAGGGCATTCGCAGGCACATCGCAGCCTTCGCCCCGACTGTGAGGGGTTTTCACAGGCTGCGCACTCGAAAATCAGGCTCCTCCCGCTTCGTCGAGTTCCATGCGCGGTTTGATGCAGGCATGTCCATAGACGAGTCGCATAGAATCGCAGACATGATGACATGCGCCATCAAGCAGCATTACCCCGGCACAGAGGTCACCATTCACATTGAGCCGTGCAACTGCAGCCTCGCTGAGGTGGAGTCATGCGGCTGCCTCCTCAAGCAGGAGGAGCGAAAGACGACGCCGGGAGATTTGTCGACGAGGGTGATATCATCTTCAAGAGAGTAATGATCGCCACCGATGGCTCGGAGACGAGCGAGAGGGCAGCAGAGATGGGGTTGGAGATAGTGCGGCTATCAGGAGGCAAGGCGACTGCGATCTACGTTGTCGATATCCTCCGCCTGTCGCATCTGCCTGGCTACACGGCGCTTCCGGGATTGAGCAAGCGACTTCTGGAGCTGATGCAAAAGGAGGGCAAGGAGGCGACAAAGCACGTCTGCGAGATGGCGGGGAAGGCGGGAGTGGCTTGCGAGGCGATGGTCTCAGAAGGAGACCCGAGCACAGAGATCCTGAGGAGATCCCAGGAATCGGATGCAGACCTTTTGATCCTCGGGACAAAGGGCAGGAGCGGCCTTGATAAGATCCTTTTGGGGAGCGTGGCTGAGAAGGTGATCAGGAACTCCAGGGTTCCTGTTCTGCTGGTTCCTGGAAAACGGATTTGATCCCGGCACAGCCTAGCATAGATGCCTGTCACTCTCGGCTGCGATGGGCGTCGAGAGCAGGATCGGCTATTCGATCAAACCCCTTTTTGGCATCATCCCCTTTTCAGCAGCACGCCCACAATCTCGTCAATGGGCGGAAGCTGTTTCAGCTCATAGATCCTGACGAAAGCCACCTTTCCGTGCTCGTCCACGAGCACATTAGCCCTCTCGGCAAAGCCCTCTTTCTCCCTGAAGAGCCCATAGAGGGCTGCCACGCCGCCATGCGGCCAG
>MVRK01000028.1 GCA_002067365.1 Methanosaeta sp. PtaU1.Bin060 | reverse complement strand
TACGCGCGTTTTGAGAGACCGATCTTTGTAGCCGTTTCTGTGAGCCTTTCGGGATTCTGCGCGCTCATAAGGTTCGGCGTTTATCTGCTCCATTGCTTCAAACTGCATCACAAGGTTCAAGAACCAGGTCAGCAGCTTCTTTAAGCCATCTTCTTGATCGATAAAGTAATCTTCTAGTAGTTCTTTGGGTATCATGGTCCTGTTTCCTCCGGTTTGCTAAGACTGGTAGGATACAGGGCCTTCCTTATTGATATCAATTTACAGAAAAATCGTTACACTGCCTAAATATTTCCCACACAATAGTGCGCTGAATGTCATTTTGTATACAAATTACTGTCATTTTAGCTTATCCGGTATTCTGTCAATCTTCATCGTGGACCATGTTGGCCATCGATGCCTGCAGGCTACCATGGATCGCTAGGCGTGGATGATTAGCGTCGCCCATAAAATCCCAAAAAGAGCCTATTTACCTATATTGAGGCAGAGGAATGGCCTTTTCTAGGGGCAGGTAAATCTCCTGTCATGGATCTGGAAGGTTTTGCCAAGAGAGGGTTGCATAGAAACGATCCCGAGATAGCCTCCAAGCTCGTCGGCCTCATCAGGGAGGTGAAGGATCTGCCAGAGGGCCGGGCCGAGGCCCTGGCAGAGGCAGTCCTGGAGGAGGCGAGGGCCACGCTGAATCCGAGAGGAGAGGTCTTCGAGCTTGAGCCTGTCGGCGTCAGCATGGGCGACTTTGGCGTCGGATCGCGCGGTTCCGGCGACTTTTATACTCACACCAAGATAGCGGAGGTCATAGGCCGCACAGACGCAGTCGTCGATTCGCGACAGCTCGACGACTCGGGCGTTGTTCAGGCGGGCGGCCAGTTCATAGTAGTGACCGTCGATGGCATGCACTCCAGGCTCTCCGATTATCCATTTCTGGCTGGCTTTCACGTCACCCGCGCGGCGCTGCGCGACATCTACGTCATGGGCGCAAAGCCCGTCGCCCTTCTCTCGGATATCCACCTGGCGGATGACGGAGATGTCTCCAGGCTCTTCGACCACATCGCGGGCATCGCCACAGTCTCGGAGCTGATCGACGTGCCTCTTGTCACCGGCAGCACACTACGCATCGGCGGCGATATGGTCATAGGCGACCGGCTCACGGGCTGCGTGGGTGCTGTAGGGGTTGCAAAGAAGCTGACTCCAAGAAAGGATGCAACTCCGGGAGACGTGATCCTCATGACAGAGGGTGCAGGAGGCGGAACGATCTGCTCCGCTGCCCTCTACTACGGGAGGCATGAGGTGGTGGAGGAGACCCTGAACATCAAGTTCCTTGAGGCGAGCGAAGCGTTGCTGCACGAGGATCTCACCATCCACGCGATGACGGATGTGACCAACGGAGGGATTCGAGGCGATGCGAAGGAGATCTCCCACACAGCTGGAGTGAAGCTGGTCTTCGAGGAGGAGAGGATGCATAGGCTGGTCAATCCCCGCGTCCTTGAGATGCTGGAATCCCTGGAGATAGACTACCTCGGGGTCTCCATAGACGCCCTTCTCATCATAGCTCCTCCTGATGCGGCTGCTGCTGCGATCAGGGCGATTCGAGGCTCAGGGGTGGCAGTGGAGGAGATCGGCAGGGTTGAGAAGGGGTCAGGGGCACAGCTTCATCTGGATGGCAGGACGACCGACTTCGCCCCGCGATTCAGGGAATCAGCTTACACGCCCGTCAAGAAGGTCGTCGGCCAGGAGGCGCACCGCGACGTGGCCGAGATGATGGGGCTTGTGGACGCGGCGGCCTTAAAAGCTGTGGAGAAGAAGAGGCGATTTGTCGAGAAGGTAAAAAGAAAGTAGTATGAATCTTTACATAGTTATTTATTTCAGATGCCTCTCCCTGATGTAGTAATAATAGTAAAAATTTATTTTACATAAATAAACTATTTATATCATAAGGTACTCTTCTATCCCTAGGGAGTAAAAAAAGGGAGAGACAACAATGAAGGAATCGTTTGTGTTGAGATTCGACGAGAAGGACATAGAAGTGGTAGAGACCCTGAAGAGCCTGGGAGTTCCGAGGAAGGTATCCAACATGATCGCCTACCTGGCTAGCGGCGTGGAGGCCACCTCCAGGGAGATCGAGAGGGGATCAGACCTCCGACAGCCCGAGGTGAGCATTGCCCTGCGAACTCTGCGAAAGAACAACTGGGTCGAGGAGAGGATAAGCAGGAGCGATGGTACCGGCAGGCCCATGAAGGTCTATCGCCTGAAGACGCCCATCGAGGAGATCCTGCGCTTCTATGAGCAGGAGAAGCTCAACGAGGCCAACCAGGCATTACAATCCATACAGCGGCTCAAGACTCTGCTCATGGAAGCTGGGTCCGCCTAGATCAGCAAATCTTTTTTACATCTTCTTTTTTTGGGTCATCGATTGAAGTCATCATTAAAATAGTTCTTCTGATCTTAAATACTTTTTAAAAAATCTCGTCACGATGGGGATATATAGAAGGAGTGTGTAATATAAATAGAGATGAGGCTCACACCAGACGTCGCTCTCATGAAGCTGCGAATGTTCCAGATACTAACCGAAAGAGTGGCGGATATCGACTGAAAATGGTGAGCATCAGTTGGCGGTAATTCGCGGATTGCCCCGAGGTTGTGATCGATGGCGGCGGTTGAGGAAATAATTCACAGAGCATATTTGAATAAGCTCGTAGGCGAAGAGGGGTTACGAATCGTCGAGTGCATACCAGGCGAGGAGATAACAGATGAGCGGTTGGCGGAGCTGACTGGGATCAGCCTGAACACAGTGCGCCGCACGCTATATCTCCTATATGAACACCGACTCGCGGTGTACAGGCGCAAAAGAGACCCAGACTCAGGATGGCTCACTTACCTGTGGCAGCTTTGCCCTGAGAACTTCGATAAGGCCCTTCAATCTGAAACCAAGCGGCTTTTGCGCAAGCTCGACGAGAGGCTGGCCTACGAGAAGGAGAACATCTTCTACGCCTGCACCGAAGGCTGTGCCAGGTTTGTCTTCGACGAGGCAAGTGAGGCGAACTTCGTCTGTCCCTTCTGCCAGGGCAGCCTTGAGTACATGGAGAACTCGAAAGTTGTGGAGACCATAGAGCGGCAGATGGTTGACCTCAAGGCATGCCTATAGGTTCTCAAGGTTATTGCCAAGGACTGCAGTCCACCACCAGCGGGCCATGTCAGTCAGGTCCCGGCTGAACATGCCGGAGAGCCTGTATTCACCGCTCTTATTGGTGATCAGCCCAGCGCCCAGAAGCTTATTCCTCATGGCGTAGAAAGCGGATCTGCTGATGGCCAAATCCTCCAGAAGCAGCTTCCATTCTCGAGTCTTCAGAGGATTACCGCCTCTCTGTCTTTCTTCCACGATGGCCAGAAATCTGCGCCCTCGAAGGGCAGTCGTCTCCTCCTGGAAAAGGCGCAGCATGAGTTCCTGGTATGGGTCGCGAGAGCGGCTAATGGCAAAATCGGATTTGGAGCGAATCTTGATAGTGGTGGCTGTTCTCGGAGCTGTCTTGACGTTGGTCATATGGTTGCCAATACTGCTTTTGCTATATCCGCGTACTCGTCCCTGAGCAGATAAGTCTTGGGTGCACGGTAGGACTTCCTGTTCACGTGCAGTATCCCAATTCGCGAGCATATGTAGCCTATCATCGATGCCACGACTTTCCTTGAGACGCTGCACTTCGGGCTTATCTCCTCGTGAAGAGAGATGACTGTGAACTCGCGAGCCTCCACTATTGATTGCAGAATGAGCCGCCTCAAACCATCGCTGTCCAGATCGAGGAATCTTATCAGACGGCTTAATATCTCTGACCGCTCGGGCTTCATGGCATCCCCCCTCCCCCCTTCGCTACCCCACATAATTACCAATCATTTGCTCATATGTGAAATATATACTTTTCTATTTGACACTTAATCGAGCCATATTTCTCTCAAGGCAATGGGACCACAATGGGTTTAAGCTCACTGCTACATAAGCCTTGGCAACGAAGAGCCTATGGTCCGTGCGATGCCATGCCTGTTGATCTGAAAAGGGATGAAGAAGAGTTTCTCGCCGAGGGCGTATATGAAGCCGCTGCCTATGTGATGGATGACGCTCTGGAGAAGGCGATAGAGTCAGATCCTCTGAACGGCGCTCTATGGTATAAGAAGGGCATCGCCTTTCGAAAGCAGGGGCGTTATGATGAGGCCATTGCAGCCCTCCTCAAGGCCACTGAGCTTGAGCCGTTTGACGCTGATGCCTGGAGGGCCCTCGCCTCGGTCCACTGCCAGATCGGAAGGCATGAAGAGGCTGTCAAGGCCTGTGAGAAGGCCATTGCACTCGATCCTGACAATGCTAGAACCTGGATTTTGAGGGGTTTCGCAAAGCATAATCTTGGAGATTACGAGCGATCTGTGGAGAGCTATGCCAGGGCCATCGAGCTGGACCCCCTGGGGGCCGACGGAAGAAGGGCGTGGAACAACAGGGGCGCTGCCCTGGACAACCTCAACAGGCACGAGGAGGCGATCGAGGCTTATGAGGAGGCGATTCTGATAGATCCCCTGGACATATATGCCTGGAACAACGAGGGCGTGGCCCTGGGAGCACTGCAGAGGCACGATGAGGCTGTGAGGTGCTTCAGGATGGCCCTGAGGATCGAGCCCTTCTACGCCACTGCATGGAAGAATCTGGGAATTGCGCTGATGTCGCTTGGGAGAGTACAGGAGGCGGAGGAGTCCATCACCAGGGCGAGAGACCTGGGCCTCGAATGAAGCCCTATGATCTTTAGAGCATGGGCTTATTCCGGGCAAAAAGCAAGTGATGCCTCGGAGCGATGATAAGGCAGGAGCTTAATTAGGTGGTAACACGACTTTTTGTCAGGCTCCTGCCACGATATGCCCACCGCATGGGCGATTAGATACTCCTTTCTTGACATATCAATCTTTTTGAGATTAATTGGGATTATTTATGATTTGATCATACAACTGCCATCTCGGATTCGACCTCACTCGGCGACTTTTTGAGCTGCGAGATCTTTTAGCAAGGCAAAAGCCATATATAAGATGTAAAAAATATTCATATAAAGCTAAGATAACTTGATAGTCCAAAATTCGCATCCACTGAATGAGAAATCCATCTGGAACATAGAGGAGCGTGATACTCTGTCTCTTGCCCATCGAAGAAGATCGCCCAAAGGAAGTGCGCCCCGCCGGGCAGACGACCCGCGGCTGAGGCTGGAAGGCGATGGCTTTCATGACTCTGAGGGCAGAAGATTGTGTTTCCGCGGGGTCAACATCGCAGGAAACGCCAAGCTCCCGCCCTTCCTGCCCTTTCAGGATTCGATGTGGTGGGATCTCCTCGCCTCCTGGGGCTACAACATGGTCAGGCTCACCCTCTTCTGGGAGGCGGTGGAGCCTGAGCCTGATGTTTATGATCATCATTACCTTGATAAAGTTAAGGAGATGGTAAACGAGGCTTCAGCGAGGGGAATTTACACGCTTCTGGATATGCACCAGGATCTCTACAGCCGCCAGCTTTGCGGTGATGGAGCCCCTGCATGGTCTTTTCCGGATCATGTGAACCCGAAAAAGAATGACGCCTTCGGAGGGCAGCTCTGGGGCGCGGCCTACATCCTCTCCAATGACGTAAGGGATTGCTTCACCAATTTTTTTAAATCTTCTAAGATGAGAGAGCACTACAAGAACGCCTGGCTGGAGGTGGCCAAGAAGGTGGGCGATAGCCCTTACATCCTGGGATACGACATCATGAATGAGCCTTCCTGCGGCAACATCCCCAACAGCGAAGGCTCATTCGAGAATGGTTACTTGAAGCCCTTCTACCAGGAGATGATCTCGGCCATTCGCGAGGTACGGCCTATGGCGGTCGGCTTCGTGGAGCCCCACGTGCTGGACATGTACACCTCCAAGCTTGAGCCATTTGATTTGCAGGGCCTGGTCTACGCCCCGCATCTATATAACCCCCTCTCAGTTACCCTGAGGTTCAACCCACTGCCCGAGGAGATGCTCTTCAGGGTGCTGCTTCTCAGCCACCAGGAGAAGGCCAAGGCGCTGGGCTTGCCCCTTTTCATAGGAGAATTCGGCGCACCCTGGACGATGCAGCCGCCCTATTCCAGGAACATGGCAGTGAACGATGCCCTGGAGAAGCTGGAGGGAGGATATGTCGATTGCGCCTACTGGGACTTTTCCGTAAAGGATGTGGCCTGCTGGAACGAGGAGGACTTCTCCCTCATCAACGAGATGGGTGAGCTGCGCGGAATCGAGGTGAACTGCCGTCCCTTCATCTCGCGTCTGCGCGGGGTGCCGATCTTCCAGCACTTCGACCCCTCGGAGCGTAGATACATTGCGAGATTTCGAAGCGAGCCAGGACTGCCGCCGACTGTGATAAGCGTCCCCGAACACCAGTACCCTGAGGGCTTCAGGCTCTGCCTCTCAGACGGCTGGGCGGAACACCACGAGGAGCAGGGGGAGCTTTGGTACTATCCAGGCTACGAGGGATGCCACCATCTTGCGATGAAGCCGCTCTCGAAGCGCGGAGAAAAAAGGTCTCTTGATGCTCCAAAAGGCGAAGCAGGGCTTGAGGGCGGGAATATCCAGGAGATTACCCTGAGACAGAGGCTTTGCGGCTCTGGCTCCCTTTTCGAAGCTCTCTGGCGATCTCTTGCACGAGGGGATCCCTGTTCTCCCTGGTCAAGGTCATGACCTGAAAGGTTGCTCTTATCTTCTTTGCCAGGGGATGCGCCGACCACTCGTGAAGCACTACGAGCATGGGCTTCTCTGATGCTATGGCCCTCTCGACGGCTGCTGCAAACCTGCGGGAGGTTAGCTCCATTGGCCCCACCTCGTCCACGATGATGATCTCGCAGGAAAGGGCGTTTTCTATAGCCTTCGCGCCTATCTTTTCCAGGTCGTCCGGGTGGACGCGGTACTTTCCAAGCTTCTGGCCGCTGCCCCTCTCATCTGCCAGGGTGCCAAGAGCGCCCGTGGCTATATCGAGAAGCTCGAAGCCTATGCGCCTATCCTTGAACCTCTTTTCCCTGGCCAGCATGCCGCCTGCCTTGCGGCCCGAGGCTTCCAGGACATTTTGCACTAGGGTGGACTTGCCGATGCCTGGTGGGCCTGTGACTGCGATCCTAGGGACCATACTGCTCCCGCATCCTCTCGACGTAGCGGCTCAGGCTCTCGACATCCTTTATCTCCTTCCTGACGAGCTTCTTGAGCCTGGATCTGATATCCAGGTCAGCCCGTAAGCCCTCACCTTGCAGGTGGCGCGCTATGTTCAGGGCCATCTCCTCACCTTTCTCGTCCCAGTCTGTGAGAAGGATTATCGCAGAGTAGCATCTGGCCGCATCCTCTGCAAGGCAGAGGGCTGATCTTCTGGAGGCCATGATCACAGGCCCGTGAATGCCAAGGGCTCTGAGGGCTGCCTCATCGCGCCTGCCCTCCACAATGATGGCGGCTCCCCCGGAGGACGCCTCCATCAAGGTGCCTATGAGCCCCTCGAGAGCCTCCAGGTCGTAGGTTCCCTTCTGGCGGGTCTCCTGCAATGTCTCTTTCCGTGCCTCGCGTATTTCTCCTGCTGCTGTTCGTCTGGTGACTCGCCTCATGGCTTTCAGATTCTTCGCTCACTCTTCGCTTTTTGGGCTTCTCTGATCCACATCTCAGCCTTTCTCATCGATTCTTGGCCCAAGAAGGGATATGGCCTGCCTGGCATCAACGCCTCTTGCGAGAAGCACCTTCAATGCACTCTTGTGGCCGCTCATGACCTCGATGTCATCCTTCGGAATCCCCAGGGCCTTCGCCACCTCTCCCATGAGCTGGAGGTTGGCCCTTCCCCGCGAGGGCTGCTCTGTCAGCCTTGCTCCCAATGCCCGTCTCCAGGGATTGAAGCCTGAGGGGACTGCAAGGCAGCTTGAGCCGGGTGCGACCTCGAAGCGGATGGTGCAACCCTGGGGGTGGGGCCTTATCGCCTCACCAAGATCCATGATGGTAATGAGGTGGGGCAGGGCTTAAGCTTTGTCTCTGTGGGATTTCCCAAGGAATCATGATGCACACGAGGTAAATGCCTCTTGAAATACATCTCAGCCAGTTGAGCGGCAGACGAAATCTACATGCTAACTCACTGGCACCTTTCCGGGGTATACCAGCATGAACAGGTCCGCATTATAGTTCTTAGCCATGTAGTAAGCATCCCAAATGCCGTACAGCCATGGCAAAACCAACCAGCACAAGAATAGTATAATTAGGCCTTTTAGGAGCTTTCCCATAATTATTTGCCCCAGCCCAGGGACCACAAAGCTTGCTCCTGCCATAAGGCCTGGATTTTTCTTCTTCTGTTCGTAGTAAATCGTCTTTTGGTTATTGTCCATAGTTTGCACTGCGTTTTGAATCTCCATCCGCTCGATTGCATCCATTTTAAGCGCCTTCCCCTCCTGCGAGATATTGTTGATGTTGTATATATGTTTTTAGCCGCATCTCCTAACTGCAACTTTTGCAGATGCCATGGATCTCTGAAAACAACTTAACGGCACAGGCAGGATTGAGATTTGTGCTCCTACCAGATATTTTGGTTTAACAGATCTAAATCCGACTCTGAAGAACTTCTGGATATTTCTGTTATAAAATATCAACTGTTTAGTCCGTCAAGACCAGACTCGCAAGATGATATAAAAAAGGAGAAAAGAGGCAGAGATTTCAGCCGAAGAGGGCACCCAGGCCCTCGACTCCGCTCTCCTCTGCCTCTTCCTTCTTCTCCTCTTTCTCTTCCTTGGCCTCAGCCTTGGCGGCTGCCGGAGCTGCGGCTGGGGCTGCAGCGGCTGCTGCTACCGGCATTGCCGCTGCCTGCGAGAGGACCTTGGCGATGTCCACGCCCTCCAGGGCTGCCACCAGGGCCTTGATCCTTACCTCGTCTGGGGCCACGCCTGCGGCCTCGACTACCTTCTTTATTCCTTCCTCGTTGACGGTTTTGCCTGCGCTATGAAGCAGTAATGCAGCATATACGTATTCCATTTGAACCAACCTCGAATTAGCTTAAATCCAAATCATCCGAACAGAGCGCCAAGCCCTGCTGCGGTCTCTTCCTCCTTCTTCTCCTCTTTCTCTTCCGTGGCCTCGGCCTCAGTCGCAGGTGTGCCTGCTGCTGCAGCCGATGCTTCGGCGGGCTTCGCTCCACCGATCAGGCTCGATATGGCCATCGCCTGAGCTGCAGCCCTGCCTAGAACGAGATCCATCTGTCCTGGCACAGGTATTCCGGCCTCTGCCACCAGCGCCCTCGCCTTGGCTTGCGCCCTCTGCAGGATGGGCCCGACAGTCTCAGGAGTCGCGTAGCCGATCTCGACTGCGAAGTTGAACGCCTTGGCCGAAGCAGCTCCGATCTCGCTGATCTGGCTCGCCACATCGATGCCAAGATCCTTTTCCCTGAAGATCAGACCGCCCTCGTAGGCAGCCCTCAGGTTCATGCCCACGTCCCTCGGGAAGATCTCCATCGTCTTCAGAATGTCAGCTGTCTTGGCAGAGACAACCTCACCCTCCTTCGCAAGGGTGATCTTCTGGTTGATGACCACCTTTCCGCTCTTTATGGCAGCAGGGATACCCGCGGCCTGGAGCTTTCCGACCATCGGTCCTGGCGAGAACGGCGTTTCGCCTGCCTCGACCACGATGTCTCTGGGCGCTCGCGCTCCCGCCTTGATGGGCATCGGTTTTTTGCCCTTCTCAAGAATGCCGTGGAGCTTGAAGGGATTCTCATCGCTGAAGATGAGCGCAGTTTGATCCTCGATGAAATCTGCCAGCGGCCTTATCTCGGGCGCAGATGCCTCCAGCGCGCGGCGGGCGATGGTGTTCCTCACCATCTTCACCTCGACCTTGCCCCTGAGATCTCCGCGCATCTGCTGCAGGTTGCTGGCGGGAATCTCGCGCAGCCCAACGACGCCGACCACTCTGCTCGATGAGATCTTCTCGATGAGCTCCTTTACATCCTTGACCTTCCACTCGGGAAGGTGAGCAGTTCGATGAACTTCGCCTGCCATTTAGATCACCCTTATGGCAGGACCCATAGTGGTCTTGACGTAGACGGACTTCAGGTTGTGCCTTCCGTCCTTCAGGGATTGATCGAGCTTTGTGATGACAGCCTCGATGTTCTCGGCCACCTCGTTGGTCTTCATGTTTTTGTTCCCCACTGCCAGGTGAAAGGTCGGCCTGTCCCTGGACCTGATCCTGATCATGTTCCTGAGCCTCTGAACCTGCGGGGTCACATCCTGTGTCGGCGGCAACGGAGCAGGCATCTTGCCCCTCTTGCCTAGGATCGATCCCAGGCTCTTACCTATCACTGGCATGAACTGAGTCTCTGCTATGAAGAACCTGTATTCGTCTGCGAGCTTTCGTGCGGCCCTCTTGTCCCCGCCCAGCTCCTTGATCTCGTCTGCCGATATGACCCTGTCAGCTCCGGCGCTCTTGGCCCGCAGCGCTGTCTCTCCCGCGGCAAAGACTGCGATCTTGGCCGGCTTTCCCAATCCATGGGGGAGCATAACCTCTGCATCCACCCTGTTTCCCGGAATGGAGAGGTCTAGGTTTTGAAGGTTGATCGCCAGATCAATGCTCTCGCTGAACTTCCTGGCAGGTGCCTCAGTGATAGCCTGTTTGACGGCTTCTTCTATGTCCATTTCAATCCTCCGTAGTCTGCGACTTCCTGAGTCTCCTACGGCTTCTCAAAAAGAGAATCGGAAATCCCAAATTCTAACTTTATATTTTAAGCCTTCGCTTCCAGAATCTCATCGTACTTTCCGCCAGCCACAGCGGCCTGGGCATCTTTGCTGGACAGGCCCTCGACGGTCACGCCGACGGACCCCGCGGTCCCTATAACCTCGCGAGCAGCGTTCTTCATGGTCTTGGCGAGGAGTCCTCGCCTCTTGATGTTCGCGATCTTCAGGACCTGCTCCATGGTGAGGTTCCCTACGGTCGTCTTGTCGCCAGTGCCCTTCTCGATGCCCAGCTCCTTCAAGATCAAAGCCGACGTGGGCGGCGTTCCTACCTCGATCTCGAACTCCGTCCTGGATTTCACCTTGATCTTGACAGGAACTTGCATTCCATTCATGTCCCGGGTCTGTTCATTGATCTTGGCAACTACCTGGGCCACATTTACGCCTAACGGGCCCAAGGCGGGACCCAATGGCGGCCCGGCACTGGCCTTTCCGCCAGGAACCAATGCTTCCACAACATTAGCCAAAGTTGATCTCCTCTATGATTCTTCCTTGCTCAAGACGCGCACGTGATCTCCCCGCACAGTGATGGGGATGGGCACCATAGCCTCGAAGAGCTCTACAGTGATCTCCTCTTTGGCCACGTCCACACGCTTGACCCTCGCCTTCTCTCCCTTGAAGGGCCCCGAGATGAGCTCGACGACGGCTCCCTCGTTGATCCCGATGACAGCCGGCTTGGGTGTGAGGAAATGCTCCACCTCATTGATGTTCGAAGCCCCTTTGATCACTGAGCGCGCGTGGGGTATCCCCTGAATAGCCTGATCCACGATCTCGGGAGCTGGCGCTTCAACGAGAACGTAGCCTTTCAGCACATCTGGTACCAGCAGTGCCCTTATATCATACTTATCCTTGCGTGCTATCTGGGCGATCATGTTGGCCACCGATCGCTCTTGGTTGGCGGTGGTCTTTACAACAAATATGCTGGTCTCGGACATTCCGCCTTTTTAGACGAGGGCCGTGTATAAAAGATTTGTGCCCACCATGGAAATCTCTTTATACTATAAACGAGGGAGTTGCTTGGTGGGTGAGTATTTTAATGAGTGGTAGGACGGATCAACTGCGGGATCTTGTTCTGAAGATTGGAGCCAGCACAAAAGTTGTTGAGAAGCAGGCCACTCGCCATGGAAGCCTCCGGGGGAGTGGCGAAATCGAATCCGCTCTTCTGAGAGTTGTCAAGGAGATGATGAAACAATACAACATCCAGACTAAGCTAACTCCTGAACAACTTTCGACAGTTGTTCGCCTCTTTTACAAAGGCTTGTCCGATACCGAGATCGCAGAACAGCTCGGCGATAGGGCCCTGAACAAGACAGTGAGCAGGGCCAGGATAAAGCTTCATCTCTTCAGGGAGACGGACCTGAAGCCTCCCTTCGAGAAGGCTGACCTGGACCGCCTCTCCGCTGCCGGAAAGTCTGTGAAGGAGATGGCAGAGGCATTGGGGGTTGCGCCTTCCACCATCTCGGAGTACAGGAACATCTTCGAGAGCCAGAAGGCCTCAGAGCAGGACGGCTTCACCAAGCGCTTCCTGGATATTCTCTCCGATCAGGATGTCTCAGAGCATATGGTGACTGCTCACACCGAGGACGGTCTGCAGGATGCCATAGATACGGATTATGAGGCGGCCGAGGCATAAGACCATCCGAATAATATAGTCTGTTAGGATCATCAACCTGGAAGGGCGAGGGTCAGGTTCCCGTAAGGCATGATCAGCATGCGGGCATCATTACCGTGTCGCGACCTAGCCCTGGCTAGCGCCTCATCGAGAGTTCTTGCGGGCTCGAAGAAGCACATCCTCGCCAACTCGGCAGGCAGAGCCGAGACAAGGATCAACTGGTGCTCCAGGGACTCCTTTGCCAGGAATGCTGCTTTATGCCCTCCGAACTCGTACTCCCTTCCGAAGCGCTCCCAGCACTGCTCAGCGGAGAGGGCATCGCAGGCCCAGCGTTCGAAGACCTTGTTTCCCAGGCCCTCGCTGCATTCGGCCACGAGGATGATAGTTCCTCCTGGGATGGCCGCCCTCTTAGCGTTATCCAGAGCCTTTTGGGCCTGGAAGAGGTTCAGATCCTTCGGCCTGCCCCCGGCGCATGTGACCACGATCTCGGCGGGCTCAACGATCCTGCGGTACATCCCGTCCACCACCGCCGCCCCTGCCCTGTGGGCCTGAAGGAAATCGCCTGCCACAGATCGAACTATCTCGCTGCGGCTGTTCAGGACGACGTTCAGGATGTAGTCGAGGCCTGCCAGGCTGGCGGCCTCCACCATGTCCTGCCTGACAGGGCTGTCCAGTCGCCCTGAAGTGGCAAGCGGGTCCCTCATCAGCTCGTGGTTCCTGACCACAGACTTCTCGGAGCTGACACCGGGCAGAATCGCTTTCGCCCCGCCGCTGTAGCCAGCATAGTAGTGGTACTCGATGTTGCCCGTTGCCACTATCAGGTCGGAGGAGGCAACGCTCTCCAGGATCTCGACAGGAGTGCCCCGAGAGGTCTCGCCGAGGAGTGTGCACCTGGACAAATCGTGCTGCCTGTGTGGCAAACCGAAGCAGCCCTTCAGAAGCAGCTTCTCCTCATCGGGAGTCATCCTCCTGTGGGTGCCCAGGGCAAAGACTATCTCGATCTTCGTGATGCCCTGCTCTTTCAGCCTCTTCACGAGCGGGGGCAGCATGAGATGGCTTGGAGCGGGCCTCGTGATGTCGCTCACGAGAATCGATGCTGATCTGCCCTGCAGGTCTGAGAGGCTCACCCCTATCGAGTTCTCCAGCGATCTCTCGACCTCGCCGGCTCCTGCCGGGGGAAGCTCCTCGGGAAGAACCACATCGACCTCCTCGTCGACATGCAACTCCAGGAGACCCTGGCCGTAGCCGAGCTTCAATTTCGCTGGCAACTTATATTCCCCTGCCAATTCAAGTCTTCAGTCGCCCTCAATTTTCCTATCCCGCCCTCAAATCCGAGCCTGCAGTGCCCTTCAGTTCTTCCAAACGACTGCCCGGGAGAGCATCTCCGAGAAGGCGTCGAAGATGGGCCTATCCGTCCTGAAGCTGAAGAAGTCGGCGCCTACATGATTGCACGTCGCTGCAATCCTGGAATTGTGATCATCCAGTCTCTTCAGATACTCGCGCCTCTCCTCCTCAGTCACGCGGGTGACGAGGGGAACTCCCGTCTCCAGATCCACAAACTTCGCATCCCCCCCAAAGCGGAAATCCCTCTCGGCAGGGGCCAGGATCTGGGCCACAATCAGATCATGTCCGGATAGCCTGTAGATGCCCGAGACGATCTCGTCGGTCTCTCCGAGAAGGTCGGAGATCAGCACAACAAGGCTGGTGGATTTGACCTGAATCTCGAACTCATCGGCGACAAGATCGAAGGTTGTCCCGCCCTTCGGCATAGTCCTGTCCAGCCCATCGATGGCCTGGAAGAGATACCTGCGCCCGCGCCTGGGCTCTCCGGGGTAGAGCCTCTTGCAGAAGAGGGAGAGGGCGTACTTCTCATTCTCCAGAGTCGCGAGGTAGGCGAAGCCCGCTGCCAGGCGTGAGGCGTAGGTGAACTTGCCCTCGTAGCCCATGCTGCCGCTCGCGTCGAGGAGGACGTGTACCACGAGGCTTCTCTCCTCCTCATGCTCCCGGATGTAGAGCTTCTCAGTCCTGCCGTAGACCTTCCAGTCCACAAGCTTGAAGTCGTCTCCCTTGCGGTACTCCCTGTAGCCCACTGGGCTGATGCCGTGGCCGAAGCGAAGCGACTTCCTGCCGCCCGAATAGGCGGTGGAGACGCGCTTCTTCACCAGAAGGGAGAAGCGCTCCAGCTCGTGGAAGAATTCAGTGTCCATCGTCCGATTTTTCCGTCATCCCTTTTGTCTGCTGCCCCTTCAGAGGTTGAGATGCTTCAGGATGTCCGTCACGACCTGGTCCCGCGTCAGACCCTTCCTCTCAGCCTCGAAGCTCAGGATGATCCTGTGTCTTAAGATCGGGTAGGCCATGACGTGCAGGTCCTCCTTGGAGGCGTAGTTCCTGCCGTTCAGGAAGGCCCTCGCCTTGGCCGAGAGGATCAGGCCGATGGTCGCCCTGGGGCTAGCCCCGTACTGGACGCCCTCCCACTGGCGGGTGGTCAGCACGAGGTTCGCAGCGCTCTTCTTCAGCTCGTCGGAGACGGGGATCTGGCGGCAGAGCTGCTGCAGCGCGATGACCTCCTCCTTCGTGACGACCTTTTGCACCGTCGGCTCGCTGCTGACTGTGTACCTGTCGAGGATTTCCAGCTCCTCCTCGAAGGTGGGGTAATCCATGAAGATCTTGAGGAGGAATCTGTCGAGCTGTGCCTCGGGCAGCGGGAAGGTGCCCTCCATCTCTATGGGGTTTTGAGTCGCCAGGATGAAGAAGGGTCGGTCGAGCTGGTATGTCTTGTTGCCGACGGTCACCTGCTTCTCCTGCATCGCCTCCAGGAGAGCGCTCTGGGTCTTGGGGGAGGCCCTGTTGATCTCGTCCGCCAGGACTATGTTGGCGAAGACAGGTCCCTCCTCGAACCTGAACATCTTGCTGCCGTCAGTCTCCTCGATGATGGTGGTGCCAGTGATGTCAGCTGGCATCAGGTCCGGGGTACACTGAATCCTGCTGTAGTCAAGGCCCATCGTCGCTGCGGTCGTCTTCACGAGCAGCGTCTTGGCGAGGCCGGGGTTGGACTCCAGGAGAGCGTGGCCCCCGGCCAGGATGGCCACCAGGAGCTGCTCGATCGCAACTTTCTGGCCGACTATCACCTTGTCGATCTCGCCTCCAAGCCTCTGGAAGATGCCGGGAGCAGCGCTGTAAATCTCTTTGAGATCCTCTGTCATTCCCATCTCCGCATTCAATAACTGCTTTGGATTATCTTTTATTTTCGATGGAGTTTAAATCGCCGGTGATCATAAGCTTTCCTGTCATTCTCGAAGCTGATAACAATTGTTTATGGAAAGCATCCACGCGCTCCCGGGCGGCCCCTTCGAGTGCGCGTGGGCGGAGGCGGCTGGGTTTTGGCTGCTATTCGCAGGTGGCATCGGGCATGCAGTCGAGCTATAGCAGTATTCTGCCGATTGCCTCAGATATGCTCCAGACTTGATGAGGTACGATCCTTTGATCTTCTCGAAGTGGGCATCATTGGAGTATCAGAATCGCCGCTGCTTCGAGATATATGGCAGCACGAACCTCATCCGAAAACCTGTTCTCTGGAAAGAACCGAAGAGGATGAGCTGCTAAATCTTGTAGCCCGCTTATGGTCTATCGATGCAGCAGAGAGCCTATCACCATCATTATCGCAAGCAAAGCTCCCAAGAATATGAGAGCATGCCACGGCTCAATGGGCAGCCCCTCTCTCGTGTGCTTCGGCTTGCGTTTTACAGTCTCCTCGATCCACTTCTCGTGCTGCTTCATGGCATCGCTCTTCTCGACCAACAGCCTCACCCTCAATCTCAAAGGCCCATTTAATCCAGCCCATTTTATATTCGAAGAATAGCCGTCAAAGGGACAGCTTTTCCTTTATGCGATCTCTCAGCCGGCCCTCGTCCTCGCCCGCATGGGAATGCATCCCGCACCTCTGGGGCATGGGAATCAGATCTTCGTCCAGGAGTTCGGAGTAAGCCTCGTCCAGCTTGATGGCGCCTTCCATGTATCGCCTGAGGATCGCCCTGATCTTCTCTTGATCCTGACTGTCCGTGGTCTCCCATCTCTCCAGGGCCTGCTCGATCTGCCTAAGCATAGTTTCTGCATGGAAGGAGAGTATTTATCATTTGTCTCCATCATTTTTGCAGCCGGTGAGATTTCCATGACAAGACGGTGCAGTTGGGCAAACAAGGACGCTTTGCTCATGGAGTACCACGATAAAGAGTGGGGGGTTCCCGTTCACGATGACATCCGCCTCTTCGAGTTCCTTGTGCTTGAGGGTGCCCAGGCAGGCCTGAGCTGGAGCACCATTCTGCGAAAGAGGGAGAACTACCGCAGGGCCTTCGACAACTTCGATCCTGCGAAGGCGGCGGGCTACGACGGCAGCAAGGTCGAAGAGCTTCTGGCGGAAAGGGGAATAGTGCGCAACCGCCGCAAGATCGGGGCAGCCATCGAGAATGCCAGGGCGTTCCTGGAAGTTCAAAAGGAGTTCGGAAGCTTCGACACATACATCTGGGGATTCGTCGGAGAAGGGCCGATCAGAAATAGCTGGAAAGATCAGGCAGAGATACCTGCCGAGACGGAATTGTCTCGAAAGATGAGCCGGGGTCTGAAGAAGCGAGGATTCAGCTTCGTGGGGCCATCGATCTGTTATGCATTCATGCAGGCTGTGGGGATGGTCAATGATCATACGGTAGAATGCTTCCGGTACTCGGAGATTGGGTAGATACAGTTGTCAAAAAAGATACGAGCCTACATTATGATATTATTGACACACTAATTAGATATCACACCCTTTTGATTTGCGGTTTAGTATCAAAAAAAATTAGAACCTCAAATTGTATAGTGTTATGAAAATCAATACAATAAATCATATAATTTACTATGGAAACAGAAAGTATTATTAATAATAACTCTAGTTAACTGAACAGATGCGTATCGGCTTTATGGCCTGATAACGATGCTAAGCTCAACGAGGTGTGTTCAATTGACGAAAATAGAAAAAATAGTACTAATGACAGGTGTCACTTCGCTATTGATCCTTTTGTTATGCAATTCGGTATTCGCATCAGTGGATCAGTCAAGCGAAGATAATACTCTGCGAATTGGAGTATCAAAAGTCTATGATAGAGTTGGGTTTTTCCCTCCTGGCACTGGGCATAGCTACTATCAATCTGTGATCCTTCCTGTGAATAGTCCCCTGATTTTCGTGGATATGAATGGAGATATGAAACCTGCTTTGGCCAAATCATGGGTGAATAAAGATGATGGAAAGACCTGGATAATTCATCTCGAAGAGAAGGCAAAATGGCATGATGGCCAACCCGTCACATCTAGAGACTTAAAATTTTCCAGCGAATTTAATCGCAAAAGGGATTCAAGAGTCGACGAATTCATGAATGAGTATCTCGACTCTATCGAAACGCCAGATGAACATACCTTGGTCTATAAACTTAAAAAACCCTTTTCGCCTTTCTTAAGCTGGTTGCATCCGGCAGGACTATCAACAATAATCCCCGAGCATATATGGAAGGATGTAAGCCCTGATAAAGCCAAAGAATCGGATAACATGGTTGGAAACGGCCCTTTCATCTTTGAGAAACTTGACAAAGTGAGGAATGTAATTATCCTAAAAGCCAATGAGAATTACTTTGGAGAGAAGCCCAACGTCTCCAAAGTTGAGCTTCACATGTTCAAAGGAGCAGATACGATGCTCATGGCACTCAAGAAGGGGAATATTGACGTTGCAGGTATGATTAGAGGTCTATCAATACCTTCACTGTTAAGCGAGACCAATATCAAGATTGCAGTTACGCCTAGTGGTTCTGTGGATAATCTGATCTTCAACATGCGCAACTATCCGCTGAATATAACTGCAGTTAGACAGGCTATGGCATATTCTATTGACTACAAACAACTCACAGAAATTGCCGTATTAAATTATGGTGAAGTGGGAGGATACGCACCTGATGTAACACCAGACATGTGGTGGTTTGATGAAACTGCTATAAAGTACACCAGAAATGTAACTAGGGCTAATTTGCTGCTCAATACCACTGGATTTAAAGACTCTGACGAAGATGGAATTCGGGAGCTTCCCAATGGAGACGATCTATCCATTGATCTTTATGTACCGGCACCAGATGCCAACTACATAAGAGAAGCGGAGTTGATCCGCAACTGGATGAAAGAATCAGGCATAAAGGTCGAGATCAAAGGTGTCGATTACTCAGTTTGGGTTGACGAATTTCTCCACAAGCATACCTTCGATACCATAATTGAAGGAACCACATTGATAGATAGTCCGTTCAAGAGCGCCTACATCGATCTGATCTACTGCGATATGCCAGGATATAAGAACGAGTCGCAAAAATTCATGGCTCTTGTAGATTCAATGTTGAGCGAGACCTCTATAAAGGAGCAGAAGAAGTTATCCTTTGACATCCAGCAGATGGTGTCAGAGGATGTTCCTGGTGTCTCTTTATATTCTACTCAGATCATTGATGCCTACAGAACAGATAAGTTTGGAGGATTTGTACAGCTTCCCTTTGATGGCATTGTGAACTACCAGTCCATGATCAAGGCGACCAGGGCCGGGTCCTTGAGCCTTAACGCCTGATCTCTCATTTCAAACTCTTTTTTGACTGTTTAAATTGGAGTGTAGCTTTATGGAAGAGGTCCTGAATATGAAGAGAGTGCCAGTGCAATCCAGCAACATCGCATCTGTGGGATACGATCCTGCTTCCAGCACTTTGGAGATTGAATTTCACAGCGGAGGAGTTTATCAATATTCTGGAGTATCAAGTGAGGTTTACGAGGGGCTGATGAAGGCCTCCTCGAAGGGCTCCTACTTTCATCACAACATCAAGATGGCAGGCTATCCCTTCAAAAGGATGAGATGACAAAAGCCTGGATCAGCCCTTTATCTCCTTCTCCAGATTCCTGATCCTATCCCTCAGCTGAATCGCCGTCTCGAAGTCGAGCCTCTCGGCTGCCTCCCTCATCTCGGCATCAAGCGCTATGATCGTATTCGGTATCTCTGACTTCGGGATGTGCCTGGTGTCTGTGATCTCGACGACCTTCTCCCTGATGGGCTTCTTGATGGTCATCGGGACGATGCCGTGCGCCTCGTTATAGGCCATCTGCATCGTGCGCCTCTGCTCAGTCTTCCTCACAGCCTCCCTGATCGAGCCCGTCTCGTGGTCCGCATAGAGGATCACCTTCGAGTTGGCGTTCCGCGACGCCCTGCCGATCGTCTGGATCAGGCTCCTCTCGTCCCTCAGGAATCCCTCCTTGTCTGCGTCCAGGATGCCGATGAACCCGACCTCGGGAATATCAAGCCCCTCCCGCAGAAGGTTGATGCCCACGAGGACGTCGAACTTCCCAAGGCGCAGCTCTCGGATGATCTCAGTCCTCTCCAGAGCCTGGATCTCTGAGTGAAGGTAGCGCGCCCTGATCTCATGCTGGCTCAGGAAGTCCGTCAGCTCCTCTGCCAGCCTCTTCGTCAGAGTCGTCACGAGGGCCCTCTCGCCTTTTGCGACAACGCCGCCGATCTCCTGCATCACGTCCCTCACCTGCCCCTCGATAGGTCTAGTCTCCACGAGCGGGTCCAGGAGGCCCGTCGGGCGGATGATCTGCTCGACGATCTCTGCCGAGCGCTCTAGCTCGTAGTCTCCGGGCGTCGCCGAGACGAAGATCACATTCCTCATGTACCTCTCGAACTCCTCGAAGTATAGAGGCCTGTTGTCATAGGCGCTCGGCAGCCTGAATCCGTAGTCGACGAGGCTCTTCTTCCTGGAGCGGTCGCCGTGGTACATCCCGTGGATCTGGGGCAGTGTCTGGTGGCTCTCGTCGATGACCATGAGGAAGTCCAAAGGGAAGTAGTCCAGGAGACAGTAGGGCGGCTCGCCAGGCCTTCGGCGGTCGAAGTGGCGGGAGTAGTTCTCGATTCCCTTGCAGCTCCCAGTCTCCTCGATCATCTCGATGTCGTATAGTGTCCTCTGCTTCAACCTGTGCGCCTCTATCATCCCGAGGGCTGGCAGCCGCTCGTCCAGCTCCTCCAGGATGGACTGGATGGCGCTCTTCTTCACCTCCTCTGGGATCACATAGTGGCGTGCGGGGTAGATGAAGAAGTATCCCATCTCCTCCTTTCGCTCTCCTGTCTGCCGGTCGATCTCTGAGATGCGCTCGATCTCGTCCCCGAAGAGCTCAATCCTGATGATGTTATTGAAGTAGCCAGGGATGAGGTCTATGGTCTCCCCCTTGACCCTGAAGCGGCCAGGCGCAAGCTCGATATCGTTTCGCTCGTAGAGGATATCGACGAGCCTTCCCAGGATCTCCCTCCTTTGCATCCTGTCTCCGACCTTCAGCTCGAAGCCCATGCCCTCGAAGGTCTGGGGGTTTCCGAGGCCGTAGAGACAGGAGACCGAGGAGACGACTATCACATCCTTTCGGGAGACGAGGGAGGCAGTTGCCGCCAGCCTCATCTGCTCGATCTTTGGGTTGATGTGGGAGTCCTTCTCGATGTACTGGTCCTTGGAGGGGATGTAGGACTCCGGCTGGTAGTAATCGTAGTATGAGACGAAGTATTCGACGCGATTCTCGGGGAAGAACTCCCTGAACTCGCCAAAGAGCTGCGCAGCCAGAGTCTTGTTGTGGGCGACGACGAGCGTCGGCTTCTGGACCTGGGCGATGACGTTTGCGACTGTGTATGTCTTGCCCGATCCAGTGACGCCGAGGAGGGTCTGCCACCTCTGCCCTGACTCAAGGCCCCTGACCAGCTTCGCGATCGCCTCAGGCTGGGAGCCGCGGGGCGCAAAGTCGGAGACCAGATGGAATTGCTTTTTTGAACTCGTGTCTCGTGATTGGTGGGAGCTTCTCATGGGAGCATTCAGGTCTGACCGGTGAGGAGATGAGCTTTTCCTCTGAGCCTTCCTACTTCGTCTCTGGTCTGAGCCGATCCCCAGAGCTTTGCTTGATCCACTCCGGGGCAAAATTTAAGATTTAAATATGTAGTTGCAGTAAACCCTCTGAGGAACTGGGGTGGTCCGATGTCTTTGAGGATTCTTGGGATGGCAGATCTTCACGACAGATCTGAGATGCTGGACCTCCTCAAGGATGTCGATGCCGACATCATCGCCTTCTGCGGAGACCTTCACAACGCGAGCGCGCCAGATCAGGCGCGGCCCGTGGCCGGGGCGCTGGCAAGAATCGGACCACCAGTGCTCATCGTCCCTGGCAACATGGACCACAGGGACGTAGTGCCTGGCCTCTGGAAGGATGCAGGTCTGAGGATGATTCACGGAGCCTCCATCAGGTGCAAAGGCTATGGCTTCTTGGGTCTTGGCGGGATGGTGATGCGCGATCCGAAGCGCCTGGGAAATCCCGGCAGGTACTATCATCGCGAGGAGGATGTCTATGATCTTCTCTCCAGAGCTTACAGGGATGCATCGGACGTAAAGAGCGTGATAGTAATAACACATCAGCCGCCACGTGGCTCTAGGGATACCATTTACACTGGCGAGAGGACTGGATCCCTTGGCATGCGGCGTTTCGTCGAGAAGCATCAGCCGCAGCTTCTTCTTTGCGGACATATTCACGAGGATCGCGGCGAGGCGCTGATCGGTCGCACCAGAATCATCAACGTGGGAGAATTGCGCAGGGGACACGCTGCCCTCATAGATCTGAATGATGATGTGAGGGTGAAATGGATAGACCTCTGCTGAATAATATACGGCTTTTGTCTATTCGAAGCCCGTAAATCTGGAACGGGCCCCCTGAATAATCCGGTTATAGCATCTTGCAGAAAAGTCCGGGAATCCGATCGCCAAAATAAATTTGATTTTGAGTGGGGATCTTTCAGGCTTCAGCCTTGAAAAGGTGAGTGTGCAGCTCATCCATCTCATTCTGAAGCCGATCCAGCCTCTCTTTGAGCTCTTCGCCTTTGTGAGTTGTTTTATACAGGATCCTAGCTCCACGAGGTGTCTCTGCGACGAGGCCGTTCTTCACCAGCTTCTCAAGGAAGTGGTTCACCCTTGATGAGTTCAAATTGGCTTGATAGAGTATCCTTGTCTTGCCAGCACCAGTCGTGCAGATCCCCAGGATCTGTGAGACTATCACATCCTCGCTTCTTCTCTTCGACCTCGAACCACTATTCACCAACGAAATTTCAGGAGTCATCCCCTCAACCTACCGTAATCCTTTGCTCTATTATGCTGCACAAGCCAGACTCTTTCCCGTTGGGAATGAGCTTGTAAGTCTCACCATTCAGCGTCAGCTCCACATACCCGTCCTTTGGCATGACATCGTAGTTGTGAGTAGCAAGGAAGAACGCCAGATCTGAAGGGGTGATGAGTGGATCATCAAAGGAGGAGACCAGCCTGTTTAGGTCGGAAATATCTGTGGAGGCAGTAGCTTGGGCCATCGCAATGGTCATTGCGCCTATTACTATTATGCCCAGGATGCTGACTCGGCTCATGCAGTATATCTCAACGACTTTTTGAACTATATAGACGATTATGTCCAAAAAATCCATCAATTTTGAACTGATTTGAACGAAGCGCTGACGAGAAACTCGATGCAATTAGGGATAGACTGCTGCTTAGGGGCTGAAAAGAAGGTGAACTGCAGCAGAAGCTAATGGATCCCTAACCCGAAAAAGACATCCACAGAACAGGCATCCACAGAACAGGCATCCACAGAACAGACATCCACAGAAAGGACATCCACAGGAGGGCGAAGTCTTCTGGATCGATGTTGCAGCAGTGAGAGCGTTTTTCAAGAAGATCACAACAATGGTGTGAGCAGGTCTGCCTCTGGTGGCAGAGGCATCGGCAGGTCCGATGCAGCCCTCGCGAAGGGGTGTCAGAGATGCAGATTGAGTGCCGCTGCATACTTCAGGACGCTGTTTTGCTGTCCAAAAAGAGCAAAGCTGATGTTCACCACGGTGAACCTGCGGCCTTTAGATGCATTTCGTTCGATGAAAGGCTTATAAATCAGAGGACATCATGGAGAACTCATGAGAATGAGCAACCAAGCCAAGGTTGGCCTGACAACAGCCCTTTGCCTTCTTGCTCAAGGTTACATCTTCAGCTATGTCCTGGGGGTAGAGCCCAACCTTCTTGTGATCATCGCCCCGCTGCTCCCTTACATACTCTTCATCTACGCAAGGGGCAGACGAACATGGTACTTCAACAAGCCGATTTATTGGGTCTCTGTGGTGATAGCCATAACCCTGATCGACATTGCTCCTTATTCCATGGATCTTGCGAGCAGATTAGGGCTCAGGTAGCGAAAGCTGCATGACAGCAATCCCAAAAATTTTCATAACCTTGTAGAGCTAATTTACCATCATGCGTTTCATAGACAGATCCGATGCAGGAAGAAGGCTAGCCGAAGCCCTCGCCGGGTATAAGGGAAGCGATGTGGTGGTCTACGCCCTGCCAAGGGGCGGCGTGGTCCTGGGAAAGGAGATAGCCCGATCTCTGGGCGCTCCCCTGGACCTGGTGATAACGAGAAAGATCGGCTACCCTGGAAATGAGGAGTGCGCTGTCTGCGCTGTAGCCGAAGACGGCCACATGATCTGCGATGGCACAATCTCATCGCTTCTGGATCAGGAGTGGCTGCTGGCCAGGGCGAAGGAAGAGATGCAAGAGGCAAAAAGAAGGCGGCAAGTCTATCTCAGGGGCAGAGGGCAGCTCTCGCCTGAGGGAAAGACCGCTATCATCGTCGATGACGGAGTCGCCACAGGCCTGACCATCCTCCTGGCCATCAAGGAGATCAGGCATCGCAGCCCGAGGAAGATTGTGGTGGCCGTCCCGGTCTCCTCCCGCGAGGCAGCTGACAGGATAAGGAAGGAAGCCGATGAGCTGGTAGTCCTCGAGACGCCGGTTCATTTCATGGCTGTCGGCGAGCACTATGAACAGTTTCCTCAGCTCACAGATGAAGAGGTGATCAGGATCATGGAGCAGTGCAAATAGAGCTATCGCCCTGAGGAGCCAATATGCCAAAGCCCGCTAAAAGCAAGCTGGAGAGCTTGCAGGGAGGAGGATAGGAGGACCTGTGCTCCCCAGCCTTGGAGGGACCTCTACAATTGCAATTATTTTGTATCTTAGGATGTACGGATTAGGAGGTCAATTGGACTTTCTAGGATTTAACTCTTTCGATAAATTTGACCAGACGGACGAACATACTCATGATCATCGAAGGGGAACGACTGGAGGGCGGACCATCTGCAATCCAGCTCGAAGCCTTTAACTCTCACATCCCGCCTGTTACCATCGATGTGCATTCGCGGAACAGTGGCTGAATGGATTGCGGCAGGAGGAGACTGAATGCTCTCTTTTGAGGTGCTGAAGCAAGACGGTCAGACGAGCGCCAGGATCTGCCTGATGAAGACAGCGCACGGCGTCATCGAGACGCCCAGCTTCGTTCCCGTCGCAACCTTGGGCTCAGTAAGGTCTCTTGACTCCTGCGACCTGGAGGCCCTCGGGGTTCAGTGTGCCCTTGCCAACACATACCATCTTCATCTGAAGCCGGGAGACGAGCTGATACGAAGACTTGGCGGGCTCCACAGGTTCATGGGCTTCTCCCGTCCTCTGTTCTCCGATTCGGGAGGATTTCAGGCGTTCTCCTACGGCCTTGGAAGGGAGCACAACATCGGCAAGATCGGGTGCATCTTTCCTCAGGAAAGGGCAGACGATGAAAGTGCTAGGGACAAGAAGGAGAACAAGAAGGAGAGCAAAAGAGAGAACCTGACGCGCATCTCTGATGAGGGCATCGCCTTCAAATCCATGTACGATGGCGCATGGCATTTTTTCGATGCAGAGAGATCGATGAGAATCCAGTCGAACCTCGGCTCAGATATAATCATGGCCTTCGATGAATGCACCTCTCCATTATCCGATTATGATTACACCAGGCGGGCTATGCAGCGAACCCATGATTGGGCAGGCCTCTCCCTGAGATACCACGACCAGAACCAGGCGCTCTACGGCATAGTTCAGGGCGGCTGGTTCGAGGACCTGCGGAGGGAGAGCACAGAGTTCATAGCATCCCTGCCCTTCGAGGGCATCGCCATAGGCGGCTCTCTTGGGAACTGCAAGGCTGATATGCATCAGGTCCTGGATTGGGTGGTTCCTGGGCTAGACGAGAGGCCCAGACACCTGCTTGGCATCGGCGAGATCGATGACATATTCGAGGGCGTTCAGAGGGGCATGGACACCTTCGACTGCGTCTCGCCCACAAGGATCGCGAGGAGAGGAAACCTCTACATTCATCCTCTGTCTGGCGGGAGCGTCTCCAACAAGTTCAGAATAAACATAAAATCCAAGATTTACGAGGAGGACAGCAGGCCAGCCGACCCCCTCTGCAGGTGTCCGACCTGCCAAAGCTACTCCAGGGCATACCTGAGGCATCTTTACGTTGCAAGAGAGCTCTCATACTTCCGCCTTGCCTCCATTCACAACCTTCATTTCATGATGCGGCTCATGGAGGAGATAAGGGAAAGCATAAATAAAGGAAGCTTTTTCGACCTGAAAAAGAGATGGCTTGAGCCAAGTTGAGATCGAGATTCTTTGGGCCCGGGACATCTTGAGATCCGAAGACTCTTTGAGATCTTGGGTCAGGGCTCTCAAGGCGGGAATGCTCAGGATGTGATGAATTAAGCTTCGGATAATAGTGCTTGGGGATCTGAGGTTGGTCGGGGATTGAGAAGAACTGAATCGTGGGGGAGGTGATGGCTGTGATCTCGAATAGATCAGGGCGGGGGAATTTTGCAGAGGACGCCGAGGGCATGAGCCTGGCCCAAAAGAGCGAAGAGGACCTGGATATGGATTTGGGCAAGAAGAGCAGGTTTCAGCTTGATAAGACTCAGGCCACCATAATCCTCTGCGGGCTTTATCTCTTCTTCTCACTGGCCGGGAACATCGCAGCCACGAAGGTGACATACTTCGGGAGCCTCGTGATGGACGCGGGTTTCATCTATGCCCTCACATTTACATGGCGCGATCTGGTTCACAAGCAGCTCGGCAGGAAGGCAGCGGTCACTACTATCTGGATGAGCGCTGCGTTGAACCTCATAGCTGCGCTCTACTTTCAGCTCGTGGTTCTTCTGCCAGCCCAGGGTGATTGGTCCTCCAATGGAGGGCAGGCAGCCTGGGAATTCCTCTTCGGCGGTTTGATCAGCGCCTCGGCTGGCGGCATCTGGTGGCAGTCCCTCTTCTCGCTGCAGATGAGAATTGTGCTGGGATCGATCATCACAGCCCTCATCGCCGAGCTTATTGACACTCAGGTCTATCACCAGTGGACATCTGGCTGGGGAAGAATCCTGCCCCAGTGGACCAGGGTCTTCGTCTCCAACGCCTTCTCCATTCCTGTGGACAGCATGCTCTTTCCCCTGATCGCCTTCACGGGGATAGTGGGCTTCGATGCTCTGGTTCAGATGTTCTGGACGAACATAATAGTCAAGGCGATCATAACCCTCCTCGTCTTCTGGACGATCTACTTAGTTCCTGAAAAGCCGATCTACGTGGCGGCGCAGGAGGCTTGATCTGTCAGGAGAATGCATATTTGGTGCATCTTTGAAGCTGAAGATCTCATCAGAAAGGCACAGCCTCTTCCTGGGCAGGCTGATGCAGTCGTCCTAATCGGGTATCGCATATTTCGCAGCGGCGTTATAATCGGGCTGCATCAGATGACCGCAGCCGCTCTCCAGTGCAAGTAACCCGGCTTCTGACATTGCTCCTTCAGAGCATCATGAACTGGACTCCCATCACAGTGGCCGTCACGACGGCTCCAGCCAGAAGAATGCCTGTGGCTATCGCTGCAAACGCTGGCCAGAACCTGAAGCCAAGCAAAAAGGCCAGGGCGCAGCCCGTCCAGGCGCCCGTCATGGGCAGCGGGGTGGCCACGAAGATGGCGAGCGCCGTCAGCCCGAAGTTCTCGTGGTCCTGGAGGCACTTCCTGCGAGTGCGGGCGAAGAGCCATGTGAAAAACCTGTCCCCGATCTCAAAGCGTCTCAGGTATTCGGAGACCGGCCCAAGGAAAAGAAGCAGGGGAATTACAGGCAGCAGATTGCCGAAGACTGAGATCAGATAGGCTTCAGCAGGAGAATAGCCGTAGACCCCTACGGCCAGAGGTATGGCTCCTCGAACCTCAGATATCGGCAGAAATGCAGCGATCAGCGTCGTCAGCCAGCCGGGGATTATCTGGATCACCCTATGTGCCGGGAATTACATTTGTAATATCAACCGGGTGGTCGGACATGCTATTAATAATATCTGCCATATTCCTGGTTCCTCGATACGGCATCATCGATGGCGCTATTCCCCGACTGTTCCCCTGATCTCAACCTTGAAGACTGTCTCCTGAGCCGGCGAGGAGACTGAGATGGTCAGGTCCACTGGGATCTTGCCGAGAGCAATGGAGAGGGGTGCACCAGAGTTGGCGACCTCCACCTTCAGGCCCCCTGCCAGCTTCGTCAGAGCGCCGACCAGGGATGCAAGATCCAGCGTCTCGCTCGCTTTCTTCAGATCGGGAACAACTGTAATTGGTGCGACAGTTATCGGTGAGACTGCGATGGGGCTCTGGGAGTCGCCTGATATTCTGGCAGATACCGGGCCAGCGCCTTCGCCCGAGACCTGGATGCTAAGTCCCCCGTCCTTCCCGGTTCCTTTGACTTTGGCCACTATCGGATATTTGTCCTGATCCTCTGAGCCCTGAACCTTGGCTCTGACATCTGCATCTGCCTTGAAGGTCACCATCGTATCACCACTCCTGGCTTTTGGCTATTCTCACATATAAATGATGGGAGGGGCAGATAAAAAAAGCCATCCTCATTAAAATATATTTAAAATATGTGCTGCAAAAGGCTGCAGCGAAAGACTGATATCTCAGGCTGACACCCTTTTCTTCTGATGCTTGAAGTCGGATATCTTCGTCTTGATAACCCCATTGCCGTCATATCTTCTTATCATAATCCAGCATCAAATGGCGCAGCCGGGCTCTTTCTGCTGGACGGCTTCGACCTCGACGACGTTTCTGTGAGCGTGGTGGAATCCTGCCTGAGAGACCTGGACCGCATGAATGAGCCTGATGGTGCAGCCATCGGCCTTTCAGTCACCTGCTCCACCGACGAGCCGCTGATGGAGGCTGCACGTCTCGCGAGCAGCAGGCTGTGTCTTCTCGACCTGAAGTTCACCAAGATCGGAGATCCTCTCAGGCTCCTGGATCTGATCTCGCAGCTGAAGAGAACCGGAGTGACCCTTTCAGTTAGGATACGTCCCGAGGATCTGACAGATGATCTTCTGAGGTGCCTGAAAGAGACGGATCTTGATCTGATCCATCTGGACCTGCGAGGGCTGAATGGAGCCGGCCCGAAGATTGTGAAGAAGGCAGCCGACGAGCGCGGACCTGCGATCATGGCTCTGGCAGATGTTGGCGAGTTCGATGATGCAAAAAAGCTGCTCTCGATGGGCGCAGACGTGGTCTCCCTGCGCGGAGCCGATCCCGAGTTCGCAGAATGGCTCTCAGGGGCGATGAAGGAGTACGATTCCATCATCGGCTGGTGCAACGCCCCCAAGCACATATGTGCCGGCGGGGATCTGCGGGGGCTGGCCTTCTGCTGCCCTCCGGTGAAGCACTGTGCTGTTCTGGGCGCTCTGAAGAGGGCGGGGATGACTCCCGAGGAGTTCGTCGAGAGGAAGCTATGCCTGGCCAAGGGAACGCCGCTGGAGAAGGGCGATGGCACCTGCTTTGGAAGCTTCGTGTGGTGCTGCAAGATCACAAAGCCCTGCTATCTCAGGGATGCTGCGCTTTCGAGAGCAGGCCTGTCTGGAAAGGAGTACATGACCCTCAAGAAGAAGCTGGCAGAAGGACTCCTGAAAAACTCGTAAAAGAAGATGCTATGAATATGCCGTGATAGAGAATCTCTCGAAGAAAGATCTCCTGGAAGCGGGCCGCCTGAAGGAGAGGGGCCCGGATCGTGTGGCTCAGTCTGCAGAGCTGGCCATGCTCCTGGAGCTCTCATCCAGCCCGAAACCGGGAAACGTCGATCGCTGTCACGATTTCTCAGATATAGGCTTTCGCCACTTCCTGGCCAGCGCAGTCTCAGCCTATCCAGTTTTCAGAAAGGCCGCCTCAGGCGAGTGCAGCATCGGATCCCTTCTCCTGGAAGGCGTTCGCGCCTGGCAGGATTGGAATATCAGCAGCAATACCCACTTCGGCTCGCTTGTGCTGATGCTGCCCCTGGCCATTGCGGCGTCGAGGCCCGGAGACCTGATGGATGAGCTGGCTCTGGTCCTAGGCAAGACGACTGCGGATGATGCCATTGATTTTTGCCGCGCCTTCGATCTGGCGGGAGCTAGGATCTCTGAAGTGGATGAGTTCAGCCTCAAGGATCCGGATTTCGAGGAGAGCCTTCGAAGGAGCAACAAAACTCTGCTCGACCTGATGATCCTCTCGAAGGGCCACGACCTCATCGCCCGCGAGTGGGCCACAGGCTACAAGAGGGCCTTTTGTCTTTCCCTGCGACTTGATGAGCTGATAGGAAGGCACGGCCAAAACGACGGGATCGTGAGGGCATATCTTGAGGCCCTCTCAGAGGAGCCCGACAGCCTCGTTCGGGCCAAGTTCGGCAAAGAAAAGGCGCAGGAGGTCTCACTGCGAGCAGGGTCCGCCCTGAAGGACGCAACCCTTGATGCTGCGAGGAAGCTGGATAGCGAGTTCATCGTCGAGGACGTCAATCCCGGCTCGACTGCAGACCTCATTGCAGCAGCTTTATTTATCTCCCTGCTGAGGGGTTTGAAGTTTTGATAGGCAGAGGTCCATTGTTTGAGGTTCTGAAAGATGAGCGGCAAAGTGACTCTGGAAGATTTGGGCATCTTCGATGGGATCAATGAGATCATCGCAACCACGGAGAAGGACGGCAGGATTAACGCCGCGCCCCTCGGCGTCATCCGGGACGGCGATGAGCTTTACATCAGGCTGTTCATGGGATCACACACATACGAGAACATCCTCGCCACCGGCTCTTTCGTCGCCAATGTAACCCATGATGCGTGGCTCTTTGCGGAGACGGCCATCGAGGACCTCACAGAGGGCTATTTCATGCGCCGCGAAGGGCTGGCCGTCTTAAAGGATGCTGAGGCGTGGGGGCTCTTCAAGTGTGAGACATTCGCCCTCGACATCATAATAGCCAAGGTGGAGCTTGTGGCGGGAGAGGTCCTGAGAAAGGACTTCAGGGCCTTCAATCGCGGGTCGAGCCTGGTGGTGGAGGCCGCAGTGGCCGCTACTAGATACCTGGCGCTGAGAACAGACTCGTACTATGAGGAGTTGATGAAGCTGCAGAGGATAATCAATCGCTGCGGCGGCCCGAGGGAGCGCGAGGCCATGGAGAGGCTCATGGACAGGGTCAACAGCTATTCACATATCTGAAGAGTATCCAACAACTGTAGGTCGCTACCATGACTGCGCTCGACAGACTGCCCTGTGGCTGCCAGAGCCTTGACAGGCTCCTTGGCGGCGGCTTTGAGTCAGGCATAATAACCCAGGTCTACGGAGAGGCGGGCACTGGCAAGAGCAACATCGCACAGCAGCTCTCCATCCAGGCGGTGGCCCGCGGCTTCAGGGTGATCTATATCGACACAGAGGGCTTCTCCCCCGAGAGGTTCAGGCAGATCGCGGGCGAGGGCGCTGAGCAGGTGGCAGGCAGGATCCTGATCTTCGAGCCTGTCAGCCTTGAGCAGCAGCATTCCTCGATCCGCGATGCCTCCAGGATCGCAGGCAGGGATACCGGCCTGATAATCCTCGACTCTGCCACATCTCTTTATCGCGTTCTCCTGGAGTCCGAGGACGATCGCATACTCCGGAGAAATCTCTTTGCTCAGATCTCTGAGCTGCAGGAGCTGGCGCGTCGCCGCAGGATTCCAGTCCTGATCACCAACCAGGTTTACACCGAGATAGAGACTGGCAGGCTCCGACCTCTGGGCGGCACAGCCCTCGAGCACATGTGCAAGGCCATAGTCCGCCTGGAAAAGGCGGGCGAGAGCCTGAGGCGGGCAAGGCTTGTTAAGCACAGGTCCCTTCCCGAGGGTGAAACGGCAGAGTTCAGGCTCACATCGAGGGGCCTTGAGTGACCGGGTGTGAATCAGAGCCTCCTTTTCATGATCAGCGCAGCCTCGCCGTCCGAGTAGTATCCCGGAAAGACTCCGACCATCTGGAAGCCGAGGGCAGAGTAGAGGCTCTGAGCCCTCTTGTTGGACGCCCTGACCTCGAGGGTTGCGCTGAGGGCTCCCATCAGCCTGAAGATCTTGAGGACCTCCAGAAGAAGCATCATGCCGATTCCGCGGCCCTGGTAAGCGGGCTTCACAGCCAGCCAGAAGACCCTGCCCTCAAAAGGCGTATGCTTGAACCCCAGGATGAAGCCTGCCACACTTCCGCCCACCTCTGCCACCAGGGTGGACCTGGGGTGATACTCGTAAAATGTTGTGAAGACTATAGGATCGTAGCCTCCGAAGACCTCTCTGTCGATCTCGAGCGCATCCTTCAGATCGCCGGGCTCAAGCATCCTGATGACCACTGCATCTTTATTGCTCGCGTCGCCTGATCCTCTCTCGGGCCTGCATGTAATCTGTTCTTCGGGCCACATTTCCCCCTCTATTGGATCTCTTTAGATGAAATAGTTTACCGAAAAAAAGCTCTGTTTGATGATTGTGGGCCGCGTGCATTTGCAGGCTGGAGTGGGGCACTCATGGGCGCTGATGCTCCCCGTCCACGATGCAAAATGATGCCTCCGATTGCCTGAGATCATCCTCTCATCCGACTCAGCATAATATTTATCCGATCCGAGGGAAGAGATGAGGCAAATGGAAACCCTTGGAGATCTTTTGGAGCAGGTTCGAGAGTTTGCGTTCCACAGTTTCGTCAAAGAAGAGGCTCAGAGCCTCTTCGGCTGGAATGTCGTCGGCATCTCTGCGAGGCCTGCAGAGAACAATGAGGAGCACATCACCATCATCTTCGAGAACAATCTGATCCTCCACATCAAATACTTCCTCAACCTGGACCCGACAGAGACTGAGGATACCTGCGAGTTTATGCTGGGTCTGAAGACGGACCTCAAATCCCGCATAAGGTACAGCGTCTTTTACTCCGGCTACATCCACGGGCAGGGGTATATGAGGCTGAGGATCACAGAGACGAAAAACAGGATGCTGCAGAGGATGCTGGAGGACTTTTACATACCATCCCTGAAGGCGATCTACAAGCCTGTGATCCTCAGGTTCAAGGGCTTCTACTCCAAGGATTACTTCGGAGTCGATGCATGCAGCGCAGATGGCGAGATATATTATTCGCCCGTGCGCTACAGGAGCGAGCACAAGGCGGCCAAGATCTGGGATGTGATCGCAAGGCTGCACGAGCTGGATTCGCTGCTCAAAGATGGGGAGATCAGGCATGCCCTCGCAGAGCTGGACGTGCAGCTGAGCTTCCTGCCATCAGTGGTCCTGTCTGACATCTAGCTATCTTGTCGAGGCCAGGCTCTCCAGGGCGGAGGCTAGCTCCTCCAGCAGCTCCCCGCAATCCTTTTTCAGTAATGCCTCCCTTGGCGATCCCGACTGGCTGCTGTCAGCAGAGGCTGGGTGTGCCTCGATGAAGCCGATGATCCTCTCCGCCAGAGCGCGAACTGTTCGGGCGGTGATCGCACCGTCGTTCTCGCGGGCCAGCCCCACTGCCTGGACAAAATCCCCCCTCGCCTGATCCAGTCCTCCCCTCAGCCCTTCGCACTCCGCCAGGGTGATGATGGCTCTCACAGTCATATCGTGGTAGCCCAGCAGCTTGCTCTGCCGCTCCAGGAGGACGGCCATCTCCTCCGCTCGTGCTGCATCATGTGCAGCCAGAAAGAGAGATGCCAGATCATCATAGAGGGCTACGACCTCATACATGGCACCAAGGCGGCTGAAGACCACCAGCGCCTGCTTCAGCCTCTCCTCGGCCTCATTGTGATCTTGCCGCGCCAGAGCCAACAGCCCCATATTTCTCAGAGCCCTGGCCTCTTCCATCGGGTTGGAGAGCCTTCTCGCCATCGCCAGAGCGTCTTGGTATCTGCTGTCAGCCTCGCCGAAGTTCATCTCGAACTGATGGAGTTCGCCCCATGCGCTGTGGAGCCGAATCAGCATAGGCTGGTGATCGAGGCGATGAATCACACCCTCCGCGAGAGCGAGATAGTACCTGGTCTCGACTGGAAGGGCTGACTTGAGCTTGAACATCGCCAGGGCAATGTAGCTCTCGCAGAGGTCGGGCATCGCCCCGATGCTCTCCTGAAGGCCGACCGCCTCCGCCAGAAGCTCTGAGGCATCGCTCTCGCTTCCCATCTGGCTATGGATTATCCCGAGGTTCAGTTTCGCCAGGGCCACCGAGGGAAGGGCAGAGAGGCCCTGGAAGGTCTCAATGCTCTGAAGAAGCTCCTGTGCCGCAGATCTTCCATCGCCCTTGTCCTTGTAGATCAGGGCCATGTTGAACCTGATCTCAGCCTGGCAGCAGATCTCCCCCGCCTTCTCAAAGAGCTCCAGGCTCTTCCTGTAGCTGGTGAGAGCAGCATCCCATTCGTAGCGGTCAGCATAAGCGCCTGCGAGGGAGCTGTACACCTCTGCCATGCCAGCCACGTCTCCCGTCTCTTCCAGCTCTTCCAGATGCTTCAGATAATCATCCACTGAAGCCATGACCTCGCCGCGACCTGCCCGGATCATGTCGATATTGGCCTGCATCTCGGCTGCGCCCTCGATGTCGCCCTGGCGCATCAGGACCTCCATGGCCCTCTGGAAATGCTCCTGCGCGAGTTTCCCCTCGCCCCGGCGATGATAAAAGATCCCCAGGTTGTTCAGGACGCTGGCGATGCCGGCCATGTTCTCGAGATCCTCGAAGAGGTCCAGGCTCCTCTGGTAGCACTCCAGAGCCCGCGGCCATTCGCCCCTCTTGAAGCAGATGCTTGCCATATTGCTCAGGACAGAGGCCTCGCTCTCGGCATCGCCCGCCTTCTCGAACTCGCTCAGGCTGCAGTCATAGTGATCGAGCGCAAGGGTCCAGTCGCCCCGCCTGTAGCAGATGTTGCCGAGATTGTTCTCAGTCACCGCAATGCTGTAGATGTCACCTGCCAAGCGAAGCGCCTCCAGGCTCTCCTCGTAGCGATCGACGGCTCCGTCCCACTCCCCCAGCTCGGCACAGAGGTTGCCAAGGCTGCACAGGACTGATGCTGTGCCCTCCAGATCACCGATGCGACGCAGGGCCTCAAGGGCTTCCTCCAGATTATCCCGAGCCTCCTGCCACCTTCCAAGCCTTGAACAGACGCCGACAAGAGGCCCGAGGGCCTTCACCATGCCGCTTGTCTCCTGAAGAGACTTCTGGATCTGGAGGCAATCCTTGAAATGGACCAATGCCTCCTCAAGCTCTCCAGCCTCGGCCATCAGGTTCCCTATGCAGAGATGGGCGTTGGCCTCGCCCTGATCGTCCCCCACTTCCCTGAAGGCCTCCAGGCTCTGAATGTATCTCTTGCGGGCCTTGTCGAGATCTCCCTGATTGTAGTAGATGCTCCCGAGGTTCCCCAGGATTGTAGCAGCACCGCGCTTATCATCCAGGGAGCACTTCAATTCCATTGCAAGGGTATAGTACTTGATGGCCTGCAGGGCGTCGCCCCGATCGGCGTTGATGTTGCCCAAGTTGTTCAGAGCGACAGAGGCACCGCGCATGTCTTTCAGTGCCTCGAAGGTCTCGAGGGCTCCTTGGAAATGCTTGATGGAGAGTTCCCACTCTCCCTTGAGCTGGCAGATCATCCCGAGGTTGATCTGGGTGGCTGCAGCGCCCTGCACATCTCCCTGCGCCTCCTTGGCATCCAGGCTCTTCTGGAAATACTCTGCCGCCAGGCTCCACTCTCCCCTGAGCTGGTGTACCAGGCCCAGGTTGTTTTGCGTCTTTGAGGCACCCTGCAGATCGCCTAGGCCCTCCTGGATATCGAGAGCTTGCTTGTAGAGGCCTATCGCCCCTTCCAGATCTCCCCTGAGCTGATGGAAGCTTCCCAGATTGGAGACTGCCTTGGCCGACTCGAGGACTTCTCCTGCATCCTTGAGCAGCTCTATGGAGCGCCGAGAGCAGCCATCTGCCTGCCCCCAATCCCCTCGATCGGCATGAATCAGCCCCAGGTTGTTGAGGGTGGTGGTCATCCTCCTGATGTCCTTCGACTGCTCAGCGATCTCAAGGCACTTATTGTAGCATCTGACTGCCTCGTCAAGCTGGCCGCAACGGTAGTGGATGCTGCCCAGGTTGGAGAGGGTCTCAGCCAACGCCTCGAAGTCTCCCTGTCGTTCCAGGATGACGACGGCCTTCTGGAAATGGTCCGCTGATGCATCAAGGTTGCCTTTCTCCATGAAGGCTAGGCCGATGCTGTTATGTGCCGTGGCAGCTTGACTCTGATCCCCGGTCAGCTCCAGGGCCGCCAGGCACTTCTCGTAGCATTCCACGGCTATAGACCACTTCCCCTGCAGGAGATAGACGCCCCCAAGCTTGCTGTGCATCCTGGCAGCGCCCCCCTTGTCGCCGAGATCGTCAAGATAGGCTCTCGCCTTCTCATAACAATCGAGGGCCTTCAACCATTCTGATTCGATCTCGTAAAGTGAGCCGAGGCTTGAGAGCACCTTCGCTACGCCTTTTCTGTCCCCGAGCCTCTCCATCTCGCCGAGGCTCTTTTGGTAGCAATCCCTTGAGGCTTCCAGGTTCCCCTGCAGCTGGTAGACCCTTCCCATGCCATTGAAGGCCCTGGCAAGCGTCGACCCGTCTCTTCTGCCAGATCCTGCCAGGATCTTCTGATAGCACTCCAGGGCTCGACCATGCTCCCCCTGCATCTGGTAAGCATTGGCAAGGTTGCTCAGAACCGAGGCTTCGAGCGCTGGTTCATCCGCGAGAGCGAGATGTCCCAGAGCCCTTTGATAGCAGTCGCAGGCCCTGTTCCAGTCCTCCTCCTCGGAATAAAGGCTTCCGAGGTTGTTCAGAGCCTGCGATGCCCTTCTGCCATCACCGTCCGCGAGAATCAGGCAGCGCTCGTAGTATCTCATGGCAGACTGGTTGAAAAAGAAGCGATGTGCGAGGACACCGAGGTCGAACCATGCCTGGAAGCTGTTGATGCTCTCGGCATGAGCTGCCAGCTCCTCCAGGTGACGGTACATGAGATCGCCATCTGAGGAGAGGGCTGCCTGGATGAATGAGGATACGGGGTCCGGCGCATCCCTGGAGAGCCCTTTCAGCCCTTCAGGATCGTAGCCCCCCGGTTCTGCCAGGATCTCGGCGAAGACTCCAAGGCTTGAGGCGATTCCCTCATCAGACATTTCTATGCACTCCCCTCTCGGATTTGCTAATTCTCGATAAAATAATGGTGGCATTATCGATGTTGCCTGATCTGCAATCGCATTGCATGAGCGGAGCCGATGAAGTAATAAAAGATCTCACGCGCATCCTCCCCCCGATAGATAAACCCCCTGTGATCAAAGACACCTCATCTCCTCCTTCCCCCGTCAGCACTTAAATATGACCCTACTTATTTCACTAGTAGTAAAAGTCATCCCATATAAAATCTCCGATTTTCCAGGCGCAAGATCCAGAATCAAAGGGCCTCGAACTGCCTCCTGATAGATGGATCTCAGAGTTAAAATATTATTGCTAAAAATGTCGGTGAGCTTCTGTCCCGATTAGCGGCCATCACTTCAGCACAAGCTTCAATGCCTGCTGAGGGCAGCCGGTGACGCAGGCCCCGCACTGAATGCACTTTCCCGAGTCCGCCACCACGAGCCAATCCTCGAACCTGAAGGTCCCTGTGGGACAGACAGAGATGCATGCGCCGCAGTGTACGCACTCGTTCTCGTCCCTGATGACGGGTATCTCCAGGGGCACGACTCGAACCCCCCTGCGCTCGAAGGCCTCCTTGACCTCCATGCACTTCTCGGTAGCGACCTCCAGGACTATCTCGCCGCTCACAGCGTCGATGGACGCCCTCTCGATATTCACCAGCGCGGCGGTCTCCAGGATGACTGAGGCTATTAGGGGCTGGCGCACTATTCCTGGGGCTACGTGCAGCATCAGCTTCAGATCTACCGCCTCCTGGCGAGCAGGCTGGATAGATGGTTGGACGTGATCATGCCTATCACCTTGTTCTCCTTGTCCACCACAGGCAGGGCAGAGATGGAGTGTGTGTCCAAGGTTCTTGCCGCAAGCTCTATCGGCTCGTCAAGCCTCGCCGAGTAAACCCTTCTCGTCATGATCTCCGAGATCCGGGAGGCCTTGCCGCTCGCCACAGCCTTCGAGATATCCCAGGCGGTGATGATGCCCATCAGCCTGCCATCCCCGGATACCACTGCCAGATGGTCGAAGCTCCCGTTTACTATCAGGTGTGCCGCCTCCCCGACGTCTATGTCTTCCCTGACTGTGACAACGTCCCTGCTCATGACATCTCCGACGTTCGGCGACTCCTTCGTCTGCTTCATCGGGCGGGCCGAGCCCATGCGGGGCAGGGGCTCAGCGGCCTGGCTGAGCAGAAACTCGCCCCTCTCCACCTGAGCCTTCAGCTCTTTTGCGACCTCGCGCGCCACATGGAAGCTTGAGAGCGGTGAGGTGGAGACCTCCTCGCCGTTCAGCTCAATCATGCCGGACTTCAGCTCCTCGTAGCTCACAATCTTGACGGTGGGCCTGTCCCTGCGAGGTATGCCGTAGTCCGTCAGGGAGACTGTGATCTCTCCATCGCGGACGGCTGTGTTCTTCGCGATCCTCTCGTTTAGGACTGGTATAGGGATCCCGATCCCAAGGTAAAGGCTTGGCCCATAGCCGTGGAATGTGGCCGCCCTGAGGTATCGCGTGGACATCTTCTTCAGGTCGCCCGTCACCATGAGCGTGGAGAAGTTGTTCTCAGGGTTGTGCTGCGTGCCAGCACCCATGACATAGCCCTTCGCCCCTGCGAGAAAGATGCGCGTGCCGACGCCTATGTAATCGAAGTTGGGGTCATTGGAGAGCGGCGAGAGGACGCCTGAGCCGCTGTAGTGGACGTTTCCGAAGCGGGGGAGCAGTGTCCCCATATATGTATGCAATGTCCTGTCCGATGAGTTGGTGGCTGCATTGTAGCGCTGGTAGGCATTGCGCGGGTTGACCATAGTTGCCTGGTTGAAGTCCTCCAGCCGCAGAACAGTCTCAAGCTCGATCTGAGGGTAGCAGTCGGTGCCCGCGCCCTCCACCTCGACATCCACCTGCTTGCCTGCCACGAGGTCCTCGATGACGTGCGCCCCGCCATAATCGATTCCCCTGTCTATGGACGGCTGCGTCGCGCCGAGGAACAGGTCTACGGCCGCAATTCCGCTGTAGGCCTCCACCTTGTTGAGAAGCGCCTTCAGGATCTTTATGGGCGGATCGCTGTGGCCCAGGTTGAGGAAGACCCCCGAGGAGCACATAGCCCCGAAGGTTCCAGTGGTGACGACATCCACCTCGCGCACCGCCTCGGCAGTGCCAAGCTCATCCACCAGGTCGGGCATCTCCTCGGCTGTGACTACGCGGGCCGATCCATCGCGAATGCGCGCATTGATCTCTGAGAGCGACTTCTCTTGCACAAAGCCTCGGACAGGCGGTAATCCGATAAAAACCTATTGGAGCGGCGATAAAGCCTCCAACAACATTATCTGCTCTGGCAATGATAGAGCTTGCGATGCCTGAAAAGAGCGCGACAGGTAAGAGGATAGTTCTAACGAGCGATTCCACCATGATGAGCAGCTACCATGGAGGAGTTCTCCTGGGCTTTGCAGCCATCATGCCAAAGTCAGTGATGCCGGATTGGATCTTCAGGTCGCTCTTCTGTCCGTCTGCTCCCGCGGGAGCCGACGGCTCGGCTGAGATTGCGCCCTGCGGCATGCGCAAGGTGGAGGCAGCCCTCCTTGAGTCAGGCTTCTCCAGAGACGATGTGATGGTCGCCCACCCGGATAGCCTCGACAGGGCCATCGGCAAAGAGACAAAGATCGTCGGGATAACCCACGACGACCCACTTGGAAAGATCGCTGTGCGGGAGCTGGAGGAGATCATAGGCCGCGGGCCTCCTCACAATCGCTCGAAGTTCCTTGCCCTTCTCGGCCATCCCATCATCCAGGAGCACAGGCCGAGGATCGTCGTCGGGGGCAATGGGGCCTGGGAGCTGATGGGCGAGGATGTTGGAGTGGACCACATCTACCTGGGCGAAGCCGAAAGCGATTTCCCCGAGGTCTGCCGCCAGATTCTGGCAGGAGAGGAGGTCCCGCATGTCATCCGCGGCAGGGCGGTCCCTGGGGATAGGATCCCCGTGAACCGCGGCGCGACCATCGCTGGCATCGTCGAGATCGGCCGGGGCTGCTGGCGCGGATGTTCTTTCTGTTCGCCGACTCTGCGCACTATTCGCCACAGGCCGCTGGAGAACATCCTGGAGGACGCGCGGGTGAACCTGGCTGAAGGCCAAAAGGATATCCTGCTCCACTCGGAGGATGTCTTCACATACGGCTCTTCGGGGATGAGGCCCAATGAGGAGAAGGTGCTTCGGATGGTGAGCGCCGTGAAAGGGCTTGGGCCCCGCACCATCGACGTCTCCCACCTGAGCCTTGCCACTGTCCACGAGGGCCAGGACCTGCTGCGAAGGGTCTCCGAGGTCGTGGGCATAGGATCCGATCAGGAGTACATGTCAGCCTGGATCGGCATCGAGACGGGGAGCTGCCGGATACTGGAGATGCATATGCCCCGAAAGGCGCTGCCCGGCAAGACTGGAAACTGGCCAGAGATAGTGAGGGATTGCTACAGCCTCTTCGCAGAGGAGTCATGGCTTCCGGTAGCAAGCCTCGTTCTGGGCCTGCCGGCTGAAAAAGCAGAAGATGTGATGAAGACGATAGACCTCGTTGAGTCCCTGAAGGATTACACCGGCTTGATTCTTCCCCTCTTCTTCACCCCCATGGCAGGGACGGGCCTTGGTGACCTGAAGGGCTTCGACAGAGATAGGGCACTGCCAGAGCACTGGCAGCTCGTGGGGCTCTGCCTGGAGTACAACCTGAGGCATCTCAAGAAGCTTCACCGCCTTTACAGCGAGAGGATGACTGCAGGGCCCCTCGTCCATGCGGCGTTGACGGGCGTGAACCTGATGGCCGACCTCGTACTGAACAAGTACCTGAAAAGGATGAAACGAGGGGAGCCGCCTAACTGATGGCGATGGCGGCGCTCCTGCCTCTCATCTTCGACATCGCTGCCATCAGAGTATCGATGTCATCCTATTAGATTATCGCTATTAATACTATGATTGTGACCCTGTTGCCGCAATTGCAGCTTTAAAATATTAATAATTCGCCAGCACAGACCTCACGACGCCCTTATGGTCGCCCTTCAGGGAGTACACATTATGGTCCCCGGAGACGTCGATGCTCAGAATTCCCAGGCGAGTGTTCATGAGCCCTACCATGGCTGAGACTCCGCGGTAGCTCACCTCAAATCCCTCCCTCTCCAGGTAAGTGAAGACATCCTCAGTGGTATATGCTCCATCGCTCAAAAACAGCTTCAGTACGGCCTTTCGAATTCCAATGCCGTCACGCTTAAGGTAGTTCCTGAGCCTCTCCTGGATTCGTTCTTCTGCGCTCTCCATCCGGCAAAATCACCGCCCCTTAGCAATGAATCTATGGATTATAAAGGTATTCTCTCCACAACTAGCCCATCCTCTAAGGGGAACCTTTCAATTACCGAAATAATACAATCTATGCTTTTTAACTCTTTCGAAATATCCTCCAGGATGGGGGCTGCGATCTCGATCTGCTCCTCTCCAAGGGAATACATCTCCGAAGGAACCTCCAGGCGCTGCAGGATCAGCAGCGCCTTCTCGATGTTGCCCTGAATTATGCCGTGAATTATCGTCCCGTCCTTCGTCGGGCAGTCGAAGGGGCGGGCCACCCTCGCTGCGCGCCGCTTCAGGCGCTCCCTGAGCTGGACGGCGTCCTTGAAGCGGGAAGGGCAGTAGTGCACCTTGAGGCCCTCGATCAGGAAGTGCTCTTTGGCGATCTCATAGCTCCCGATGGCTCCGGCGCCAAGGTCCTGCGGCAGGAAGCCCCTGGCCACGAGGGCCGGGAAGTTGGTCTCTGTGAACTCCAGCTCATTGACGTTCAGGAATGCATCGGCGCTCCTCACGGCCTCGACCACCCCAGGCGCGGGGGCAAATGCCGGAATCTCGACCCCGGCCTCAAGGCCGAGAGCCTTCGCCTCAAGCAATGTCTCCTTCAGCCCCGGGGCCGCAGCCCAATCCGATTCGGGCGGGTGGAACCTGATCTCATCTAGGCCCGCCTCCTTCAGCCTCTGAAGAACCTCGCGCCCGGGAAGGAGGCCGGTGTAGAGGTGAATGTGGTGCTTTTTCCCGAACTCGCTCTTCAGGGCCGCTATGTACTCCAGGACCAGGTCGAGCTTCAGGAGCGGCTCGCCTCCGGTGATTCCTGTGCCAAGAGCCCCGATGGACCTCGCTTCCTCCAGGATATCCTCGATGCCCTGCACAGGGCTCTCATCCGCGAAGACGCGATCCTTGCCGCGGCGCTCCTCTGAGAGGGGGCAGTAGGGGCATTCTCGCCCGCACTCTCCCGTCACGAATAGAACGAGCCCCGCTCCTTTTCTGCAGATCCTGCATCCGCGAGGAAGGAAACTGTAGACGGAGCCCACGCGATCGGATTTCCATTTGGCCATTTTAAAAGAGTTCCTTTGGGCAGATTGATTAATCTTGTGTCTTTTGGTTTCTATGAAATGTGGTGGCTTTCATGGCTGCGATGGGCTCAGTCTTATCCGATGGCCGATTGCGATTGTGGATCTCTCATCTCAATCATAGAAAATGTTCTGCCACAGAATCAAAACGGTTATCAGCGAGAAGATGAATCATCTTTCATAGAACTAATACAGTTTAAAATATATTTAAAGGATGGTCGTCTGTGAGAGAATATCTCCTCGGAAACGCGGCAATCGCCAGAGGGCTTATGGAGGCGGGCGTAGGGCTCGCTGCGGGATATCCCGGCACCCCCTCATCGGAGATCATCGAGACTCTGGTGAATCTCAAGGGCGAGCGGCCCATGCACATTGAATGGTCTGTGAACGAGAAGGTTGCCCTGGAGGTGGCCATAGGGGCATCCTGGACGGGCACCAGGGCGGCGGCGACGATGAAGCACGTGGGGCTGAACGTGGCTGCCGATCCCTTCATGACGCTGGCTTACTTGGGAGTCGGCGCAGGGCTGGTGGTGATCTCTGCAGATGATCCATACTGCCACTCCTCTCAGAACGAGCAGGACTCCAGGCGCTATGCCCAGTTCGCCTCCATCCCGTGCCTCGACCCTGCAGACCCCCAAGAAGCAAAGGAGATGGCAGCCTTCGGCTTCGAGCTCTCGGAGAAGTTCGATATGCCCGTGATGCTGCGGCCCACGACCCGCGTCTCCCATGCCAGGGCTGACGTCGAGCTGAAGGCGGCTTCTGGAGGCTCTGGCAAAAGACGCAGCTCGAAGTTCATCAAAAACCCTGCCCATCGGGTGGCTCTGCCGGTGCACGCGCGGCCTCTTCACTCTGAGCTGATCCGAAAGCAGGGGGCCATCGAGGAGGCGCTGCTGACTGCACAATGGAACAGGCTCGCCCTGCGGGGCGATCTCGGAGTCATCGCCTCGGGCATTGCGGGTCTATATGCCGAGGAGGCGATCAGGGATCTGGATCTCGATGTCTCTATTCTCAGGGTCGGGACTTACCCCGCTCCCTCCAGGATGATTTGCGAGCTGCTGGAGAATGTCAAGAGTGTCCTGGTGGTCGAGGAGCTGGAGCCCGTTCTCGAAGAGACAGTGGAGAGGCTGGCAAGGAGGGTGAAGCCCGATGTCGAGATCCTGGGGAAGGGCGAATACATCCCGCGCGAAGGGGAGCTGGATCTCCTGACAGTGCGTAACGCCCTCGCCCGAATGAGCGGGATTCCCCAGAAGCCAGCGCCAGCGCACGTCGCAGGCATAGATAAGATCCTGCCGCCCCGCCCACCTGCCCTCTGTCCCGGCTGCAGCCACAGGGCCACATACTATGCCATGCGCAAGGCCTTCGGGCGCAAGGCTGTATATCCCAGCGACATCGGCTGCTACACTATGGCAGTCGGCATGGGAACTGTCGACACCTGTCTATGCATGGGGGCGAGCATAACCCTTGGCAGCGGCATCAGGTTCGGCGGTGAGGCGGAGGGCATCTGCTGCAGTCTCGGCGACTCAACATTCCTGCACGGAGGCATGACAGGCCTGCTCAATGCGGCCTACAATAAGGCCAGGATCACTGTGACCATCCTCGACAACTCCACCACAGCCATGACGGGCCACCAACCCCATCCGGGAACTGGAGTCACTGCCACAGGCGAGCCCACAGTCAGGATCTCCCTGGAGGCCATATCCAAGGCCCTGGGGGCAGGCCTCGTGGAGACCGTCGATCCCTATGACCTGGAGGCGGCCGTCGAGAGCTTCGAGAGGGCCAGGGACTACCCCGGCCTCTCAGTTGTCATAGCCCGACAGGCATGTGTGATCAGGGCCCGGCGGTCAGGCGGCGCTCGCAGGAGATTTGCCGTGAGCGAGGATGAGTGCGCAGGATGTCGTATCTGCGTGGACTTCGGATGCCCTGCCATAGAGTTCCAGGACGAGAAGGCCAGGATCAATGCTCTATGTGCCGGATGCGGGGTTTGCGCCAGGATCTGTCCTTCTGCTGCCATCAGGGAGGTGGCAAGATGAGGTCCTCCGAGTGCGATGTGGTCATCGTAGGGGTGGGCGGCCAGGGAGTGATCCTGATCTCGGATGTGATCGGGCGTGCTGCTGTGAAGGCCGGAAAGCCTGTTCGCGGAGCAGAGACGCACGGCATGGCCCAGAGGGGCGGAAGTGTGGTAAATCACACACGTATCGGATGCAGCCTCAGTCCACTTGTAGCCCTGGGCAGCGCCGATGTGCTCCTGGCGCTCGAGCCCGCCGAGGCTCTGAGGTTCTGCCAATTCCTCTCTCCTGATGGAGTGGTCCTGGTGAACACTCGGCCAGTCTTGCCCATCACAGTCACCACGGGCAAGGCCAGCTATCCGTCTATGGATGAGATCCTTCAGCCTCTTCGTCAGCTATGCAAGGAGGTCTTGACCATCGACGCCACCACCCTGGCGAAGCAGGCGGGAACAGAGCAGGCCATGAATGTGGTGATGCTGGGCGCTCTTTCGAGATTCATTCCCCTTGAAGAGGAGCTTCTCTTGGAGGCGTTGGCCGAGGTCGTGCCCTCGAAGTACCTCTCTGCGAACAGGAAAGCCTTCGCCCTAGGAAAGACTGAAGTAGAATCAGGCCGTCAAATGTGAGACATGGAAGAAGAAAAGAGAACAGAAGAGACGAAGACGGAAGAAACAAAGACCGTGGTGACGGGAGAGGAGGAGAATAAAGAAGGATCCGCTCCCGTCATCACCAAATCGATGACGGAAGGTGCATGCCCCACATGTGATGCCGAAGCGCCCACGATGCCTGAGGTGCTTCCAGACCCTACATGGTCCACGGAGAAGCTGATCGAGGCCGTCAAGGATAAGCACATGCTGGTGCGCTCCAACGCCATTGTGCTCCTTGCCAAACGTGCGCCCTCAGAGTCCCTGGAGGCGCTGATCGAGGCCCTGAAGGATGAAGAGTACCTCGTCAAGAGCAACGCTATGGTGGCAATTGCGGCCTATGGGCGGCAGGTCTCGGATCGCATGATTCAGGCCCTCGACGATGCAGATCAGGATGTGCGGGCCGGCGCTGCCTGGGTCGTGGGCGAGCTGAAGGACCAGAGGGCCATAGAAGCCCTGGAGAAGGTGGCCAAGGACAGCTATCCTCTGGCGAGAATCCAGGCCAAGGCGTCCCTAATCACCCTCGGAAAGCGCCCCATGAAGGAGGCGAAGATGGAGACAGAGGAAGAGGCTGCCAATGGGGCGGCGGAAGGCGCAAAAGAGGGATCAGCTGAAGAGATCCAGAAGTAAACAAAGAGGAAATAAGAGGGCAAAGGCCGACCAAGACCGGAACCAGGCATTGCCTTTTTCAGAAATTTTGAGTTCAAAATCACTATTAGATGCTAGGGGATAGGGCAGCTATTTTCTTTAAATGCTTCATTTTTTCTTGAATGGATTGAGGCTTTTCGCTATGGATGTGCGATGCCACAGGATAAAACGCCACCAGGTAAATTATATCAAGGATAACTGCATATGATATATCATGGAGTGCGGAGTTGGCGGCAGCGTTTACAATGTCATTGAGCTTGTGGGGTCGTCTTCTGATGGATGGGAGGAGGCTGTCAAGAATGCCGTGGATACAGCCTCCGAGGCTCTCACGAACCTGAGGATAGCCGAGGTGGTGGAGCTGGACACGAGGCTGGCCGAGGGAAGGATAGTGCAGTACAGGGCCAAGGTCAGGCTCTCCTTCAAACACGAGATCGAGCCAGAGACGCTCTGATGATGCCCGGCGAGGGGAAAGCCGAGGGCAAGGCGGGCAGCGATATCAAAAATGCAGTGAATGGCAAAATATATTGAAGTTGGTGCCATCGGCGAGGGAGTAACTGCATAGATATCTCTCGATCATTCTGGCGTCCTCGCCTTGCCGCTCAGGCAGTTTTCGAGGCTGCAAGAAGATCAAGCAGCCTCTGGATCATCCATCTCTGCTCAAGCAAGCGTCTCGGCCTTTGCGATGTAATTGATCAGGTCGGATCCCAGCTTAGCACTCTTCTGGACCTCTTTTGCCAGTTCCTCGGGAGAAACGCCCTGCCCTGCCAGGGACTTGATGGCTGTCAGCGCGTCATCGGGGACTGTAAAGTACTCGTCGATATCCTTTCTGTGGCCCCAGACGTCCCCCTCGAGGAGTTTGACTCCCTGCATCTCAAGAAACACGCCGATGGCTTTGGACATGGTCTTCATGTAAGAGGGCGGAATCTGGACCGCCTGCAGCCTGGGCGATTTCTGCATCAGCTTAAGGAAATCCACGTTGGATGCCCTGAAGGCCAGATGAACCATCTTCTCGCTCGGTCTTATCGAATCAATCTCTTCTCTTGAACTTATCACTCTAATTCTCATAACATCTCACCAATTCTAATATCGTGACACCCCAATATACGGCACTCAACGTATATAAATTTTTTCATCTAAGGCATATGACGTAAAATATTTATTAAGTTCTCTTATTTCACCACGAATAACATCGATAACATCGACAGAAATTTTGAGCTTCAAGCGAGCTGCAGCATCCTGAGGATCGCCGGGCGATGACGCAGATCTCCAGGGATGACAGCGCAATCTCGGGGGACTCGGCAAACGAAGAATGGACTTTATAGATAAGATATTTGTATCCACACAATTCATTCAGGGCTGAGAGATCATGCCCTATCAAGAGGGCGCATGGTTGGAGAGTTCATGACACGAATTGCAATTATCGCGGTCTCCTTTTCCCTGATGATGGCAGCATTTGTTGGTTTGCCATCTCTTGCAGACGGGAGATGTTCGACGTGCGGCTGTGCAGAGGAATATGATTGGGTTTCCAGTGCCGCCGATTTCATAGCGGGAAAACCAGCTAACGAGACACCTCAGACCTTTCCGCCTCTTGCGGCCAGGCTGAATAACCCCCGATACATGGCTGAGTTTGGTTCGGATTCTGACAAGGAATCCGGGTCCAATGAATCAAATGCCTCTTTAGGGGAGCAGAAGATACTCGATGTGGGTCTCGAGAATGCGAGCGCTTTGCCAAATCCGGTCAATACAAACAACCCAGTTATGATAACGGCCACGCTCCATAGAGCCATCTCGAATGCAGATGAGAATGTGACAGGCTCCCTATCTGCCTATGTATCCTTAAGGCGATCGGCAGGAGATGAAGTTGAAAGGGTGAATCTTGTGCCGCTGTCCAATGAAACATATGCAGGTATCTGGAATGCGAATGAGGCAGGAGTTTACAGGGCAACCATAGTGGCGTCTACCCCAAGCGCATCAAAGGCCTTCAATGATGCCTTGCAGATAGATGTGATGGGATCCAGCCGTAACTCAAATGCGACTTCTTGATCAGGATAGTCCAAAGTTAGAATCGCAAGACGATATCCTGCAGTTCATTGCTGAAACCTGAGGGCCGCGGACCGACGCCTTCAAGGCAAGAGGACTCTTGAAGCCCCGTCTTCAGATCCTCTTTGCTTTCAAGGATCTCCAACACGAAATCGCCAGAAGAACAGCATCCTCCACAATATCCTGATCTTTGTCGAGCCCTCGATCGCTCTGTGCAGCTTTATCTCGGCAAAGCTTTATTTCGCATCGACTACCACCAATCAGCCTGGGTGTCTTTGATGGAAGTTCTCTGGCTCACCGAGAAAGAGGTTGAATCCCTCCTGACCATGGATGATGCTATCCCGGCGGTCGAAAAGGCGTTCCTGGACCACGGCCTGGGCAGGGCCCAGATGCCACCCAAGTCCTATCTCTGCTTCTCAAAATGCGGCGGAGACCTGAGGACGATGCCCGCTTACCTCGAAGGTCTTGACATGGCGGGCGTGAAGATAGTCACAGTTCACCCCGGAAATCCCGAAAGGGGGCTGCCTACTGTCATGGCTCTTCTTGTCCTCAACTCCCCAAAGACCGGCGCACCCGTCTCAGTCATGGGCGCGACATACCTGACCGGCATGCGGACAGGCGCTGCGGGCGCTGTGGCAGCCAAGCACCTCGCCCGGCCCGAATCCGACACATTGGGGTTTGTGGGCGCAGGAGCCCAGGCAAGGACGCAGCTTATGGGGCTGGCCAGGTTCTTCAAGATCAGAGCTGTGATCGTGTCTGATCCCCGGGCAGAGAGCATGCAGGCATTCGAAAGGGCCGCCAGAAACTTCATGCCCTCTGATTGCGAATTCAGGATCGCCGCTGATCCAAAAGAGGCCTGTGACTGCGATATTCTCGTCACAACTACGCCGGTGTGCACCCCCATCATCAAGAGCGCCTGGATCAGGCCCGGTACCCACATCAACGCCATCGGTGCCGATGCCAAGGGCAAGCAGGAATTGGAGTCGGCGCTGACCAGAAGGGCGAAGATCGTTGTCGATGATATGGTTCAGGCTCTCCATTCGGGCGAGGTCAATGTTCCCATCACCGAGGGGAGCCTGAGGCCCGAGGAGATCTACGCTCAGATAGGAGAGATAGTGAGAGGAGCAAAGATGGGCAGGGCCGAGAGCGATGAGATCACCATATTCGACTCGACCGGCCTTGGAATTCTGGATGTGGCTGTGGGCTCATCTGTCTTCAAGAAGGCGCAGTCGGCTGGAATAGGGACAAACCTGGGATTTATCTAGCGCATCATAGCATTAATTTTGCAATTTTGAATAATGCCCATCGGGTACAAGATATAAAATTTAAAACTGTTATGATGCACTGGGGCGATCTCAGCTATGGTTATCTATTGTCAGGATACGATCTCCTGGGACTGAGCCTACATGATCAAGCTCAGCAGCCTAAACGCAATCCCTCCGAGGAAGATCGAGAAGGCCACCTCGAAGACGGTTATAGCTGATGCCTTCCTCCATCCGAATTCCTTTGCCAGGCTCAGGATCGTGGCCAGACAGGGAATGTAGATCATCGTCACCAGCGCCAGGACGATGAGCTGGACAGGAGACATGACCTCCGCGAAGTCTGTGGTCTGGAATATGACAGCCAGCATCAGTATCGTCAGCTCCTTTCTCACTATCCCGAAGATGAGGAGGATGCCGACTACTGCAGGAAGCCCAAGCCAATCGACTGTGATAGCGCCAAGGACGCTGTTGACAGGATTCAGCCATCCTGCAGCATATATCGCCTGGAGGACAGCGCTGCCGATGATGTAAGCCGGGAAGACTATCCACAGGAGCGACTTCGTCCTGGCCCAGGTCTGCTTCAGTACGACCTTTGCCGAGGGGACATGGTAGCTGGGCATCTCCATGATGAGGCCGACGGACTCCCCTGGAATGATCTTGAAGGCGATCCTCCCGAGGATTATTATGAGGATTATGTCCAGGACGTAGAGGCCCACCGCCCACCAGACCCCGACGAAGGCCGCCACCAGCCCCAGGATCACGACAGTCCTGGCTGTGCAGGGGACGAGGGTGACGAGAAAAGCCGCTATAAGCTTCTGCTTTGGGGTCTCCATGATCCTGCAGGAGAAGCAGGCAGGCACATTGCAGCCGTATCCCAGGATCAGGGGAATTATCGCCTTTCCGTGCAGCCCCAGCTTATGCATCCCGCGGTCGAGCATCAGGGAGATCCTGGTCAGGTACCCTGAGTTCTCGATCACTGCCAGGATGATGTAGAAGGGCAGCACATAGGGGATGACCAGTGTCACTCCTGCAACAAAGCCTGTGAACGCCCCGTTCCAGAGGATGTCCCCGATGGGGCCTGAGACGACTGGCTCAAACTGCTCGATGGAGTTGAAGGCCAGGGAGAGGATCCCTGAGATCCAGGCCCCCACAATGAAAGTCCAGGCCAGAAGCCCGCCGATCACAGCCACTATCGCCACATATCCGAGGACTGGATGAAGCGCTATCCTGTCGAGCCTGTCGGTGAGGGTATCCTCGTATGTGCGGATCATCTGAACTTCTCTCGCGATCTCGTCGGCGATCTTATATCTCTCGGCGCTTATGACCACGCCGCTTGGCTCTCCGTGGATCCTCTCGATCTCCTTTGCTAGATCCTCTGCCGCCCGCACAATTCTCGGGTCAGTGGCAGCGATGTGCTTCGTGATCGCCTCGTCCCTCTCCAGAAGCTTTATGGCCAGCCATCTGCGAGGATAGCCGATCTCGATCTTGTCCAGCAGGGATACGAGGGACTCTATTCTGTCTTCCACCTCCCGTCCGTACCTGATCGCAGGAGGGACCCTTCTATGATCTGCCAGGCCGACAATTCCCTCAGTCAGCTCTGAGATGCCCTTTCCCTTCGTCGCTACAGTGGGAACGACAGGGACTCCGAGGATCTCCTCCAGCTTCTTGTAGTCGATGGAGATCCCCTTCTTCTCCATGAGGTCGATCTGGTTCAGGGCGACGATCAGATTTGCCTCCAGCTCAAGCAGCTGGACAGTGAAGAACAGGTTTCTCTCGAGGGCCGAGGCGTCCACCACGTTGACGACTATGTCAGGCCTCTCGAGGGCGATGAAATCCCTTGAGACCAGCTCCTCCATCGAGTAGGTGGAGAAGGAGTAGATTCCCGGCAGGTCGATCACCCTGATAGTCCTTCCATGATACTGCAGAGTCCCCTCGGCCCTCTCGACTGTCTTTCCCGGCCAGTTGCCGACTATCTGGTCCACGCCTGTGAGCTGGTTGAAGACGGCGCTCTTCCCCACGTTGGCGTTTCCAGCCAAGGCCACTACTAGATCGACATCTTTGCAGCCCCTCTTGGAGGAGGACGAAAAAGAGGAAGTGGATCGAGTCCCTGGAAATCCTATCATATCAGCAGGCTCCCAGGGCCTCCACGAAGATGTTGTCTGCGATCTCGTGTCCCACTGCCAGGGATGTCCTCCGAACGCAGACCTCGATGGGCCCTGCCATGGGCGTCTTTCTCCTGAGGGTGACCTCTGTTCCAGGCGTCAGTCCGAGGTCGGAGAGCCTCTGAATCACCTTCTGGCTACCTCGGAGAAAGGCTATGGTCCCCTTCTGACAGGGCTTGAGGTCGGTTATCGGCACAATATCTCTTTTGGCACCCGAAGAGCTTCTGCCCGCTGTCCTTTGGCACTCCATGCATGATTCAATTCCCTTCTCGCAGGGGTAGATCAGCTCGCCGCCGGGACACCTAGCCGGAGCATTCAGAAGCCTGCAGATGGCGTCGCTCACCTCGTCGGAGACGCAATGCTCCATCCTGCATGCCTCATCATGGACCTTTTCAGGAGCCAGCTGGAGAACCTTAGCCAGGAATACCTCCAGAAGCCTGTGCTTTCTCTTGATCTTGATGGCAGCCTCAGCCCCCTTTGCTGTCAGGGAGACGCCCTTGTAGGGCTCGTACTGCACCAGGCCGTTTCGGGCCATGCTCTGGAAGACCTCAGTCACACTGGCAGGAGTGTTCTGGAGCTTCTTCGCCACCTTGGATGTCTTGGCAGTCCCGTCCTTTCCTGCGATGTCGAAGACCGCCTCCAGGTACTCCTCTACATGCTCTTTGGGCATGAGATCAGCCAGGCTCTCGACTTAAATATAAGGCCTTCGGTCAACCTAAACATCTGCGATTACGGATTCGCTGCATCTTGGATTCTTTGGCGATCTCTTCATTAACATTTCAGAAAATAGTTTACTGTAGTACATCTTGGGTGATATATGAATAAACCGGAGACTATAAAACCTGGGCGGCCTGCCCTATTTATGCCATATTGCTCAATTCGGCATGGTGGAAGCAATTAAAGCAGATCGATTATCTAGCCCTCCACCTTCTTCCTCGTCTCCCCGGCCTCCTGCGCCGCCTCCGTCTTCCCCAGCACCTTGGCCACAGCCTCGATCGCCTCCAGGTACCTCACCATCTGGTCCAGCCAGTTGATCAGATCCCCCTGGTAGGCGTACATCCCGTACCTCTCTGAGAAGTCCTCGATGATATCCAGGGGCGACTTCCCCTCCATTCTCAGCTCAAGGATCCGCAGCGAGATGTTCCTGGCGGGGCAGCCGCAGTAGGGAGCCTCCCGGCAGGTGCAGCGCATGAAGTCTCTGGCGAAGTCCAGGCAGTACCTCTGGATCTTGTTCTCCAGCTCCCGCAGATCAGCGCTGTTGATCAGGTCCAGGAAGGAGCCGTGCAGCGCCTTCTGGGAGATCTGCATTCTCAGAGTCGTCGAGATCCTCTCTGCGAACTTCAGGTACAGGTCCTCGAAGCTCTCCAGGGTGACAGCCACATCAAGCGGCGAGCGCCCCCTGTCAAGCTCTTTGGCGATCGTCTCAACCTCCTCAGGGCTGAGGAAGTGGGCTGCGGCTGCTGCGCCCAAAAGCGTCGGCTCGACGCCCTTGACGAGACCGGCCTTTGTCAAGGACTTCAAGGCGCTGCCCAGGTCGTCTAGGCCGAGGGTGAGCTGGTGCAGATTATCCAGCTCCTTGCGCGATCGAGCGGCCACTGCATTTGCCAGGACCTCTTCGAGCTGCTGAGCCTCCTCGAACTCCGGGGCCACATCCTCCATCTGGCCATGCAGCAGCGCCAGAGCGACCTCGTCCTCCGACTCGCCCCTGGCAGAGGAGAACTTTCTTCCAGGCTCTGCCAGGATGTAGACCAAGCCCTTGTCGTGATATCCGGGCCGTCCGGCCCTGCCAAGCATCTGGTTGAACTCATGCACATTCAGCCACTCGATCCCCATCGCCAGGGACTCGAAGATCACCTGCGACGCGGGGAAGTCCACGCCCGCCGCCAAGGCCGCTGTGGTCACCACAGTGTGGATCTTACCCTCTCCGAATAGCTCCTCGATCCTCTTTCTCTCGGGGTACTGCAGGCCTGCGTGATAGGCAGCGGCCCCCGGAATGGAGTCCGCCAGAGCGTAGCAGTTCTTTCTTGAGTTGGTGAATATGATGGTCTGGCCGCTGTATCCCGTGCTCGATGTCAGTGACTGAGCATCTTTGACGAGCTGGCGCATCAGCCTGCGTTTTTCTCCGCCCGAGGAGAAGATCAGATGCCTCTCGATCGGCACTGGCCGCACCTCATACTCGACCAGCCTCGCCCCCAGCCGCCGCGCTAAGGCCGCGGGATTTCCCACTGTGGCCGATAGAAAGATGAACTGTGCATGGGGGGCTGCGAGGCGCAGGCGCGCGATCAGTCCCGCCAGCCTGTGGCCCCGTTCGGCATCCTCCAGCATATGGACCTCATCGATCACCACAGTTCCCACCTTCCCCAGGCTCTTCCTTGTGCGTATGACCTGATCGATACCCTCGTATGTCCCTGCGATGATATCGGCGTTCAGGCCCTGAGGGATCTTGCGGGCTCGGCCTAGGCGGATTCGACTGACACCCACGCGAATCGATGTCTGGAAGCCCAGCTTGGAGTAACCGGATAGCTGGTCGAACTTCTGGTTGGCCAGGGCCACGAGAGGAACCAGAAACAGCAACTTACCCTTGTCCTCGATCAGGTTTTTTATGCCCGCCATCTCGCCGATCAGGCTCTTGCCCGTGGCAGTCGCCGAGACCACCAGCTGGTCCCTGCCCTCCAGAAGGCCGGCCTGCACAGATCTGGACTGGACCGGCAGAAGCTTTGTGAGCCTCTTTCTCATATGCTCCTTCAGCGCCTGAGGAAGCTCGATCGTCTCCAGATCCAGGGTGGGCTCCTCTCTGCTGGCGGGGATGATATCGAACCTGGTGAGATCAGGCTCCAGCCTCTCCAGGCTGAGCAGTCCCACGACCTCGTCCAGGTTGCGCCTAGTCTTCAGGATGCGGGCCAGATGGGCCTTCGCCGGGCGGCTGAGTCCCCGGAAGTCAGCCTCCCTGAGCAGCTCAGCTGCGGCGCAGTTCTCGCAGATCCTCGCCCCTTTGTAGGTTATGGCGTCCCTGCCGACGTATGTCACTCGCCTCTCGCCCAGACAGTGGCCGCAGACCTGCACGAATCTGTGGCCCAGCTGGTAGGCATCAAGAAGCTCTATGAACTTCTTCTCAAGAAGAGAATCGCCCCTGGCGAGGTAGATAGCGCTCGCCTTTCGCAGCATCCGAAGCGCATCTTCAGGGGGCAGATACCTCTCGGCCTCTTTCTCCCTCTTCACCAGGAACTTGAAGACCCTCGGCCCCTGGGGCATATCCTTGAGCCGCAGGTGCCCCTCGAAGAGCGTCTTGCTGCCGCTCTGGGGCAGCAGCAGAATGCGCGATTTGTCCGCCCGCGCTAAAACCTGAAAAGTCATCCGGCAGTGAGGTCGATAAGCTCGTATTTCAGGCCCTCGGACTCCAGGCGGTTCAAGAGGCTTGGCACCTGCTCATCCACGCTTACCACGAGCATGCTGACTCCATGATGGGCCGACTCGACAGCAGACTCCTTTGCGCCGAAGAGCACATCAGGCTCTCGCCCCGCCTTCCGGAGTGTCACAAGAGCCTCAATCCCCAGGGCACCTACCTTGATCTCCTGGTTGAGCAGCTCTCTGAGATGCTTTTGGTCCACCTTCCTCGAGCCACCGAGCTGCACGCGCGGCACCTTGCAGACAGTGACCCTCCCCTCCTCAAGGCTGATCAGGCCCCGCAGGTCTGATATGCCGATATCCTCTCCCGCCTTGGCGCTGGAGATAGCTACACCGCTCGCCTCGACTCCGGCATTCTTGTTGGCATAGAGCAATCCGCCCCTCATCTCCAGGGAGACCCGCTCGCCCTCGACCAGATCTATCTCAGCCAGCGCTGTCCAGACAGAGACATGGCTTATGATGTCCTCCATCACGACGCGCGCATAGCGCTTCAGCTCGGCTGCGCTCTCCAGCAGCCACTCAACGCCCTCTTTGGTGATGTTGTACCGCATTCGCCCGTCGGTGCTGACCAGGCCGTCCGCCACCAGCTCCTTGATGTACTCCGATATCGCTTGCGGTGTGACACCCAGGCTCTCAGCCACCTCTTTTTGCCGCAGGTTTGGCTGGTGGGCAGCAATCTCGACCAGGATCTGAAAGCGAGAGCTTTCGCGTTTGCTCTGAAGGACATTCGCCATCTCAGTACTCCTCATCATAGCGCTCGATGCGCTGGCCACGCACTGTCAGGCCCTCGGCTCTCTTGGCAGCGCCTCGAATGAATATCTGGGATAATCCGAGTTCGCGGGAGAGGTTGGACAGGGAAGTGTTGCCGCTTCGAACCTGCTTTTGCAGGCCTTCGGCCACGGGCCGCAGCTCCTCATCGGACATAAATGTCAAGCTTATGAGCTCAGACAAGTCCTCCATAGATGCCCCAAAGCTTGCCTGCACCCTGGAGTAGGTGGAATGATACTCCTTCTCTGGGCTTGCTCCGGGCTCAGGCACCCTCCACTTGGTCTCGACCAGGCCGCTCTTGCGAAGAAGTGCTACGCTCTTGTGAACAAGAGCTTCGTCGCCCACCAGGGCGGCCAGCTCACGCTCAGTGCGCCACTCTTGGCTCAGCTCATCGAAGACCTTCTTGTGGACGCTGGAGCCGAAGACCTGGAGCAGAGGAACCAGATCTGAGGGATCATTAATGATTCGAGTTCTCTTTCCTGTCACAAAGAACCTCTCATGATCATTATCTCAATTTCTCTCAAATTTGATAAAGCTTTTGAGGAACAATTGTCGCCACGCCATTCGTGCCGGAAAACCTAGCATCGCTTTTTGGCAGATCCTATGGCATGGCCGCAGCTCTTCTCTCAAATCAGCCTGATGGTCTCCAGGTTCATCGGCGCCATCGTCGGGATCCTGTATCTCTTGTATATGGAACTCGCCAGATCGAGACAGTTTCCCTCCTCGCCGTGGTTGGTCAGAACCCTTCCGGGCTTGGGATAGATCCTGCGCATGTACTCCATGAGCTGCTGGCGGTCGGAGTGGCCCGAGAAGCCGTCCACAGTCGTCACATCCAGGTTGATCTTCACCGTCTGGGTCTTGCCTTCGACCGAGAGAGGCAGCTCCTTCCAGCCCTTCTGGATGCGGCGGCCCAGAGTCCCTTCTGCCTGATATCCCACTATCACGAGCATGTTCCTCTCGTCGGGGCCGAGGCGCTTCAGGTACTCGAGGATCGGCCCGCCGTTGAGCATTCCGCTCGTTGCCAGGACCACGCAAGGAGGCCCTTCGATGACCTCCGTCCTCTGCTTGGGGGTCTCCACCTGGACGAAGCACTCTGCCAGGAAGGGGTTGATCCCCTTGTGGAAGATGAGGTCCCGGAGGTCGTTGTTCAGGTACTCAGGGTAGGTGGTGTGAATCGCAGTGGCCTCGTAGATCATGCCGTCCAGATAGACTGGCACCTCATCGATGACCTTCTTTCTTATCGCCTCCTCGAGCACGACCATCACCTCCTGGCTCCGGCCCACTGAGAAGGCCGGGATCAGCACCTTGCCCCCCTTCTTGATGGTCTCCTTGACGACCCTGAGAAGGTTGATCTCAGCCTCCTTGCGAGAGGGCTGAAGGCTGTTTGCGCCTCCATAGGTGGCCTCGGTCACGAGAGTCTCCAGGCGCGGAAAATTGCAGACTGCCGGGTCGAAGAGCCTTGTCCTCTCGAACTTGAAGTCGCCTGTGAAGGCCACATTATAGAGCCCCTCTCCGATGTGGAAGTGCGCAATGGAGGAGCCCAGGATGTGCCCTGCGTTGTGCATGGTGAGCTTTGTGTCGGGTGCGATGTCGGTGACGTCCCCGTAGTTGAGCGTGATGGTATGCTTCAGAGCCTCGCGGATCATGCTGGAGTCATAGGGCAATCGCTTGCCCTCTCGCCCTGCCACCTCGATGTAGTCCAGCTGCAGCAAGACGACCAGGTCTCTTGTCGGCGAAGTACAGTATATCGGCCCCTCGTATCCGTACTTGTAGAGCATGGGCACGAGGCCTGCATGGTCGAGGTGAGCATGCGTCAGCACCACAGCGTCTATCTGATTGAGCGGATAGACCTCTGGAACATAGAGATAAGGCGTTGCAGAATCATCAGAGCCTACGTTGATGCCGCAGTCGATGATGATCCTCGACTCGGGTGTGGACAGGAGCATGCACGATCTTCCAACCTCACGACAGCCTCCGAGGGTGGTGATCCTGATCCACTGGTCCTTCGATGCGATGTCCCTGTGGATCTTGCGCCCCACAGTCCTAAGGATGTTCTTGCGCTCAGTCTGGACGCTTCGCAGATAATCCTTGATATTGGTGATGGTGGACGAGCGGACGGGCGGTGTCCTGACCACCTTGGGAGTCCAGCCTATCAGCTTTGTGATCTCGCGCAGCGTTGCGCCGTGCCGCCCTATCACGAGCCCCGGCTTCTCAGCCTCGATCTGCACCTCGCCGGTCTCGCCGTCGAAGTAGTAGTTGGTGAGGACAGCCTCCTTCGGCACCACCTCCTGGATCTTGACTATCGCCTGCTCGGGATCGACCAGGACCTTCAGATCAGGCCTGACCACAACCCTCTTTCGCAGCTCCTTGGCGAGATTTCTGATGATCTCGCCGTCGTCGGCCAGCCTGCGTGGGTCGTCCGTGTAGATGACCAGCTCAGGTCCCTCGAACTCCAGTCCAGTGACGTTGATGTCAGGGGGCAGCTTGCTCTGCACCTTGCGTTTAAGCTCAAAAAGCACTTCTTCTACCGACAATAGAACACATCCAAAAAAGTTAGAGGAGCGACATTATCTCCTTAAGCTCTTGTTCGCCAACCTCCTCGTACTTATTGGTGATCCGAACAAGCTCGATCTTATCGCCTGAAGCCGAATCCCTCTTCATGGCGTTGTGAATCGCCCTCGCAGCCAGCACAGTCCCCTCCTTGATGTCAAGGCCCGGGCGGTACATGGCTTCGAGAACGCCGTAGGCGATGGGCGAGCCGGACCCTGTGGAGACTATCTTCTTCTCCTCGATCTGGCCGCCCAGGGCATCCAGAGAGTAGATCTTCGGGCCGTACCTGTCCATGCCTCCCACGATGAGCTGCACCATGAATGGGTAATATCTCCTGGAGGCAAGCACATTCGAGAGCATCGATGTCAGGGCCTTCACAGTCATGGGCTCACCCCTCTGCATCCTGTAAAGCCTAGCCTCGACCTGTATCATCCGGACGAGAGACTGCGCATCTCCGACCACGCCTGCAGTGGTCAGGCCCACCAGGTCGTCCACCTGATAGATCTTCTTGGCTGTGCTGCTAGCGATGAAGCTTCCCATGGTAGCACGGCTCTCCGATGCAAGGACCACACCTCCATCACAGAGTACACCTACCGTGGTTGTACCTTTGAACACCTCGACCATCTAATTACCTCAACTAAAATCGGAAAACGGACAGAATGTCCTTTTCCCCTACGATATAAATACTTTCCGCAGCCGCAACGAATTTTGGAAGCGCGAAGAAGCTAGAAATACCATGTCCGGCAAATCACCCAGGATGATCTCTTCGGGCACTGGGATACTCTTGGAGAGCGGGACATCCTCCGGCGCTGTGAGCCATCTTGAGATCTTTGCATCTATCGGCGATTTCGTCCGCAGATATTACATTGACCCTATTATCCTCGATACGTCCTACAATCCCGTCGATACCCTCACATGGGCGATTGTCCTGGGACTCGCAGTCCTGGGGTTATTGGGGCTATTTCGCCGCCTGAACATCAGGATCGACGAGCGATTGGTCGTCTGCACCATCCCCTATGTTCTGGCCGGCTCGAGCCTCAGGGTGATAGAGGATGCAGATCTCGTCATGCCCCCTGCGAGCTATCTTCTTATCACGCCCCTCATCTTCTTCCTGGTTTTTTTTGTGACTGCAGCCTGCCTTCTCCTGACGAGGAGGGTCCTTGGAAATGATTTCTACAGGGGCTACGCAGCCCTCGGCCTGATCTGGACCGCCATCAACCTGGCCCTTTTATCTTCAGCAGGCTTCAGGAACGCCTGGGTCATCGCGGCAGTCTTCTCCTTGGGCTCGGCCCTGACTGGCGTCCTGCTCATCCTGCGCCTTCGACTGCCCTGGCTCGACTTCCTGGATGATAGGTTCAACCTCATGATACTCTATGCCCATATGCTCGACGCCAGCTCGACCTATGTCGGCATGGACTGGTTCGGTTACTACGAGAAGCATGTCGTCCCAACCTTTCTCATAGACCTCGTGGGCACCGCTGCGATCATGTACCCCCTGAAGCTGCTGATCCTTCTGCCCCTGCTGAAAATCATCGACAGCTACATCGAGGACCCATCCTTAAGAAACCTCACGAAGCTGACGTTGATCACCCTGGGCCTCGCGCCAGCCCTGAGAAACACTTTGCGCCTGGCCCTCGGCGTATGAAAAAGAGAGAATGCGGGGTGCGAAAGAAGGCCTTTCCTCATTCTTCAGTTCTGTTCGAGGAAAAAGAAGATCGTCTGAGGGGATATGCTGCAGGGCGCTCAATCCAGAGCAGTCTCTCTGACACCGATCCTCTCTCCGGCCTTCATCCTTTTTATGACCTTTTTCGCCATCGCCGAGGATTTGGAGATGCGGATGTCGCCCCTGCGGCCTACAGTTGCTGTGAAGCCCGGCTCCTCACCCACGAATACCTCCACGGGCCTGCCCTCATGGCCTTCCGCCCAAATGATGAGATGCTTGGCGGTCTCCTCGATTCGCGGAGCGATGAGATCTGCCTTGCGGGAAGAATATTGCTCAGTCCTATTATACTGCTCCGTCCTCACATCGATGTGCATCCCAAGAGCCTTCTCGATCTGGTCGATGTTCTTCCCAGCCTTGCCGATGACCCTCGCAGCCTCATCCTGAGGAACATGGATTACGGCGCTTGAGTCTGTGATAATCTCGACATTGAAGGGACCCCTCACATGGTGAGAGATCTCCTTCTCGATCTCTCGCATTGCAAGATCCCAGGAGGGCTTCCTGCCGGACTTGGAGACAGGCATCACGACGATCTCCTCTCCGTAGGTGTACATCTCGTACTCAGCTTCTCCCGTCTCGAAGTCCTTGACTATGATCACGGGCCTCGCCAGATCTGCCTCGACCATGCCGGATGGCACCTTGACAACGAACTCCACATCAAGGACCCTCGTGACCTCTCCCCTCTCGATGAAGACTACTGTGTCCACGACCTGCGGTATCATGCCGAGGTCGACGCGACCCAAGAGACGCTGCAGGGCGTCGATGGGCTTGTTGGCGTGCACAACGCCGATCATCCCCACGCCCGCCAGGCGCATATCAGCAAAGACCTGAAAGTCGCGCGTCTTTCGGACCTCATCGTAGATGGTGTAATCCGGTCGAACGAGGAGAAGGATGTCGGCGGACGCCTCCATGCTCCCTTCGAGGGGCGCGTACTGAGTTATCTCGGGCGGCACCTGAAGATCGCGCGGGGACTCCAGGGTCTTGACCACATAGCTGCACTTCAGGAGGTATTCTGCCAGGCCCGCTGCGAATGTGGACTTGCCAGAGCCGGGTGGCCCGGCGATGAGGATGCCTCTTTGTCCCTCCTTCAGGCGCGCCTTCAGCTCAGCGCTGTGGCGATAGGAGTCGAAGTCCACCCTGGCGACGGGCCGAACTGCTGTGATCTCATGTCCGTCGGAGAATGGCGGCTTGGCGACGGCTATCCTCATGGGCCCGAGCTGGATGATCGTCGCTCCCATCTTCTCCATCTCCACATAGCCATCAGGATCGACCTTCGCCCTCTCGAAGATCTCTCTTGAGAGGTCCCTCAGCTCCCTCTCGGAGAGGGGCCGCTCGCCCAGGTGTACCAGTCTGAAATCGCCCACCTTGCCGCGCTTGGCCATGGGCACTGCCCCCTCCTTGAGGTGGACTGAGAGGGTGTCCTCGGTGAAGTACTTCTCGAGCGTCAGGGGCTTGATCGCCTCGCGCTGCGGCCGGACGTACTCGACGTCCAATCCCATCGCTGCGGCCACCCTGGACTGAACCTGATCGCTCGTCAGGAAGGAGGCTCCAAGCTCCAGAGCCACATCGCGGATCATGGCATCGATCTCGCCCCCGCCGGCGAGTTTGATCTGGTCGAGGTTGGGCCGGACACCTACGTACTCCAGCTCGATCTTGCCTGCCTTGGCCATCTCAGAGAGCTTTCTCAGCTCATCAAGCCCTCGCAATCCTATTTCGCGCCCATGATTGGCTTGGGCCTCCAGTTCGGCCACCACGGCCTCAGGCACGACGATACGACGTCCCTTCAGCTCTCCGGCCTTGATCTTGGCAGAGACTCTTCCGTCTATCACAGCGCTGGTATCTGGCACTAACGGTTGCGCCATCGTTCAAAACATCCTTTGAAGTATCAATTATCAGCTAAAGCTAAAAGAGAGCTAAAGATATACTATATCCATCTTTCGCTTTTTGGCAATCCACTCGAGCACATAGTCTATATCAAGAGGCCTTCTCGTCTGAAGGCTAGCATCGACGACCATAACAGGCCCGCTCTTGATGGCATCAGCGATCTTCTGGGAGGCTGCCCCGAATCCCGGGTCGAGTCTCCTCACCAGGTAGAGCTTGATGTCTCCTCCAAGGAAGCCCTCCTTGGTCATGCGCCCGAACTCGATGCAGACATTCCCATTGCTCTTCTCCAGGCAGAAGGAGACGCTATAGCTGGCGAACTTGGACCTGTCGTATAGCTTCCTCTCAGCGAAGGCTGGCCTGAGATCCTCCTCTAGGATGGTGTTGGCGAGGGCGAAAAGCTCCTCCTGAGAGCTGCTGGAGTATTCAGGGCATCCCGCAAGTTTCAGGGCCGAGATATTCTTCAGTGATGCCTCCTTGGCGTGACAGTACTCGCTTTTATCCACAGCGACGAAATCGTGTTTAAGGGGGAAGAAAGACTGAGCGTAGTTGTCGCATCCCTTGCACTTAATGCTGATGACTGTCCCCTTGTCAAGGAAAGGCGCTATACCCTCGAAGACTGCGAGTATGTCTGCGACGCGAAAGTCCTCTGTATCCTTGAGATTTCTCCTGACCTCCCTTACGGCAAACAGAATCTCATTCTTATTGTCCATGAACTAGTCCTTCAAGTGCTGGTTTTTTCTGTGCCAACGACTTAATCACTACAATTGTATGGCATCATGGATAAGAACCTGGCGCGGCTCCGAAAGAGCTATATCTCCTCGTATCTTTTTCGCGGTGAAGTGGAGATCTTGGCAGTTTTGAGAGGAGGTCAGATCGGTTGAAAGAGATTCGTTTGCACGGTCGTGGAGGGCAGGGATCTGTAACTGCGGCCGAACTGATAGCCGTTGCGGCTTTTGAGGATAAGAGGTTCTCCCAGGCATTTCCCGCCTTCGGAGTGGAACGGAGGGGTGCGCCGGTCATGGCCTTTGCGAGGATCGCGGACCGGCCCATCAGGATAAGAAGCCAGATCTACGATCCGGATTATGTTGTCGTCCAGGACGTATCCCTCCTAGATGTGGTGGATGTCGCCAGCGGGCTGAAATCCGGCGGGAAGATAATAATCAACACAGACCGTCCGAAGGAGAGCCTAAAGCTCGACACCAGGGCCGAGGTCGTCACCATCGACGCCACCAAGATCGCCATGGAGATTTTGGGGCGGCCCATAGTCAACACCACAATGCTAGGGGCATTTGCCGGAGCGACAAAAGAGGTGACTCAGGAGAGCCTGAACAAGGCGATCTCCGAGCGCTTCCACGGAGAGTTGGGCAAGAAGAACCTGCTCGCCATCAAAACAGCCTATGAGAGGGTTTCTTAATGGAGATAAAGGCAGGCAGATTGGTTGAACCGTGCAGCACCCGGATTACGCTGACAGGTGCCTGGCGGACCTTCGTGCCGGTGGTCGATCACAAGAAGTGCATCAAGTGCAACCTCTGCGAGATCTACTGTCCCGAGGGATGCATCCATCAGGTTCAGAGCAACGACGTGAAGACCTTGAGGGCGTATGCCTATACCCCAGAGCAGATCGCAGATCTGCCGAAGGATGAGACCGTCTTCATTCCCGATCTGAACTACTGCAAGGGCTGCAGCGTCTGCGCCCACGAATGCCCGAGAAGGGCGATTGAAATGGTCCTGGAGGAGAAGTGATGATGAAAGGCGTGGCAAGCAGCGCGAGCCAGGGCCAGTCGCCGAAGGCTCGTGGTGAAAAGACGACGAAGACTCTGGGGATGAAGGTCGTAGAGGGCTCCTACGCGGTGGCCCACGCTGTGAAGTGCTGCCGCCCGGATGTCATATCCGCCTATCCCATAACGCCCCAGACACACATCGTGGAGCATCTCTCCCAGATGGTGGCTAACGGCGAGATGGACAGCGAGTTTTTGACTGTGGATTCAGAGTTCTCGGCCCTCTCAGTCCTCGTGGGATCGAGCGCATGCGGTGGTAGATGCTACTCCTCGACCACCAGCCAGGGCCTGGCCCTGATGTACGAGGTGCTTTACAACGTCTCAGGCATGAGGCTGCCCATAGTCATGAATGTGGCCAACAGGGCCCTGGGAGCGCCGCTGAACATCTGGAACGACCAGCAGGATTCGATCGGCGCCCGTGATGTCGGATGGCTGCAGATCTATGTCGAGGACGTGCAGGAGGCTGTGGACGCAACCCTTCAGGCGTATAAGATCGCAGAGGATCCCGAGATCATGACGCCCACCATGGTTTGCATGGACGGATTCATCCTGACGCATGTATACGAGCCTGTAAAGCTGCTGGATCAAGAGCTTGCCAGCGAGTTCCTGCCTCCCTTCGCGCCGAGAAGCATCCTGGACACTGCTGACCCGAAGACCTTCGGTGCCTTCGCAGATCCATCGACCTACACTGAGTTCAGGTACCTGCAGTTCGAGGCACAGAATAAAGCCCTGGCCAAGATCGAGCGGACCGCCAGGGAGTTCGAGGAGACATTCGGGAGGTTCTATGGCGGGCTTGTGGACAGCTATCGCGCGGATGATGCCGAGATAGTAATAGTGACCCTCGGCTCTGTGATAGGGACCATCAAGGACGCCATAGACTCCATGAGGGCAGAGGGCAAGAAGGTGGGATTGGTCAAGGTCAGGTGCTACAGGCCCTTCCCCGTCGCGGCGCTTAGAGAGGCCCTGAAGAAAGCGAGCATCATCGCTGTCCTGGAGAAGGATGTCTCCATAGGCGGCGAGGCTGGCCTTCTGGCGGATATGAAGGCCGCCTTCTACAACAGCAGCATTCATCCGCCGATCATCGGCTTCACAGCGGGCCTCGGTGGCCGGGATATCACCATCAATGACATAGAGAAGCTCGTGAAGAAGGCGGAGGCTGCCATGAAAGGAATCGAGTCGGAGTTCGAGTTCCTCAGCCTGAGAACGGAGATCCTTTAGGAGGAGATGAAGAAATGGAAAAATCACTGCTTGCACCGGGACACAGGGCCTGCGCAGGCTGCGCTATGCCTACAACGATCAAGCTCGTTCTGGATGCTGCGGGCCCAAACACCATTGTTGTCTCGCCGACGGGCTGCCTGGAGGTCACCACCACTCCCTTCCCGGAGAGCGCCTGGTGTGTTCCCTGGATTCACTCCCTCTTCGAGAATGCGGCAGCTGTGGCCTCGGGAGTCGAGGTGATGCTGAAGCGAAGATGCAAGGATGCAAATGTGATAGTGATAGGCGGGGACGGCAGCACATTGGATATCGGCATGGGCTCAAACTCCGGTATGTTCGAGCGCGGCCATAAGGTCCTCTACGTCTGCTACGACAATGAGGCCTACATGAATACTGGAGTGCAGCGCAGCGGATCTACGCCCTTCTGCGCCAATACCACCACGACCCCTTCGGGCAAGATATCCCTGGGAAATCCGAGGCCGAAGAAGGATATGCCGGCGATAGCTGTGGCTCACAGGGTCCCATACGTCGCCACCGCCTCTGTGGCATATCCTGTGGATCTGCGCAGGAAGGTCAAGAAGGCGCTGCAGGTCAGCGGGCCGTCCTACATTCAGGTGAATGCCCCGTGCATAACCGGCTGGACATTCGATGCGGGCACGATGGTCGAGATAGCGCGTCTCGCAGTCGAGACAGGATTGTGGCCGCTGGTCGAATGGGAGAACGGAGTGGTCGGTCAAGTGAAGAAGGTGACGAGGCCAAAGCCTGTCGATGAGTACCTCAAGCTGCAGGGCAGGTACAGGCACCTCTTCAAGATGCCTGATGGCGGCGAGATGCTGAAGCAGATCCAGGCGATTGCAGATGCGAACATCGCAAAGTACAGGCTAGTGGACTAAAAGGATGTATGTCGGCAGGATAGTGGCTGTGGGCAGGAGCAAAGGAAGGAGCTTTGCAGCCTACAGGGTCTCCTCGCGCTCCTTTCCGAACCGCAGGGCCGAGATCAGGGAGAGGAGCATCCTGGTCTCGCCTATGAATCCGGCTGATCTGGCCAGGAATCCCTACATCGCCTACAATTGCATTCGAGTCCTGGACGATGCGGCGATCGTAACCAATGGAACACATACCGACATGATCGCGGAGAGGATCGAGGACGGACAAAAGCCCTTCGATGCCATTGCGCTCTGCCTTGTCGCCTTCGGCTACGAGAGGGACGAGCTGGACACGCCGCGCCTGGCAGGGGCTGTGAGGGGAAGGACGGCATACCTCGGGATTGCGAAGAGGGGCGAGATCCGGGTCAAGGAGTTCCGCCTCAGGGATGGCGATGCCTTCATGGTCGCCACCTACGAGAAGACGGACTTCGATGCGGTTGGCCTCAGCGACGACAGCGCCGCAATGCTCGCCCACGGGGCCTTCGATCTGCCTTTCGAGAGGCCTGTCTGTGCAGCCGCTGCCCTGGCGCCCGAGGGGCTGGGCCAAAAAGAAGGCGGCGAGAGGATGGGGAGCGGGTTTGAGCTGGCAGTTTACAATCCAACCAAAGAGGGATGATAATGGAGATCAAAGGCGTGCAGATTGATGACACCTTTGCCGAGGCGTTTCCCATAAAGGTGGCAAGGGTGCTTATAACCGCGATAGACGAGCGCTGGGCACTTGCAGCAGCGCGCGAGGCCACAGGCTTTGGAACGTCTGTGATAGGTTGTCCTGCAGAGGCGGGAATCGAGTGCGCTGTCCCGGCGAGCGAGACGCCCGACGGAAGGCCAGGAGTCTACATCCAGATCTGCAACATGGGCTACAAGAACCTGGAGACATCGCTGCTCTTTCGAATCGGCCAGTGTGTCCTGACCGCCCCCACCACTGCTGTCTTCAACGGGCTGCCTGGGGCTGAGAAGCAGTTCGATACGGGCAAGAAGCTGAAGTTCTTCGGAGACGGCTACGAGAAGCAGATCGATTACCTTGGAAAGAAGTTCTGGAAGATACCTCTCATGTCCGGGGATTTCGTGATCGATGAGACTATCGGGGCGGTGGACGGCATCGCGGGCGGCAACTTCTACATCCTGGGAGACAATCAGGCTGCGGCCTTGACTGCAGCCGAGGTGGCTGTGGACGAGATTGGAAGGCTCAAGGGAACTATCACGCCCTTTCCCGGGGGCATAGTTGCCAGCGGCTCGAAGGTCGGATCGAAGTACAAGTTCCTGAAGGCATCGACCAACACAGCCTACTGCCCTTCGCTGCGGGAGGACGGCACCTGCGCCCTGCCTTTGGAGGTCAAGGCCGGCTACGAGATAGTCATCAATGGGGTCAGCCGCGAGGCGATCGAGGAGTCGATGAGGGCTGGAATCAGGGCAGCATGCACAGTGCCAGGAGTCCTGAAGATCACTGCTGCGAACTTCGGAGGAAAGCTCGGGCCGCATCAGTTCAAGCTTCTGGAGATAATGAAGTAGAAGCTTATTCCGGCTTTCTGCTTTTTTTGGCAGATGCCAGTGCTATTACATCGGGAGTGCGGAGGGTCACGAATACCCCGACCTTCAGGTCGGGGATGAAGTGAATCCCCGCACATTCTTTATTTAAATTAATTATTTTATAATCATTCAATTTAATTCTCTCTTGATGCATAACAGATTACTTTCGCAACACTCTGGGTTAGTTTAATAATCAAAGAGATCTGAAGAGACGATAGGATCTGCTGAGGCAAAAATGCAGCTTGTGATCAATAGCTACGGCTCATATCTCAGAAAGAATGGAAATTGTTTTCAGGTTAAGCGAGATGATAAAAGCTTTGAGGTTGCAGTCGGTAAAATCAACAGCATCCTGATTACAACAGCTGCATCCGTTACGACAGATGCCATTAAACTTGCAGTGGATAACAATATCGACATAGTCTTTCTCAACGCCTACGGGGAGCCCTATGGAAGAGTGTGGCATCCCAAGCTTGGGAGCACGACTCTGATCAGAAGAAAGCAATTGGAGATATATGAAAATTCTGAGGGCTTGAACCTTGTTAAGGAATGGGGTCTAAAGAAGTTAGACAATCAGATAAAACTGCTAGAGAGATTGAGGAAAACGAGAGATGAAAAGAGAGGCGAGCTGGATCGATATATCGATGATATCTCCGAATCTAGAGAACGAATGAAGCGCCTGCGAGGTACGATTGAAGCCAAGCGGCAGGATATGCTGGGCCTGGAGGGCAGGGCCTCGCGGGCCTACTTCGAGGCGATCTCGATGGTCATGCCCGAGAAGTACAGGTTCGCTGGGAGGAGCAGGAATCCGGCGAAAGACGAGTTCAATGCTCTCCTCAACTACGGTTACGGCATCCTCTACTCACTGGTGGAGAAAGCCTGCATAATCTCGGGCCTCGATCCCTATGTCGGGTTTCTGCATACCGACTCCTACAACAAGATGTCGCTGGTCTTCGACATCATCGAGATGTTTCGCATCTACATCGATGAGCCGGTGATCTATCTCTTCAGCAGGAGGATGGTGAAGGATGAGTTCTTCGAGCCGCTGGAGCAGGGTGTCGGCCTCTCCAAGGATGGAAAGGCGGCGCTGATCGAGGCGGTGAACAAGGCCCTGGAGGAGACGATCGCCTACCGGGGCCGCAATGTGAAGACCCGCAACACCATTCAGATGGAGTGCCACAGGATCGCCAACGGGCTCATCAGGCCAGGGGAGGAGCCCGACGTGGAGGAGTGGGATATGCTGGTGGACGAGGGGGATCTGAAAGAGGGGAGGAGCTGCTAGAATGCTCGTGTGGGTGATCTACGACATCTCCGAGAACCGCATCCGCAGCAGGGTAGCGAAGCTGTGCAAGGGATACGGGCTCTTCCGCGTTCAGAAGAGCGCCTTCCTCGGAGACCTGAACCGCAACGAGTCGGATTCGCTGGCGCTGGAGTGCGAGGAGGCGATCGAGGAATCGGACTCGGTCTATGTCTTTCCCATGTGCGAGGACTGTTTTGAGAAGATCAGGCTGATTGGTGTGGGCTTTGAGAGGGAGCTGGTGAGCGGGATGACGATCACCAAGGTCTTCTGAGGGACGGATGGAGACGGAAGCGAAGGCCGGGGCTGTGCATGCACAGGCGCAGGAGGGCGCGCGGGAGCCTGCGCCGCCCGGGCAGGAGGTCTTCGTGACGGTCTCGGATGCGCTGGAGTACCTGTTCTGCCCGAGGTTCATCTTTTTTGAGCGCTGCCTGATGATACCAGAGCATCAGGAGAGGAGGTACAAGGTCCTCAAGGGCCGCGAGCTGCACGAAGTTCGCGAGAAGGTCAATAGGGACTATGTGAGAAAGAAGCTCAAATGCGTCCGAAAGGATGTCTCCGTTTACCTGACTTCGCACAAGCATCAGTTCAAAGGAGAAGTGGATGAGGTCCTGTTTCTTGAGGACGGAACTGCCGCCCCACTGGATTATAAGTTTGCGGAGTTCAAGAAGACAATTTACAGGACGCATAAATATCAGGCGGCGCTCTATGGGCTGCTGATCAGTGAGCACTTCGGCGTGGAAGTGAAGAAGGGCTTCATCTGCTACACAAGAAGCAACAACTATGTGGCGGAGATAGACTTTCGGGAAAAAGATTATGTGGTAGCAAAGCAGATTGTGCGCGAGATACTGAGGATTATTCAGAAGGGATATTATCCTGATGGGACGAGGCAGAAGGCCAGGTGCGTGGACTGCACGTATAGGAATATTTGTGTCCAAAGGTGATCTCAATTGATAGAGGCTGTGAGAAGGATCGGTGATTATGTCCAAAGGACACAGGGCGGCGGCGGGGACACAATAGCAACGTACCTCGAAAATCCAAACTCCAATGATACATATAAAGCAGTCTTGATCATTGTATTAAAGGAGAAAGATGGCGATTATTTCTTTAGCCGAGTAGTGAGGGACGAATTTAAAAATCCAAGTCTGTATTTATATAAAAAAGGTCCTTCCAATGGCACCGATGCCACGCCTACAAGCATGGTGGCAAGCAAGCTTCCTAGAACATTTGACAGGTTCTTGAGGTGGTTTGAGAACTATGAGGAGTATAAGATCTCCGATGATGAGAAAGATACCATCAAAAAAATGAGCACAGCTCTCAAATGTCATAAGGACAAGATTCTCGATGAGGTTAGCGAAAAATATGCTCAAAGAGAACCAAATACTAATGCCATCATCACGCTAGGATTCGAAAAGGGCGATGATTATTCGCATATTAATGAATATCCGTTGTTTGCGAAGATATTGCTCCTCCAAGGGAAGGGCAGATACTCCTATAAAAAGTCTCAAGGAACCTCATTGGGAGAAAACCGCATTTGCTGTTTATGTTAGCAGAGGAAACCTGAGGTATACGGGTTTGCAATCCCATGGACATTCCACACCTATGACAATCGGACAAATCTCGCTGGGGGCTTCGAGATCTCCGAATCGTGGAAGAATACCCCAATATGCTTCGATTGTGCCACAATTCTTGAATTGGGGAAAAGATTTGTGGAGGAAAAACTGAGCTTCGACTTTTATGGCTTCAGCTACCTATTAATCCCGAAGATGGCGATGGGAGGAGATTCCCAGGAGATCCTGCGCATACTGACAGCCAAGGATCAGAAGAGGGATCAGAAAATCAACCAAGAGGTTAGGAAACGCTTAACTGCAGATGAAAAAGAAATATTGGGCATTGTAGCCGAGCAAAGCGACTTCATCAGCACCAACTTATTTTTCTATAAAATGGCTAAATCCCAATACAATATTTTGCTTTCCATCGACGGAATTATCCCTTCCAGGCTAAGAACGATGTTCAATACAAAAAATAGGGTGGATAAGAGGTTCAGGGCATATAATGAAAAGGTATTGAACGAATCGCAGAAGGAGATGGAACCATTAGAGTTCAACTTCAAGGTCGTGAGGACGTTCTTCCCATCCAGTTCTATGATGAAAAAATTCGAGGTAATGCCGAAGAACGGAAACTTCGATAAGATCTTCATGGATATAGTCAACAAAATATTTGTTGGAAATAGCATTGATTATTACCTATTAATGAAATATATTATTCTAAGGATAAGAGATATATTCGACTCAGATCATCCTACAAATGTTACCACTCTCAACGGCTTCCTCCTATTATACTACTTAAAGGAACTTGGGATACTCAAAAATATCAAATCGGAGATGAATGGCATGGATAAACTAGGCGAAGGAGAGCCGTCCATCGAAAATCTGGAGGGCTTTCCCTTGGAGCAGAAGATAAAGAGCTTCTTCCAATCCAATGAGGCATTCTTCACTAGCAATGCAAAGAAAGCCGCCTTTCTAGAGGGCGTATTGGCTCAATTTTTGCTGAACAACCAACTGCAAAAGAGAGGCGCTGCTCCATTTCGTGATAAGCTACACGGACTACGGATGAATGAAGCTCTCATCAAGAAACTCCTCCCTGAGATTCAGAATAAGCTTGAGGAGTATAAGAGAAATTACTACAGAGACCTTGAGGAAATCATCGCCCGCTATTTCATCCTGTCCGGTGAAAACTGGGGTGAGAGCAATGATGAATTGAGCTTTTATTTCGTCCTGGGGATGGATACCCATAAATTGTTCAAGGATGTTAAAGAAGAGGAAGGTACTGAGGAGGTGGCATGAAAATGAGCAACATCATATCAAACAGATCTGAGATTATATTTCTATATGATGTGAAAGATGCAAATCCAAACGGCGATCCTCTAGATGAGAATAAGCCAAGGATTGATGAAGAGACTGGCATAAACATAGTTACTGATGTTAGGCTGAAGAGAACCATAAGGGATTATCTCCAATCCCTAAATAAAGAGATCTTTGTCAGGGAGATCGCTTATGATGAGGAGGGGCACATTCAGGACGCAAAGATGAGAGCGGGCAGCTTTGGAAATGATCGCAGCAGAATTCTCGGCGAATGCATAGATATCCGCCTCTTCGGGGGGGTCCTACCGATAGTAAAACCCAAGAAAGATAAGAGTGCGAAGGCTAAGAAGGAAGCTGATGCTGAAACAAAGGACGGTAAGGATACTGAATCCAAAGAAGAGAAAGGAGCGATCACTTATACAGGCCCAGTCCAATTCAAGATGGGAAGATCCCTACATAGAGTCATCATAAAACATATAAAAGGCACTGGAGCCTTCGCTTCAGATCCAAAAGCCACACATAAGACCTTCCGCGAAGAGGATTATCTGCCCTATTCCCTCATTCGCTTTTATGGCATCATAAATGAGAACGCCGCCCGGCTCACGGGGCTCACAGATGATGATGTACAGCTCTTGCTAGACGGAATCTGGAATGGAACTAAGAACCTGATCACTAGGACTAAGATAGGACAGGTCCCCAGGCTACTGCTCAAGGTCAATTACAGCAAAAAGAATTATCACATCGGTGACCTGGATGAGATGCTGACATTGGAGACTGAGCTACCCCATGAGAACATCCGCGACACCAATGATTACAAGATTGATGTATCCAAGCTCGTTAAGAAGCTTACAGAGGAGAAGGATAACATACAGAATATAGAGGTCTGCGCTGATGATAGGATGAGATTTTGCAGGGATGGAGCTGCTTTTTCGATGGCTGACCTGAAGGCAACCACAGGCATTGATGTAAAGCTGATATCCTTTTAGGGAGGTTTAGATGCCTGATAGAGTATTAGTGCTCGATGTTTGGGGGGACTATGCCCATTTCAAGAAGATTTACACCACAAGCTCCCCTCTCACATATTCTTTTCCTCCGCGCACCGCTATATCAGGGCTGATAGGTGCTATCATAGGGCTTGATAAGAAGGAGTATTTCAGATATTTCCTCAGAAAGGATGCAAGAATAGGCTGCAAGATTATTAATCCTATGAAGAAGATAAGGATCGGAGAGAACCACCTAAACGCAGATAATATAAAGAATATGCATCTGATCAAGAACAGGCACCCGACCAGGCGGGAGTTTGTGAAAGATCCCAAGTATAGAATATATTTCACTCACTCCGATGAGGCACTTTACAATAACCTGAAATCGCTTCTGGCAAATCATCAATCAATTTATACTCCCTGTCTGGGCTTGAGCCAGCTCATCTGCAACTTCGGATATGTGGGCGAATTTGGGTTGAAAAGCCTAGGAGAAGGACCACATGCCATAAGCAGTGTTGTGCCTGGAAAATGTATTATCAGCCCTGAATTCGAGACGGGAAAGGAATATTTCTCTGAGACTTTGCCCAATGAGATGAACGATGGTCGAGAGGTAACTGATTATAGCGAAATCCTCTTTGAGAGAAATGGAAAGGAGATAAAAGCTAAAGCTAGAGACCTATGGGAGGTCGAGAACGATAACCACGAGCAGATCGCATTCCTTTAAACTACTTTCTCACCCAGACAAGCGCCTGATAGATCACCTCAGGAATGTAGGAGTGATGGCCGGAAATACTATTGCCGATAAATCTCTGAATATATCGGAAGCTAACCTATTAAGGGATATGGCATATATAATCGGTATCACTCATGACTTTGGCAAGGCTACGAAATTCTTCCAAAAATATATTACAGAGACGGATGAGAAGAAGAGGAGATCTCTTAAAGCCATGGAGGTCACACATCACGGCCTGCTATCAGCATTCTTCACATATTCTGTGATCAAAGAATATCTTAAGCAATATAAAATTGAAAGTGGAATATCAGAGAATCTGCCCATCATATCTTTCCTGGCGGTAAAGAGACATCACGGAAACTTCCTGAATGCCATGGATGAAATAAGCGATGTCGATGCTGACGAGGAAGATGTAATGAAGACAGCAGGTGAGCAGATAGAATCTATAGATATGATTGAGCTAGAGGAAATCCTTTCAACGCTCATCTCAGAAAGGAATATCAACCTGAATATCGATATTAGTAATATTAAGAATTATATTCTCAATAACATTATAACAGATATCGCTAAAGAAAGACGATTGTTAAGGCATTTGAGCGATAATAACGATATTTATCCATATTTCGTAAATCAATTTCTATATTCTATTCTCATAGATGCAGATAAGACCGATGCTGGATTGGACGGCATCCTTCTTGAGCGTCAGAATCTGCCAGCCAATCTGGTAGATCTTTACAGAGAAGCTAAACACTTCACAGATAGCACGGTCAATATCAACAGCCTAAGAAACCAGATTTACGATGAGGCCACGGGCAGGATCGAGGACTGGAACCTGGATAACAAGATCATCTCCCTGAATGTCCCAACAGGCACAGGTAAGACCCTCACTGCCCTATCCGTAGCTCTAAAACTAGGAGCGCGATTGGAGAGGGATAAAAATATTAGGTCAAGAATAATATATTCATTGCCCTTCCTATCCATTATAGACCAAAACTATGGCGTCTTTGATAGCGTTATATTTCCCGAAGCTGATCTTGAATCGAAGAAAGACCAGACTCTTGCCGACCCCTGTGATGAAATCGAGGATGAAACCAAAACCAAGAGAACCCATAAAGATTCCAGGCTCTTGCTCAAGCACCATCATCTAGCAGATGTGAGCTATGAAGCAGGCGATGCGGAATACGAAGCTGACAAAAGTCTACTCCTCATGGAAGGATGGAACTCAGAGATAATAGTAACCACTTTCTGGCAGCTCTTCAATACATTATTCTCCAATAGAAACAAGTTGCTACGTAAATTCAATAAGCTCACAAACGCCATCATAATCTTGGATGAGGTCCAAGCAATGCCTCACAGGTATTGGCGATTGATTCACGATGCCCTCATGTTGCTCTGCAACAAGTTCAATAGCTACGTCATTTTGATCACTGCAACCCAGCCGCTTATCTTCGAGGAAGGAATAGGTGAGATACAAGAAATAGCTAAGAGAAAAGAGGAATACTTCCGGAGCTTGGATAGGATCGACCTCATACCCATAATCGAAAAGGCCCTAACTCTGGATGAATTCAAAGAAATACTGAAAAACGATCTGGAGAATGAGAAGAATAAGGATTTTCTAATCGTTCTAAATACAATAAACTCAGCTAAAAGCATTTATGATTATATCTCGGGTCTGGGTTTAAAGAACACAAAAATGTGCTATCTATCCACTAGTGTTGTGCCAAAAGATAGGTTAAAGAGGATAAACCAGATCAAAGAGACAAAGGATTCTGCTGGACACCGAAAGGTCATCGTCAGCACGCAACTTATTGAGGCTGGTGTGGATATCGATGCCGATAGAGTTTACAGGGACTTTGCCCCCATGGACTCAATAAACCAAGTTGCAGGAAGGTGCAATAGAGGTTCATCCAAAATAGAAAAAGGATTGGTGAAAATTTTTGTCTTAAAAGACGATAAACAAGAATTTTATAAATATATCTATGATCCCTTCCTGGTAGATAAAACCTTGGAAATTCTGGGCCCAATTAAAGAACCGATCAAAGAATCCAAATTTCTGGAGCTCAATAACATGTATTTTAGGGCGATAAAGCGGGGAATGAGCGATAAGGATTCAAAGGATAGCCTGGACTGCATAACAGGATTGGCATTTAAGGATCTGAGCGAGAAGTTCAAGCTCATTGAGGACGACATCCCTGCGGTAAACGTATTCGTGGAGCTGGATGAAACTGCTGAGAAGATATGGAAAAAATACCAGGAATTTCGAAACGAGAAGGACAATCTGGAGAGGACGAAAAAATATCTAAAAATAAGGAAATGTTTCAGCGATTATTTAATATCTGCTCCTAAAAAGTTTGCAGGCCTCTTGGTGACAGATGACTCCAATATCGGATATATTTCAAGAGCCGAGCTGAGCAACTTTTATGACGAGAAGACAGGTTTTAAAATGTCGGGAGCTGGTGGAGGGTCAATAATTTTATGAGGAATTCACCGTAATTGTGCCCTCGCTGTCCGGATGCCTGACCTTCGGGCAGACCGTCAAAGAGGTGCTGGATATGGCAAAGGAAGCGATCGGGGCTTCATCGCCTGCATGATCGCCCGCGGCGAAGAAGTGTCGGTCGAGACGGATGATTCGCTGATATGCACCGTCGCGGTGATGCAAATATACTGATGCTGAAGCGACCTCATAAACCACTGCTGATAACCTCAAGAGGTTGAACAAAGGATTTGCTACAAGGATTGCTATGGTATTCACGCTGGAACTTTCACGCACAGCACAAAAGGCCCTGAACAAGCTTCCGGCCAATGCCGTAAAACGAATATGGGCCCACCTGGAGGAGATCAAGAATGATCCATATAGACCTCGGCCGCTGGCTGATATAGTGCCGGTCGAAGGCAGCGACATAACATACAGGCTGCGAATAGGCAGGCTCAGAGTGGAATACGAAGTTCATGAGAATAATGATAGTATAAAAATATCTAAAATATTTCGAAAGAAGAGAAGTTCCGACTACAGATAAATCGATATACCAACAAAGGAGATTCATAGATAATGGCCCGAAGCAAGATTAGAGCGGCAAAGGAAGAACCTCTGAGTGATGCGGACTTTGACGCCCTGCCAGAGCACGATGAGTCAACTGCTGAAGAGATCCATGCACTCATCGAGAAGGAAAAGGACGACTTCATCACCTTTGAAGAGTATGCAAGGCGTCGAGGCATTAAGCTCTGAAGATCTCTTTTGGATCTGTCGCCAAGATTCCATCCAGAGGGCCGCATGAAGCTCAAACTCCTCCGCCTCACCCTGCACTCGGACGCGCCCATGCGCGGGGACGCGACCAAGCTGCGCGGCTTCTTCGCCACCAGCTTCAACGAATACGCCCTGCTGCACCAGCATGTAACGGACCGGCTGATCTACAGGTATCCGCTCATCCAGTACAAGATGCTTGGGGGAAGCCCGCTCGTCCTCGGGATCAACGAGGGCGCAGATGTCCTGAAGGAGATCTACGACAAGTTCGATGAGATACGGCTTGGCGAGAGCAGCTACTCCATCATGGAGCGCGGCGTGACTCTGAAGAGCGAGGAGTTCGGCTGCTGCGACGCGATTCACAGCTACAGGTTCTCCACGCCGTGGTTGGCGCTGAGCCAGGAGAACTACCCGAAGTATCGAGAGGCCTCCTGGGATGACCGGAAGGACCTGCTGCGAAGAATCCTGGTGGGCAACATACTCTCCGCTTCAAAGGGGCTGGGGTACGTGGCCACGCAGCACATCCGGCTGGAGGTGGGCAGGATGCAGGACGAGATCTGCCTGCTGAAAGGGATGAAGGTGACTGGGATTCGTGGGGAGTTCACCGCCAGCTTCGCGATTCCAGAATCCATGGGATTAGGTAAATCCGTCTCCAGAGGTTTTGGAGCGGTTACAAGGTTGAAATAGAGAGGAAGCACCTGTTTTTATGCCAGGTATGTGTGGCCAAAGGCACACCACACGAATGAATTTATAAGGCATCTGATAAATTCCACTAATGCCAGAAGGAGGGCGAAATAAGGCCGGTTTGACATTGAGAAACACGAAAAAGGACGAAAAATCGGCGCTGTCCGAGGGCAAGTTCCAAGAAAACAAGGATTGAAACCCTCGGAGGGCGCTGCGGGCGCTCTGAAGCTTGAGAGTCCGAGGGCAAGTTCCAAGAAAACAAGGATTGAAACATTTGTTCTATGGCGGCATCTGTAAGAGTAGTACGTCCGAGGGCAAGTTCCAAGAAAACAAGGATTGAAACACATGATTCACTCTCCTGATCTATCAAAATCCAGGTCCGAGGGCAAGTTCCAAGAAAACAAGGATTGAAACTGGGAATGCTCCAAAAGGAGACTAAGCCGCTGCATCCGTCCGAGGGCAAGTTCCAAGAAAACAAGGATTGAAACATGGTGAAGGTTCAGCAGGCCGCAGAGATCACAAGCTGTCCGAGGGCAAGTTCCAAGAAAACAAGGATTGAAACTAAGTGCGCACGACTTACGCCTGTACTCTATGGGTTGGGTCCGAGGGCAAGTTCCAAGAAAACAAGGATTGAAACAGGAGCTTCTCCTGCCAGGGGTCGGGGTGATAGCCTAAGTCCGAGGGCAAGTTCCAAGAAAACAAGGATTGAAACGAGCATGTCTTACGTAATTCCGACAGAACGATCATAGTCCGAGGGCAAGTTCCAAGAAAACAAGGATTGAAACTTGATCTCGATGAATGCATGGGTGGGGTACTATATGGTCCGAGGGCAAGTTCCAAGAAAACAAGGATTGGAACATGGACTGCGGCTTTCTTTGTGGCCCCAGCCATGATATGCACCCCCACTTATTGAAATCAAATAGGTTCGATGTGGTGCTGCTGGCGTCGGTGGCTCATGGTGTTACTAATCCAAGGAAAAACATATATCTTAATACTTAACTCACTGCAATGGCGAAGGGTTTTAAGTCGAGGCCTGAAGAC
>MVRK01000027.1 GCA_002067365.1 Methanosaeta sp. PtaU1.Bin060 | reverse complement strand
ACAGAATATCGACCAGGCTCATTATCTAGCTAGCTTGGTCGAGAAATCTCCTCAGCTTGAGATGGCATTGCCAGTTTCGCTTAACGTAGTCTGCTTCCGATATATCCGATCAAACATGAGCGATTCCATGCTCGATCATCTCAACAAGCAAATTGAGGTAGAACTTCAGGAAAAGGGGATTGCTGTTCCCTCGATTGTTACCATCAAAGGCAAAAAGTACCTGCATGCTGCAATAACAAATCATCGGAGCCTTCAGAGCGACTTTGACTTATTGGCGCGAGAAGTAGTTCGAATCGGAGATGAGCTGGGCTAAAGGAAATTGCTATAAGCTCATTCCCGAATGCGCTGGCTGCCGTCCCGGGTCTAGGCTGATGAATGCCAGGTGCAAAGCCTTCCTAAGCAATGTATAACAGGCTTGGAGACAAATCTAGGAGAAGCCCAATAAGCGATATCAAGAAAGAGAAATTAGTGCGGGGGACGGGATTCGAACCCGCGAACGCCCGCGCGACAGGGCCCTCAACCTTGCTCCTTTGACACGGGCGTGGAAAACCCCCGCTCGCAAATATGAGTTATAGATCGGCTCGCTTAGCCGATCCCAGCTCTAAGATAGCTCTAGCGACATTGAATCGAGGTCAAGAGCCCTCTTCTTGATCTCTTCTGCCGCCCTTGTCACCATTCTCCATTGGCCAATTCGGTACGAATCAAGACGACTGCAAACTGATGATTCTCCGGCCGCTAATATTCGATACCCAGAGGTGGTTCACACTAAATGAAAAAGACATCCTCTCCTATCTGTTACAGATAATCGTATAGGAGGTTTATTTCCTTCAACAGCTCAATTGTTCTGTCCTTTTGAAGGATCTCCTCCGTCTTCCCATAGGCTTCATTGTGATGCCCTAAATACAAAAACACAATGCAATCATCTATAATCGTATATGCTATAACAAAAGGATCGACATGCACAGCACGGACCCCTTTAAGCCTATGGCTTTTGGGCTCTCCCATATCAGGATTGATCAGAATCTGATCTATTTTATTAATGAACCTGTCTTTAAGCGCCTTGTTTTTCCTTGTTAACTTAATAAATTGCCTGTCAAACTCAGGGACTCTATAATAAATACATCTCATAAAATTTGGTTACAGTTCTCTGAGCGAGTTCAAGAATTCATCTTTGTCACTATAGCCTTTTCCCTTCCCAGCCTTAAACTCTTTTATGCCTCTAATAACTCCTGACGCGAACTCATTTGCCTGAAGATCTTCTAAGGAAGATTTTTCCTTCTTTGAGGCTGGCTGAACTACTGCACTCATTAGATTAACATATTGGCTGAATGCATACTTAAAGTCTCTTCTCCGGCTGACACATCCATTTAAGCCCATAAGTTAGCATACAGTAACCGACATGCGCGGAGTCCAGGTTTCGATCCCGGAGGATCCGCATAGGGTCATCGCGATCAGCCGAGGAATCATAGACACTGCCATGTACTCATTCGGCGTGCAGGACAAGCTGGTAGGCGGGAGCGTATACAACAAAGATAGTGGGTATGGCAACTACACATACGACAACGAGACCCATCGCATATGCCCCTTTATCTCCTTCCTGCTCAATCCGGATTATCGGAATCTCACCAATGTGGGAGCTTTTGGCGGGCCCCTAGGAGTTGCACCCAACGTAGAGGTTGTGGCCTCACTTAATCCAGACCTGGTGATAATGAGGGATCAGGGCGCAGATGAGGAAAACACAGCTAAGTTCCTGGACGCCGCAAAGCGCCTGGAGATTCCCGTAGTTGTGCTGAAGTATGCGGACTGCTACGATGATATCAGCGTCGGCACCATATATGAAGAGATCAGGCTCTTGGGAGAGGTATTTGGAAAACAGGAGAAGGCAGAGGAAATTGTCGCCCTCATGAACGAGCAGGTAGAACTGATCAGGGAGCGGACCAAAGACATTGCAGATGAAGACAAGCCACGAGTGCTGTACTTCGGCGCACCATCCTATGCAAAGGATAGGGGAGGCGCAGGCTATGCTTTCGGCACAGATACCATAGAGTCTGCTTTCCTGGAGGACATAATCAATGCCAAGAACGCTTATGACGGCGACAATACCGAGCTAATCTCCGCCGAGCGCCTTTTATCCATAGATCCCGATGTAATAATATTGCCGACATACTCCGGCTACCATCCTCCCAGTGTGATGTACAATGAAGAGCAATTTGGGAAAGTCCAGGAACTTAGGGCCCTTAAAGATAGGCGGGTTTATTCCCTTACGGCCACACCGATAATGGACGAGAGACTGGAGTTTCCAATTAACTTGATGATAGCGGCGAAAGCTATCTATCCGGATCGCTTCGAGGACATAGATCTTGAAGAGTGGATTGGCAATTACTTCAAAGAGCTTTACGGCGTGGACGATGAGAAGGCAAACGAGCTTATGGACGCGCTGCTTCTGCGCTACCTGGAAATAACCTGAATTGATCTTGTCAAGTGATCGCCCAATACAACTTCAGAAATAGGAGAAATTTCAATGAATCTGCCAGAGGTAAATGTCAGCTGCGAGGAGCTTTACAGGATGCTTTATGCTCCTATTAAAGCTAAGCTGATGATGAGTGGAATCGAGCTAAATGTCTTTAACCAGCTATCCGAGCCCAAATCGGCAGAGGAGGTGGCGAAGGAGATCCGAGGTCAATCCCGGAACACCATGCTATTTTTAAATGGCCTGGCTGCCTGCGGCCTGATAGAAAAGCATAACGGCCTCTATCGGAACGCACCAATTGCACAGGCTTTTCTGGTTGAGGGAAGCCCAACCTACTTAGGAGAGGGGTTTGCCCATCAGGCCTCCATGACCGATGCGATGCTGGCAAACCTGACAAAGATGATCCGAGAGGGACCGCCGGCAAAGCCTCCGGAGGACGATGCCGATCCTCAAAAATGGAGCCAGTTTGCATCCTGGATGGCCAATAATGAGCGCGCGGGCATTGCCCAGCAGATGTCAGAGCTGATCTCTCTGCAGCCTGAGTTTGCATCATTTCGAAAGATGCTGGATCTGGGCGGCGGTCCAGGCATCTTTGGAATTTCAATGGTCGCAAAGCATCCCACCATGAGGGGAGTGATCTTTGACCGAAAGCCTGTAGTCGAAGTTGCGGAGAGGTTCATCAAAGAGTATGGAATGGAGGACCGGATGGAGGTTCTTGCAGGAGATTACAATCTTGATCCCATTGGCGAGGGTTACGATCTCATCTGGGCAAGTGCCACCCTCAACTTCGCCCGGGAGAATATGGACTCTGTGATGAAGAAGATCTACGAGGCCCTCAATCCCGGCGGCCTTTTCGTGAACCTTTCTGAAGGCCTTACTGATGAGGGAACGAAGCCGGACTTCTATGTGCTCTGTACTGTGGGCTGGGCCATGAACGGCCCGATGATGGCCTTCGAGCAGGGCTTCATTGCCGATGCCATGCTGAATGCTGGATTCAGATCGGTGCGGTCTCGCACTCTTCGAACCGGATGGGGACCAATGGATATCGACATTGCTCGAAAATAAGAGGGCGTGATTCTAATCTATTTTTTTTAAAATTATGAGCGAGATGTTGATAGCTTTTATATGAAGTAGTTGTAATATATTCATACTAATCAATACCAAAACTCGGATAAGTGTTAACCAAAAGGCATATATATCTATACTGACATGTCGTTATCGATATAATGGCAACTGGTCTCTTGAAGATGTTGATGCTTCATATCATAAAAGGGGGTGAAGTATCCGGCTATGATTTAATAAAGAAAGTGGAAGCAATCACGGGAGAGAAACCCAGCACAGGATCGATCTACCCATTACTAAAAAAGATGGAGAGGGAAGGCTGGGTCTTAGGCAGGTTCGAAGATGGCAAGACCTACTACAGCCTGACTGAGACCGGCAAAGAGCACATAGCTCAGATAAAAGAGGCAAAACACGAGTTTATCAAGAAGATTCATCAATCAATAGCTTTGGCCAACGAAACCTTTGAAGATAGCGATATCCAGGCCCTCATGAATGAGATGCATGACACTCATAGAGGTGTTCATTCTCAGGACATAGAACAGTTGAAACTCCTTGAGTCATTAATTCGTGAAGTCGCTGAGCTTTCGCGTAGAGGTGTTGGGCGAGGAAAAATAGAATCCATCCTCTTGCAGGCCAGGGATGAGCTAAAAAAACTTGATTAGAAGTATTTCAAAAGAAAACTGAGTTTTGGCTTCAGGTGTAGAGGGCAACTATGACTGATCTGAATCATTATGATGGTGAAAATCGCTATGGACAAAACGGACACAGACGATGCCGAAGTAGCTTCTGGATACACGATCCCGAGCAGGTCTTCAGTGAGCTTAATCTCAGAGAGGGCGACTGCTTCCTCGACATGGGATGTGGATCTGGAGATTATGCCATTCGAGCTTCAGAGATCGTCGGGAATTCAGGCAAGGTATTTGCGCTGGATAGGTGGCAAGACGGCATAGATGATCTGACTGAAAAAGCCGGTTCTCTTAGGTTGAATAATTTAAGGGCAATCGCCGCAGATATCACCGCCCCGTTGCCCATCGAAGATGGCAGCATCGATGTTTGTTTCCTGGCGACAGTGCTTCACATATTCAAACTGGCCGATGTAGAAGGCGTTTTGTTCAACGAGATTCGCCGCGTCTTAAAGCCCGGTGGGCGAATTGTAATCATCAACTGCAAGAGAGAAATCCAGCCTTTCGGTCCGCCGGTGCATATGCGTCAGTCACCAGAAGAGCTCGAAGGATGTATCAATAGTTACGGCTTTGAAAAGACAAGCCTAGCGGATCTTGGGTTCAATTATATGATCCAATTTATTAAAAAATGATGACGGACAGGAATTCTCGGTTGATTGAAGGGCCCATACCAAAAACATTGATCATGCTGACAATCCCCATGATTTTTGGAACTATTAGCATGATTATTTTTAATTTGACAGATACCTTTTTTGTCGGCCAGCTGGGAACCGGCCAGCTAGCGGCGATGAGCTTCACCTTCCCTGTTGTCCTTTTCGTAAACAATTTGGCCCACGCAGTTGCCATTGGAGCCTCTGCTGTGATTTCACATTCAATCGGTGAGGGAAATCGCAATAAAGTAAAAAGACTGACGACGGATAGCATAGTTCTATCGCTGTTACTCGTGGGCTTCATTGTGCCAATTGGTCTTCTTACCATCAACCCTTTATTCCATTTCTTAGGAGCTTCCTTAGAAATCATAACGTATATCAGAGAGTATATGGTAATATGGTATCTCGGTTTGGTTTTCATTGTAGTCCCAATGGTTGGAACCAACGCAATTAGAGCAGCCGGAGATACAAAAACACCCGCATTCATCATGATGTTTGCAGCTGGCGCAAATATTATTTTAGACCCAATTTTGATTTTTGGAATCGGCCCGGTTCCACGTCTTGAAATTGCGGGCGCTGCAATGGCCACAGTAATCGCACGGGCCCTAACCCTGATTATGTCATTGTATTTTCTGTATTATAACGAGAGGATGCTTTCGTTTGATATTCCCTCGTTAAATTCCATCCTTGTTTCCTGGATTCAAATTCTCTACATAGGTTTGCCCAATGCAGGAGCAATGATAATCACCCCCCTTGCTGCCGGATTTATTACCAGAATAGTGGCTACTTATGGCTCGGACGCTGTTGCTGGTTTTGGCATTGCGACTCGAATGGATTCGTTTGCCCTTATAGTTATTATGGCTCTCGCAAGCGTGGTAGGTCCTTTTATCGGTCAGAATTGGGGCGCAGGTAAGTTCGATCGCATCAAATCTGGGACGAAATTCAGTTACCGATTTTCCCTGATATGGGGCTTGATTATGTTCATAGTGTTTGCATTTTTGGGTGGCACAGTTGGATCGATATTCAGCGATGATCCTGAGGTTATTTCAGTTACAGGCCTTTATCTGTCAATTGTTCCAATAGGATATGGCCTGTATGGGATTGTGGCAATTTCAACATCTGCAATGAGCGTATTAAAAAAGCCAATACACGCAGCAATTTTGACACTTACTCAAGCATTTATTTTGTACATCCCAATGGCTTATGTTGGCTCTCTCCTGATTGGCCTTTGGGGCGTATTTCTCGCACTCCCTGTATCGTATTTGGTCTCAAGCATTGTTGCAATTTATACGCTTAATCGAATTATAATGTATAGAGAAAAAACAGTCAAAAGAGTGATTGATCAAAAGATTATTCAAATGGAGGCATAAAATTGACAGGAGGAGATAATACGAAAAAAATTAGACCCTGTGGTGTGCATAGGGCGGTACCGTTCATGAGAGTCCCGCTTACCCTCGGCTTTGCTGTCATGGGCCTGCTGGTCTTCATTCTCAGCAGCAACGTCCTGGCCGCCGATGAAAAAGTGGATACGCTTACGGTTGCCGCACTAAGCGGCGATCAGGGATTCCCCTCGCCCTACGGCCATTACCCGCATGGCGGAGGGTATATCATGATGAGCTTCATCTTCGACACATTGATATGGAAGGATCAGAACGGCTTTGTGCCCGCTCTGGCAGAGACATGGAAATATCTGCCGGATGAGAACGCCTATCTCTTCCACCTGAGAAAAGGCGTTACTTGGAACGATGGCGAGCCCTTCACTGCAGATGATGTGGCCTTTACCTTCCAGTATACTAAAGATCATCCCTATCCGCTGGTGGACTCAAGCATCATTGACAAGGCGGAAGCCATAGACGAGAACACCGTTAAGATCGTCCTCACAAAGAGCTATGCGCCCTTCCTGGACCAGGTGGCAGGTGCTCAGCCAATCCTGCCTCTGCACATCTACAGGAATATGAGCGATCCCGATGACTACAAGGATGAAAAAGCACTTACAGGCACTGGTCCCTTCCGGTTGGTTGACTATGACCAGACACAAGGGACCTACTTCTACAAGGCCAATGAGGATTACTATCAGGGATCTCCAAGGGTCAAGCAGCTCAAGTTCGTAAAGGTCAGCAATGAGATGGCGTCTGCATCCTTAAAGAAGGGTGACATCGACGCTGCCAGCGTGCCAGCTGAAACAACGGAACCACTGGAAAAAGAAGGATTTGATATCAAAGAGTCACATGACACGACCATGATCATGGCCATAAACCATAAAAAGGAACCATTCTCTGATGTCAGGTTCAGGAAGGCCATCTACTACGCCATCGATCGCCAGGCTCTGGTGGATATCTTCCTTCGGGGCTTTGGCTGTGCAGGCTGTCCCGGGATCCTGCCTTCAGACCATCCATGGTATAATCCCGACCAGGAGCAGTATTCCTTTGACCCGGCAAAGGCAGAGGAACTGCTGAAGGAAATGGGATATTCCAAAGATGGTCAGTACTTCTCTAAGGATGGAGAACGCCTGGAGATAGAGCTGCTAGTAGCTCCCACTGAAGAGCGCCTCGGAGAGCTGATCGAGCATCAGCTTGAGTCTGGCGGCATCACGGTCAACCTGCGCAGCATGGATTTGAAGACCAAGGATAGCATGGTTGACGACTGGAAGTTCGACCTGGCAATAAACTATCACGGCGGCATGGGTGCTGATCCTTCAGTCCTAAATCGTATCATCATTGGAACAGGGCTCTACAGCTCACGCTACGCTGAAGATGTGCAGCTTGTTGATCTGCTAAATGAGCAGGTTTCAGAGATGGACCCTGCCAGGCGCAAAGAGCTGGTCAGTCAGGCTCAGGAGATCATCGCATGCGACCTGCCATCTCTGCCTTTGTTCTATATCGACTCCTTTTGGGCCTCTGATGACAGGGTGAGCTTCTACTATACTTACGGAGGAGTGGCCATGGGAACGCCAACGGCATTGAACAAGATGGCCTTTGTTTAAAATTGGATACTGTTGCTGCGGCCCGATAAGCTGCAGTCAGTTCATTTTTTCAAAAATTCGGGTAGTATGACAAAAATTACTGCAAAATAGTATCGATATCCTGCGACTTGATCGATCTTGCTATAGACATCCTGGCAGCAAGTGTCTGAGGTATATCAAGAACCGATTGGTGGAGATGGCAATCATTTTCATCTCTTCTAATTTTTTATGAAATTATAGAATTCTATTCATACTTTATATGCACACAGGCTCAAAAAGTATATATATCTGGATTGATATGTCTAAATCGATACATAGACATGGAAGCTGATTGAGTGAATAGATCGAATGGAAGTATAACCAACAGCGATATATGCATCGATATAGCGATACTGATATAATGGCAACTGGTATCTTGAAGATGATTATGCTTCACATCATGAAAGATGGTGAAGCATCCGGCTACGATATAATAAAGAAAGTGGAAGCGATTAGCGGAAAGAAACCCAGCACGGGATCGATCTATCCGCTATTGAAAAAGATGGAGCGAGAAGGCTGGATCTCAGGAAGAGCCGAAGACGGCAAGACCTACTACAGCTTGACTGAGATCGGCAAAGAGCATGTTGCTCAGATAAATGAGGTTAAACATGATTTCATCAAAAAGCTCCATCAATCTATAGCTCTGGCCAGCGAAACGTTCGAAGATGCCGATGTGCAGGATCTCATGAAAGACATGCATGACCTTCACAGGGGAATGAGAGTTCCCGTAAAAGAACAGATAGAGCTGCTCGCTCCGCTGATTCATCAGGTTGCGGATCATCTGGAAACCGACACGGATCGAGAGAGGGTCCGGTCTGTAATTCTAAGAGCCATAGATGAGCTGAAGAAGATATAATCAGAGACAGTTGGATTCGGAGATGGTTGGATTGAGCGAAATGAATACAGAACAGATATTTGCAGAAGATAGACGAATTGAAGACTTTAAGCAAAACCCTAGAGGAGAATTTCTTCAGGCCATACGTGAGAAAGATATGGCCCGCTGCCTCGTGAAGACTGCTGAGATCCACGGGCACTTCTGTCCGGGAAGCGCTCTTGGCGTCATGGCTTCGGTGCATGGCCTGAATCTTCTGGGCCTGGATTCGATCTCTTCCGACGGATTAGAGGACCTCATGGCCGTTGTAGAAACAAACGCATGCTTCGCCGACGGAGTGCAGGCCGTATCCGGCTGCACCTTGGGGAACAACGCCCTGGTCTACCGCGATCTGGGAAGGCTGGCAGTTACCTTCGCCATTCGAGGAAAGGAGACCGGAGTCCGCATAAGGGTTCAGCCCGATTTCAGCTCTAGCGTGGCCAAGGCCTCCCCGGAGTTCTACCCTCTGATGGAAAAGGTCATCAAGAATCGGGAGGGCGGCGCAAGGGAAAAAGCAGCATTTCGAAAAGCGGGGAGGCAGGCGGCCTTCGGCGTCATCCAGCTACCATTCGATGAGCTATTTGCAGTCGAGACCTTTCGGCCTCTGCTGCCTGAATACGCTCCAATTACGGAGAGCATCGTCTGCTCCAACTGCGGCGAGATGATCATGGCCACTAAAACCGTGGGCGGTCTCTGTTTCATGTGTGCAGGAGAAGCTTATCGTCAGGTCGAGGGAAGAGGCATTGTTGCCAAAGAATCTGAAAGACCATCTGCTTCAACCAAGAGCTGACCCAAATATCCTGGTGAGAGAGAAATGGATGCAACAGATACGACTTGCGGGCGTCAATGCGATAGGCCGAACAGACATAAAAAGGGAAAAAGCAGCTTCTGGATGCAGGACCCGGATCTGGTTTTCGGCGGGCTTGATCTGCAGAGAGGAGACTGCTTTCTAGATTTGGGCAGCGGGCCGGGAGATTATTCCATTCGAGCCTCGAGGCTTATAGGCGATACCGGTAGAGCGTACGCTCTGGATAAAAACCAGGATGCGATAGTTGATTTAAGGGATAAGGTCGTTTCAGAAGGATTAAAGAATATTAAGGCTGAGGTCTGTGATATTTCCGGTCCTCTGCCGGTCAAGGATAGTTGTGTAGACATTTGTTTCATATCTACCGTGCTTCACTCCCTCAATCTGGCCGATGTAGAGAGCACCCTGTTTAGCGAAATAGGGCGTGTTTTAAAACCTGAGGGGCGGCTGGCAATTATCGAATGCAAGAAAGAGGACCAGCCATGCGGACCGCCGATTGATATGCGCATATCAGCTGAAGAGCTGGAAAGAACGATAACAAAACACGGTTTTAGAAAGTTGAGCTTGTGCGACCTAGGCTATAACTACTTGATTCAGTTCAGAAAAATCCCCGAGGAGTTGACCGATTTGTTGAAACAAAAAGATGCCAGCATTGTACTGCATCCGGTGGGTATTATAAGAAGCAAGATAGAGAAACCATTCCTTGTTGCCGGTGAAGAGGGACTAAAAATGCAGGGCGACCTCAAAGATGCCGTAGTTAAAATTCATGAGATGCCTGGAGAAATCTCGAATATCATCATCTACGAAGGTCTGGATGGCATCCTGGACGGAATTGAGGAGTATTCTCATCTTGTAATTTTATATTGGGCGCATAAAGTCCCCGAAGAGGGCCGGTCGCTTACGAGGGTGCACCCCATGGGCAGAGAAGATATTCCCGAAAAAGGCATTTTCTGCACCTGTAGCCCTGCAAGGCCCAATCCGGTGCTTATGACCGTCGTCCATCTGAAGGGACGAAAGGGAAACGTCCTGGAGGTCCTCGGCCTCGACGCTGTTGATGGAAGCCCTGTTATCGATATAAAGCCTTACGTCAAGGACTTTTTCCCGCAGGAAGATGTCCACATCCCTGAATGGATGCAACGCCTTCAAGAAGAGGTAAATAAAGGCAAATCACCGAATAAAACGCAGAGCTAATAGCATTTTTTTAGTTAGCAAAATTTGTAGGAGGAATTTTGATTAGGAAAAATCTGCCGATTAAAGGGACTCGTGGAGCTTTGTCCTCAAAAGTTCCCCTTGCCCTCGGATTTGCGGTCGTGGGCCTGTTGCTTCTCATTTTCTGCAACATGGCAGCGGCTTCCGATGAGACCATAGACATGTTTACAATTGCCGACCCAACCGGCGACTGGGGATTTCCCTCTCCTTACGGCCATTACCCGAGAGGGCCTGGATATATCAGAATGAGCCTGATCTTCGACACACTCGTATGGAAGGACCAGAACGGCTACGTTCCTGCTCTCGCGGAGAGCTGGCAGCTGGAGGACGACGCTTACGTCTTTGACCTGAGAAAGAACGCGACCTGGCAGGACGGAGAGCCCTTCACCGCTAATGATGTGGTTTTCACAATCGATTATACCAAAGAACATCCTTACCCTCTGGTAAGCCCAAAACTTGTGAAGTCTGCCGAGGCTCTGGACGACTATACCGTCAAGCTCTATCTTAATGGCTCTTATGCCCCGTTCATCGAGATGGTTGCGGGAGCGCTCCCCATACTTCCTGAGCACATCTACAGCAATGTGGCCAATCCTGCCGAGTTCCTGGAGGATGAAGCCTTAACCGGCATGGGTCCCTTCAAGCTGGTCGATTACGACAGGGCGCAGGGGACATACCTCTACGAGGCCTATGACGATTACTACCTGGGCGCTCCAAAGGTCAAGCAACTCAGGTTCGTAAAGGTTAGCAATGAGATGGCGGCTGCGGCACTGGAGAAAGGCGATGTCGATGCAGCGACAGTCCCTCCCGAGAAGGCTGAGGATCTGGGGGTGGCGGGCTTTGATGTCCTGAGAGGTTCACACGACGGCATCACCAAGCTCATGGTCAACCACAGGAAGGAGCCATTCTCCGACGCAAGGTTCAGACAGGCTCTGTACTACGCCATCGACAGACAGGCTCTTGTGGATACGGTCTTGCGCGGCTACGGAATCATCGCCAGCCCCGGCCTCCTAGCCCATGATAACGATTTATGCAATCCCAATGTGGAGACATACGATTATGATCCGGCCAGGGCCGGGGAGCTTCTGGAAGAGCTGGGCTACACCAAGGACGGCCAGTACTTCACCAAAGACGGTGAGCCCCTGGAAATGGAGATGCTGGTCACGGCCACTGACGAGCGAGCAGGAGAGATGATAAAGCAGCAGCTAGAGCAGACTGGGTTCAAGGTGACTCTTAGAAGCCTCGACTCCAAGGCACGGGACAGCCTGGTTTCTGAGTGGGACTTCGATCTGGCCTTAAACAGTCACGGAGGAATGGGAGCAGATCCTGAAATCCTGAGCAGGCTTATAGGCGAAGGATTTTCGTTCAACAGCGCCCGCTACTTTGAGAACCAGGAGTTAAATGATCTCTTAAGCCGGGAGGTTTCTGAGATGGACCCCGATCGCCGCAAGGAACTCGTCGATGAGGTCCAAGTGTTGCATGCTCAGGATCTGCCGATGCTGCCCCTGTATTATGCCGATTCCTGCTGGGCGCACGATGGTCTGATCGACATGTATTACACCAAGCGGGGGATCGCCATGGGAACTCCAATAGCGCAGAACAAACAGTCCTTCGTGAAGTGAATGCAACTATTTTGGGGGCGAAATAGCGGAAAAAGGCCGCTATCAGCCCAATTTTATCCAAGGATCTTATCCGTCCGTCGTGAACCTTGGTGAGCTGATGGACATTAATTGCAGATATCATATTTTTCCTCTCAAATTTGATTGCGCCGTAGCACTCGTTGAATAATAATAAGGATCTCAATCAAACGATCTCGAATCCTGCAAAATTTTATATGCTATCTCACAACGCTCGGGATTATAGCAGCAACCTTATATACGAAATATGTATCTTTTGCTACGATTATATGCAAGGTTAATATCAATTGTTAATCTTTCGCAGGAAGTGCGTGGCGGTAATGAAGATGATCGGATTCGATAAAGGCGGCGGTGTTCAGTATTGTCAGATATGATCAGAAAAACAAGCTTGTGGGAGCGGTTGGGCTTTGACATCGCATATGGTTACTCAGAAGGGAGAAAGGTCCTGATCCTCTCAGCTCTCTTCGTATTGCTTCTTATCACGGTGGGGGTGGCTATAACCTTTGGAGCCTATAGCATCTCCATTGTTGATGTTTATGGAATCGTACTGGCTCATCTGTCGCCTTTCGGAGACCTATCCAGTGTCACCAAGCTCCATAACACCATTGTTTGGGAACTGAGAATCCCCCGAGTCCTCCTGGCCGTGGCTGTAGGCACAGCCCTGGCCACGGCAGGCGCAGTATTTCAGGGTTGCTTCAGAAATCCACTGGTCGAGCCTTATATCCTCGGCATCTCCTCTGGGGCTGCCTTTGGCGCTGCTATGGGCATAGTCTTTTCCAGCTTCTTCCTGTCCATTCAGCTCTCTGCATTTATCTTTGGGTCTATGGCTGTGGCCATGGCCTACTTCCTGGCCAGGGTCAGAAAGGAGACGCCCATAGTGACATTGATCCTGGCAGGTGTGATCATTGGCTCCATCTTTTCTGCAATGGTCTCCATTCTCAAGTACATAGCCACAGATGCGGCTTTGCGGGAAATTGTATTCTGGCTGATGGGCGGCTTCTATTACGCCACATGGAATGATGTCCATCTGCTCGTGCCCATAATAATCCCCAGCTTCCTTATTATGTGGGCCCTGGGCTGGAAGCTCAACATCCTTTCCATGGGCGATGACGAGGCCAGAGCCCTTGGAGTCAACCCGGAGAAATACAAGTTTGTCCTGATAACCCTGGCCACTCTTGTTACCTCTCTTGCAGTATCTACCGTGGGAATTATCGCCTGGGTGGGCCTGATGATGCCTCACGCCACTCGCATGATGCTTGGACCCGATCATCGATATGTGATTCCTGCATCAGCAATGCTTGGAGGATCTTATCTTTTGGTCTGCGATACCATGGCACGAACGCTCACCAGCGCTGAGATTCCTGTAGGAATCATCACCTCCATCCTCGGTGCGCCGTACCTGTTCTATCTTCTCAGGACCAGAGGGAAGGCGATGCTGGGATGACGCCAATGCTCGAGGTCAAAGATCTTCACTTCAACTATGGAAACACCACGATACTCAAGGGCGTGTCCTTCGATGTGAACGAGGGCGAGCTATGCGGCCTATTTGGCCCCAATGGCTGCGGAAAGACGACGCTCTTCAAGTGCTGCCTGAACTTCTTGAAATCCCATCTCGGATCTATCCGCATGGACGGTAAAGACGTCAAGGACCTCAGGGTCGAGGATATGGCCAAGATCGTGGCCTATGTGCCCCAGGAGCACAAGCCTCCATTCCCCTATCTGGCCAGGGAGGTGGTCTTGATGGGCAGAACGCCTCGGCTTAATGGATTCTTCGGCATCAGCCGGGAGGATAAGATGAAGGCGGCCGAGGCCCTGGATCTCCTGGGTCTTACAGAGCTGGCTGACTATCCTTATAATCAGCTATCAGGAGGCCAGCGCCAGATGATACTGATGGCCAGGGCCATCGCTCAGGAGACGCCGCTCATGTTCCTGGATGAGCCGACATCTGCGCTGGACTTCAGTAACCAGATCCGAATCTGGAGGATAATGCGAATGGTTGCGGAGAGGGGAGTGACCATTCTGGCCTGTAGCCACGACCCCAACCATGTTAGCTGGTTCTGCGACAAGGTGGTGGTGATGAAGGACAACCGCATCCTGAAGGAGGGAACATCACAGAGCGTCATCACTGAGGATACAATGGACGAGATCTACCAGGATGTATGCTCTGTAAGGAGCATTGGCGGCATAAGGATGGTGCTGCCAAGGGATGTGGCGCTCCGACAGGAGATGGAGGGCTTTGGGAGATGGGACCAATCAAGAGAATGCATGAGCAGACAGCAGGTTTGAGGTGTTAATATGTCGAAACAGTTGTGTTTTATGCTAGGAGCAGCATGCCTGGTCTTGTTGCTTGCAGTAGCAAGCGCATCTGAAGGCGCTGTATCCAGTCACGCAAGTGTTCCAGGAGACACTGACGGGGACAATAAGGTCTCAGACGATGAGTTGAAGGCAGCCGAAGAGTCCTACAAGAAAGGAGAAATTTCGACAGAGGAGCTGGACAAGATCCGCCATATCAAGGAGAATTATCCCAGGATCATAATCGATGCCACTGGCACAGAGGTCACGATTTATAAGCCGCCCGAGAGGGTATTTCAGATAAGTACCGGCCTTATTGCCACAACAATGTATGCCTTCGGAGATGCAGAGAAGATCGTAGGGAAGGGGGGCTGCACTAAAAGCGGAACTACCACCAGAAGCTTTACTTATAACGGTAAGAGCTACAGCCATAACACACCGTGGTGTATAGAAGGGATTCTGTATCCAAAGATGTTGGATGATGAAGCCATACCGTTCAGCGGCTCCATCGGTAAGGAGAATTATGAAACTATTGCCAGCACTAACCCGGATATCATCATTGTAAGCACCAGGCAGTGGGGGAGGGACAGCGGAGAGACATATCTCAAGAGCATAGAGACAATGAGAACGCTGGGAGTCCCGGTTGTCGTCCTCAATCAAGTCGCAAAATACGATGGAGATGAGACTGAAGCTGTCTATACTGAGGTAGAGCTTCTCGGAAAAATATTTGAGAAAGAGGATAAAGCAGAAGAGATAATAAATCTTCTCAAAGAACAGGTGGATTTCATCAAGAGCCGGACTGCAGATATTCCTGAAGACGAGAAGAAGAGCTTCCTTTATCTGGAGCTATCCAGTTACAGTGCGGGAAAGGGTGGTGTCGCTTATGTCGATGGGGAAAATATCCTTGAGCCTATTCTGATTGAAAACATCGTCAATGCGAAGAATGAATTCAAAGGAGAGGGCCGACAGCTTATGTCTGCTGAGCAGCTATTGACTCTTGACCCTGATGTCATATATCTGCCAACAGCTCAGGGCGTTCACACTCCTGATGAGCTTTACAACAACGAGAGCTTCAAAGATCTGCAGGATCTCAGGGCCATCAAGGAAAGGAAGGTCACAGGACTTCCACTCATCGGCTGCAGGACCGAGAGGCTGGATTTCCCCGTCAGCCTGATGATCGAGGCCAAATTCACCTATCCCGATAGGTTCCAGGATGTAAATGTCGGAGAGTGGCTGATTGACTACCACGTGAAGCTTTACGGCATAGATGAGGAGACAGCTCAGGAGATAAAGAGGGGCTTGTGTCTGGAATGGCTTGACGATACGGGATTTTGATGGTGAATTTAATGTGGAAATGCAAAAATTTTTTTGTGGCATCAGAGTGGCGGGACTCTGACCAGGAATACGACTTTTCAGAAATGCAAAGGACGTATCGGCAAAACAAGGACGGTCCTTCCAACGGATGTGGTGCTCAGGAATGTGAAGTCTAGCGGCAGACAGCGCAGGTGACACTATGATAAAATATATGAAACTTTGTAAGCTCGCCTCAATATGTTTTTGTTTCATATTGGGAGCGGCATTAGCGTCTGAGGAAACGAGAACTGTTGTAGATGGCAGGGGAGCATCAGTTCAGGTACCTGCAGAGATCGATCGAGTGGTGACCATCAGCGATGGATTGGTGGAGGAAGTGATGACTGTCTTGGGTGTGCAAGATAAGCTGGTTGGCCTCGGGTCCGAATGTCTGCCTAAAGTCTGGCAGATCGATTATCCTACTGTGAATGGCGGAAACTTCAGCTACCATGATGGGATGAATGTTGTCAATTATCTAAATCCAAAGATCAAAGATCTGCCCCTGGTTGCTAAAAGCGGTGTGGCCCCCAATTACGAGGTTCTTGCAGGCCTGAAACCCGATGTCATCATCGTAAGGGCCGGTGATTGCACATTCTGGAAGGATAAAGACGGCATGAAAAAGGCCATCGATTCCATAGAGTCTCTTGGAATTCCCCTGGTGGTCACCTATGGTCCCAACACCTGCGAGAAGCCCAGCCTGGATAAGCTGTCTGAAGAACTTAGGATCGTCGGTCAGGTATTCGGCAAGGAAGACCAAGCAGATAAACTTGCAAGATATCTTGAAAGCGAGGTCGATACAGTAAGGGAGAGAACAAGAGATATCCCGAACAGCGAAAAGCCGAGCATGCTCTTGTTTGGGCTATCGCCTCAAACCAGAGGTAAGGGTGCTGCTGGGGATGCTTGGGGACTGAACACCATTGAATCATATTTCTTGGAAAATATCGTAAACGCTCGCAACGCATTCCATGAGCAGGTCTCGACCGAGGTAGTGAATGCAGAGCGTGTGCTGGCCATTAATCCTGATGCAATTGTGCTGCCCACGGATTTTGGCTATCATCCCCCGAGAGAGATTTATGAAGCGCCCTATTATCAGAACCTACAGGAGCTGGATGCGATTAAGAACAAAAGGGTTATGGCACTCCCCTGGTCGCCCTGCAACTGCGATAAGCGGCTGGAGTATCCAATCGATGTGATGGTGATGGCCAAGGCCGCATACCCTGATCGCTTTAAGGACATCGATCTCGGAGAGTGGCTGCTGGAGTTCTATCAGAATGTTTACGGCGTAGATCGTGAGACGGCTGAAGGTCTGCGCTCCGCTCAATGGATGGACTGGACGGCGGAGTAGAGCCAGGTCTCGAACCAAATGTTCTGGGAGAGGGCTGTATGATTACATCATTGGATTGGAATGAAGTATGGAAAGAGAGAATGGCCAAGTCCATAGAATCGGGTAGAGGAAGGGACTGTGTGGACAACTGGAGCAATAAGCATGAGGCCAGCAATTACGGCCGGATGCTTGAGGAGGAGGATCTGCAGTCGATCGCGCCATTCAGGGACATCATGGCTCTATCTTCTCCGTTTGCAGTTCTAGACATCGGAGCAGGCACTGGAAGGCTTGCTATACCGTTCTCCAGGATTGCTTCCAGGGTTACAGCGGTAGAGCCGTCAGCACAGATGCTAGAGGTATTGAACGATGATCTCAAGAGGCATAAGATCGAAAACATCGATTGCATTCAGAAACGGTGGGAAGATGTTGAAATCCCGACTGATCTGTTAATGAAATACGAGCTGGTCGTGGCATCTTTCTCCCTGGGATTTCTGGATCTTCGAGAGGCCGTTTCAAAGATGATTGAGGCCTCGTCGAGGTACATTTGTCTGATGTGGTTTGCGGGAGAGCCTTCCTGGGATGCAGATTACAGAAAGCTCAGCGCTGCACTATTTGGAAAGAGCGACTATCAAACCATGCCTAAAAGCGACATAATCTTCAATGTGCTTTACCAGATGGGCATCTATCCCAATATCCGGGTCTTCCGCTTTGAGATGCTCCACCGCTTCACCTCCCTGGACGGGGCTGCAGATTACTTCGCTGGAAAGTTCAATGCTCTATCCTCGACTCAACGATCAGTGCTAAAAGATGTTCTTCCACAGATTCTAGAAGAGCGCAATGGCCAGTGGATTTTGCCATATCGTGCGACCAATATGATGCTCTGGTGGGAGAAGAATTAGCTGAATCCAATCTTTGGTGGTGATAAATTGAGCAAGCATAAGTTTTGGGCTTTAGCCCTCTTGATGATTGTCCTCTGTTTACAGGGGGCCGCGGAAGAAACAAGAGAGGTAACAGACAGCCGTGGCGTGGCAGTAGACGTCCCGGCCGATATCGATCGTGTAGTGACCATCAGCGACGGCCTGATTGAAGGAACGATGTTGGTCCTGGGAGAGGAGGATAAGATTGTGGGCATTGGCTCCACCTGTCTTCCCAAAATCTGGAATTACACCTACGAGAGCGTAAAAGGCGAGCCCATCATCTACCAGGATGGAGCAAATCCGGTCAGCCTCCTCTATCCCCATTTAAGAGAGCTTCCAATTGTGGCCAATGGCGACGCGGCGCCCAACTTCGAGGCCATCGCCGAGCTGGAACCGGATGTTGTTATCCTGAGAGCCGGCGACTGCTCCTTAAGGTACAACGATGAGACCGCCCAAAAGACCATATCCAGCTTCGAAGCACTGCGAATACCTCTGGTGGTGCTATACGCTCACAACTTCAATGAGGAGCAAAACAAGGATATTTCTACCATATCCGACGAAATCAGAATCATCGGCAGCGTTTTTGGCAAGGAGGCGGAGGCAGATGAGCTGGCAGAATACCTGGAGGTCCAGGTGGATCTGGTAAGTCAGAGGACTGAAGATGTCTCAGAAGAGCAAAAGCCAAAAGTACTCATCCTGGGGCTGTCTCCCTCTGCCCGGAAAGAGGGCGGTGCAGGACAGGTCTTCGGCCTGGATACTATAGAGTCCTATTTCATTGAAAATCTGGTTCACGCTGAAAATGCCTACCATGACCCCGGTTACTTCAAGACCCTTAACGCCGAGCAGCTTTTGGCCCTGGATCCTGATGCCATCGTGCTCTGCACAGCATCTGGATATCATCCGCCGCGAGAGCTCTACGAGGCTCCGTACTACCAGAACCTGCAGGAGATGAGGGCGGTAAAGGACAGGAACGTGACCGCTCTCCCCTGGTCTCCGTGCAACTGCGCCAAGCGGTTGGAGTATCCTATCGACGTGATGGTCATAGCCAAGGCTGCCTATCCGGACCAATTCCAGGACATAGACCTGGCCCAGTGGCTGCTGGACTTCTACAAGAATGTCTACGGAGTTGACCGGGAGACGGCTGAAAAGCTGCGATCGGCCCAGTGGATGGACTGGACGACGGAGGATTGAATGATGATCAAGAACAGAAAGACACAATTTTTTTTGCTTCTTCTGGTGACAATGGGCTTTTCATTGGCGGTGCCCATCTCGGCAGAAGAGCACAAAACCGTAACCGATATGCTTGGACTGAGTGTCGAAGTTCCATCGAATATCGAGCGAGTAGTCGCCATCGATGATGGTTTTGTCGAGGGCATCATGTATCGGCTGGGGATACAGGACAAGATTGTAGCTCTGGGCGCTCCCTGCTGCAAGAACGACTACGATTATTCCTTCGAGACGGTAGACGGCAGCAGCTACGAATTCAAGAACGGCATGAATCCTGTTAAATACCTCATGCCGGAGTTAGCCAAACTCCCGGTTTTGGTCTAAGGCGCAACTGCTGTCAACTACGAGACGCTTGCCTCCCTGTAAGCAGATGTAGTTTTCCTCCGGGGGGTCACGGGCGTTTTCTGCAGGATCTGATGAGAAGATCGAGAAGACCATTGCATCGATTCAATCGCTCGGAATTCCGCTGGTAATACTGGTCGGCCCGCTATTTCAGGAGCAGCCAATTGTGGATCGCATCGGAGATGAGATCCGGCTGGTGGGTGAGGTCTTTTCTCGAGAGAAGGATGCTGATGATATCGCCTCTTACCTGGAATCGCAAATCGATGAGATACGCAGTCGTACCAAAGATGTCCCAGTGGAGGAAAAGGTTCGTATGATGCAGCTGGGGCTCTCGCCTAGAGCAAGGGAAGGAGGAGGTGCTGGCATGGCCTGGGGCCTCGATACCATCGAGTCGTACTTCATCGAGGATACAGCAAATGCCAAGAACGCATACGAGGGGACAGGTGCCTTCGTTGTAGTCGCCACGGGGCAAATTCTGACAATGGACCCGGATGTCATTGTCCTCCCGACGGCACAGGGCTATCACCCGGCAAGCGAGCTGTACACCGCTCCCTACTACCAGAATCTACAGGAGCTTTCAGCGATGAAAAATGGACGGGTCTATGCTCTGCCCTAGATTCCTTACAACCTAACCTCCCGGATCAAATAGGAGCATAAACCGATCAATATCAATTATGAAGCCTCTATTTTGAGAAATAAC
>MVRK01000026.1 GCA_002067365.1 Methanosaeta sp. PtaU1.Bin060 | reverse complement strand
TGATTTTGTAGTTAAAATATATGGTATTTCGGTCTTACCCGGATGAAGGGAGGCAGTTCTTGTGGTTGGCCTCGGAGGTGCCTTTTCTACGATCTTCATTGCCAGCAACGGATACATAGCATTGGTCAGCAGGTTATTCTTTTTCACCCCTAAGATATCCGCCAATTCCCATAGGGGGTGACCCCGGCAATCCATCAGAACGGCTATAACTTTTATTTGGGATGATGTCAGGCGTCTTAGGTTTGTCATTTAAACGAATTATTATACTTCTGTTTAATCAAGATTTCGGTATCAGTAAATGGTTATACCATTTCGAAAAACATTAGACCAAAAGTATATAATGAAATTGGATATAATTTTTTAGCATGGAACTTAACCTCGGAAACCGGAAAGTTCAGCGGATGGGGAAGCAGGGAGCGTTTTTCGTTACCCTCCCCCTTCCATGGCTCAACACCTGTAAAATTTCGAAAGGGGACGTTGTTAGCGTTTCCATGGAATCTGAGGGAGTACTTCGGATTCTTCCGGGAGCGATTGAATGAAAGAAAAACATGGATCATTAGGCCTCGCGGTAAAGTTGTCCAGACCGAACCGCGAGACCAACGAACACGCGCGTGTTACACGGTGTCAAAGATGAATGCTACCTGTAAGAATAAAAAGGTTGCTGAAAAATATTGCGCCAACTGCTTTTCGCCAATAAGAGCAGAGACCGACAGCGATTCAAAGCAATTCTTCAGCAATGACCTATTTTGCCATCGCGGGAGGCGGTCGGAGTGACGGTCTTCCCGCGCGAGGCTTACCGGATGCGCGATTTGGACGAGGTTCGAGGCGACCTCCAGCACATCGAAGAGGCCGGGGGCGGCGTGCTGGCGCTGATCGGCAAGATCCCCGTGATCCTCCCTCCGGAGCTAGAGCCACATCTTCGCGAGATGGTGGGCCGGAAGTGTGCGATTCTGCGATTGGATGGCAAATATCACGTGCGCGATCTGGAGGCGGAAGATGCCGCGAGATAGAGCACTGGTCGAGTGGGACTGCCGCGATTGCCCGATAGCTCGCGATCTTCTCCGATGGCTTGACGAGCTGAGCGCACAGAATGCCGGTCTGAGATTCAGGAATAATCAACTTCAGCAAAGGCTGGCCGCGACAGTGAGGCGTTGAATGGTGCCCACCCTTTGCCCGTGCAGCGGCAGGCTATGTCGCGCTGATAGCAAGCCATGTCCATGTTATGGATGCATGAGGCTAACTGCAGATGATCTGCAGGCCCGCGAGCTGCCAAAGTGCGGGGGCCGATTCGATACAACGGCAACGAGGAGGATCTGATGGCCGAAATCCCAGGAGTATTCAATCAGCCCACCGCCGCCTTCGTTCTTCTCCCGGACGGGATTAAGTTTCCGCCCATCGAAAAAGAGTGGCAACGGAAGCCGCACACATTTTCGGAGGCTGAGATCCACAAGGGTAACGTTGGCGTCCTGGCTGGCAACGGCTACATTGGCCTCGATCAGGACGATCCAGCCGCCTTCGATGGGCTGGAGCTTCCCATCACCACGAAATGGGAGACCAGGCCTGGACGCGCCGGAATGTGGTTCAGGTGCAACGACCGAACGCCTGAGGTTTTGGCGAAGTATGGAAAGAAGGCGGATCAAGCACAGCTCAAGCTCTACAAAGACGGCAAACCCGTTGGCGAGGTCAAGCTCGGGCGGGCCTATCAGGTTATCCCTCCATCATGGAAGACCTTGGAAGATGGCACCAGAGCAGATTACAGGCTCCTCCAAGAGACCCCGCCGGCTGAGATCTCCCTGGAGAAGCTTCTCTCTGACCTTCAGGCCATCGGCATAACATTTTCATCCAAACTGGAAGCAAATGTCGCGAAGCTGGAGGGCATGGCCAAGGAGAGCAGGAAGAGACGAGCAGAGACAGACGAGCAGAGGACGCGACGGTATGCGGAGGCAGCGCTTAGGGGCGAGGTCGAGAAGGTGCGGTCGGCACCAGTCGGGCAACGAAACGAACAGCTCAATGATTCGGCCTTTGCGTTGGGCCAACTCGTAGCGGCTGGCGCACTATCAGAATCTGAAGTGGTTCAAGCCCTGGCAAGCGTCGCCGCGGATGGTGAGCCTGGAAAAATTCCCAGGACCATCGCGAGCGGCATTGAAGCGGGGATGCGGCATCCAAGGGAGATCCCCGCGCCTTCGAGGATGGAGGATGCTCTCCCGATGCGGACGATATCGCTCGACGATCCGCTTGGTGCGGTCGGGCTGGATGACGACGGCACTATAAAAATGGTGGAATGCGACAAAGAGGGGCGCAAAATGCTTGTGTGGCTATCCGACTGTGCAGTATATATCCACACTGAAACCTCGGCGCGAGATTCGACTGAATTCATATTCAAGGGCGTGGGCGCGAAGGATCGCCGATCCGTAAGTTTTGCTCTGCCAGCCATCACACTCGCGGACCCTGGCAAGTTCAGGGCGGCCCTTATCAATGCCTTCGGTGCCCGAAATCGAGTCGGCAAACTGGGGTTTGAGACCGTCCAAAGGCTCACAAGAAGTGTCCGTCTCATGAAACGGGTCGAGGTGCCCGCGTGGGACGGGAATATTCCCTTGGTTCCCGGTGTTGACCTAGCCTCTGGTGTGGAATACAGATTAGGAGCATATACCCCTGCTGAAGTCCGGGCGGGGGACATCGAGACCGCAAAGGGGCGGCTACGAACCTTGATGCGGTCTCACGAATATTCCCCCATCCTCGTGGCTGTGGTCCTGGGGGCCCCAGCGTTTGCCAGGTGGCATCCCAATGACAGGTTCGGTTTGGGGCTGTGGGGTGAGTCGGGTTCGTTCAAGACAACGATCGCACAGCTGGCTCTTGCCATGTTCGGGGAAGGGTACGCCGACGACGCCGCCCTGTTGAAGCATGGGAACGCGGGGACCACGATCGTCGGAGCGACTACGATCTTTGCTTTCGCCGGAATGCTCGCTCAAATACTTGATGATGTCAAGACTACAAACCCCAAAGACAGCCAATCGTATGTGTCCTTGATTCACGCCGTAATCGAGGGCAAAGACAAAGCGCGCGGCAATAAGGATGGCACCCTGAGAGATTCGAAAGAATTCCTCTGCACCCCGATAATCACCGGAGAGATCCGGCCCGAGGAGGCCAGCACCACTGCGAGGGTCTTGAACCTGGTCTGGTCAAAGGCGGCGTGTAACAAGGACGCTCTGACCGACGTCGAGACCCATGTGTCTGATCTGTCCATTATCGGTTATCACTGGCTACGATTCCTGGCCGGATCAGAGCTGAATTTGGTTGATGGATTCAACGAAGCCCGCAGTAAGAAGTTTCAAGAGTTCTCCAGTAAACGATATGTCAACCCCGGACGGCTGGCCACGATTTATACCCTCGTGCGGTCCGCTTGGGGGCTTCTCCGGGCATCCCCGCTTGGAGATGTGTTTGACGAGTTCTCCTCTCCATTCGTGGAAAGCCTCGACCGAGCCATCGAAGTTCAAGGGCAAGCCGTTACAGGTGAAACCGAGCTGGAGAAGTTCATGTCCGGCCTGCGTGAGATCCTCGCCAGCAGACCAGGGATAGTACAATCTCTACAGGGCGTAACCGTTCTTGGTTCCGTGATCGGAAAGTGGACTGAAAATGGACTATTTCTATTGCCCACTGAGACATTAAATGAGCTGAATAAAATACGAGCATTCACACAGCAGCCCACGGTAAGCAGCATGACCGCAGCCTTGAACGCCGCTGGCTATCTGGTCACCGATGGACGGCACCTAAAGAAACGCGTCAGCTTGAACGGCTCGCAGGTCCGAGGATGGTTAATTGGGCCAACTTCGGGCATTGCTAGACCACCATGTGGTCTACCTGAAACCAGCGACGGCGAGGCGCACAAGACCACTAAGACCACTAAGACCACACCGGATGAACAGGAGAATTTTTCAGAGAATTTTAAGAAGAATCATGTTAGATCTGTAGATGAAAAGGATGCCCATAATAGCAGTGGTCTAAGTGGTCTAAGTGGTCTAGTAGAGGAGAGAGATAGAGAGATAGATATTGATTTTGATGGTACAAATGACAAGACCACTCACAAGACCACTGCAAGTGTGAGTGGTCTACCCTCTGGGCGTGGAGAGGAACAGCCCGGCATAGGCCCTCATCCCCGCAAAGACGAGCCTACACCAGGGAATTTTGTCTGCCACCTGGCAAAGCTGCGAGCCGCGGCGATCATGGAGTACGGCATGGCTGGCTGGGATGATCCGGTCAAGCTCTCTTTGGCTATTGGCCTGCCTGTCTGCCTGATCATGAGAGGGCTAGACCATCTAGGCTACGAACGATACGAGCGGGCCGGTGGAGGCGTGGGCTACAGGCAACAGGTGGCCGAAGCATGATGCCCGATCATCTCCTGAACCTGGAAGGTAGGCGCGTCTCCCTCGTTGTGGATGGTCAACGGCTGCGTGGCCGCTTGATATCGGTCCGAGATGGCTTCCTGACAGTCCAGCCCGACCGAGGCCCACGGATCAGCATCAACAAGTATGCTGTGACCTCGATTCAGGAAGAGGCCCAGCGGGTGAGCCGATGTCCCCGACTCACTCGCGCGTTCTGGCGATAGCGATTGTACAGATAGGAAATCTATTTATATTCAGAGTGTACAAATAGGATAATGTGGTGATGTAAGTTGCCTGGAAAGGAACTAGTATTCAAGCGAAAGATAAGCAGAACCGCCAATGGACAGGCCCGACTCACACTGCCTAGGCCCATCGCAGAGGCCCTTGGCGGCTGTGGACTTGTGGGTCTGATCTGGAAAGGCGGGGCCTGCGTGATCGCACCGTGGCCGGAGGAAGCATGAGCGACTGTCTAAACTGCAAGGGGTGTCGAGAAGGCACACGGTGGGGTAGCATCTGGGTGCTGGTCGAGGATGGGCTGGCAAGCTTGGGTGGCCTGGTCACTGGGCGCGACTTGAACCCGGCTGAGATGGCCGATTGGTCGCAGGCCTTCGAGACCTTGATCTCATGCCAGTCGACTGTGGAGGAGAGGCTTGCGTGTCTGGCGGAGAATTGCGGTGTGGAGGACCCCAACGCATGACCAGGAAGGGCAAGAGCCGAAACAGGATCGCCAGGCATGATATAATGCGATCCACCGCAGCGCGGCGGAAAGCTAGGCAGCGCTATGATCGGAGAGCCTACGACGGCCACGCCAGCGAGGAGAGGTAGATGGGTAGGAAGTCCAAGATAGAAGCCCACCCTCGGAGCGAGGAAATCATTAAGCGGCTGGCCAGTGGAGAGGAATATTCGAAAATAGTCGAAGATTTCCCGGACATCCGCTACCAGGATTTAGATTATTATGCAGATAATAAATTACCTGCAATATTATCTAAATCCAACGATCTTAAAGCCCTGGCAGATGAAATAGAGCAGGCAGACATCCACAAAGGAGACACTTACCTGCAGCTCGTCATTGGCCTGCAGAAGAAGGCCCTGGATGCCCTGGAACAGCAGAACGCCAGCGAGGACCCAAAATCATGGGCGATGGTCTCCAGGGAGGCGCGGGGATATCTCGAGCTGCTAGGCAAAGCCCTGGACAGGATCAGGGATGCACCGCCCGCTCAGATCACGATCATAAATAACCCGGAGTGGGTCGAGCTGCGGACCATCATCGTCCAGGCCTTGGCCCCATATCCAGAGGCCAGGAGAGCGGTGATAGATGCTCTCCCATGACCTGAAGGCCTCCCTCGATCCGGTGGTGTGGTGCAAGGGAGCGTTGGACCTGGAGCCAGACCCCTGGCAGGCTGAAGTGCTGAGGAGCGATTCAAAGAGGATCCTCCTGAATTGCTCGCGGCAGAGTGGCAAGAGCACAATCACCTCCGCTCTGGCATTGCACACGGCCACCTACCAGGAAGAGAGCCTTGTCCTATGCCTGTCTCCGACACTTCGCCAGAGTTCCGAGCTATTCCGCAACGTCAGCCGATTCTACGGTGTCGATCCGGCCATACCATCCAGGTCAGAGAGCGCATTGAGGCTGGAGCTGGAGAACGGAAGCCGGATAGTCAGCTTGCCCGGCAAAGAACAGAACATTAGGGGAATGGCAAAAGTAAGCCTCCTGATTGTGGATGAGGCCGCCAGGGTGCCGGACAGTCTCTATTACTCCGTTCGCCCCATGCTGGCGGTCTCAAATGGCCGCTTAATAGCCCTCTCGACACCCTTTGGTAACCGGGGGTGGTGGGCGGAAGCCTGGCATAGCCCCGAACCCTGGCAGAAGTGGGAGATCCCCGCCAGCAAATGCCCGAGGATCAAGCCCGAATTCCTGGAGGAGGAGCGGCGTGTTCTTGGTAGCTACTGGTTTGAACAAGAGTATGAGTGCCGTTTTTTAGATGCTCAGACACAACTTTTGAGAAAAGAGGATGTAGATAACATGTTCAACGAAGAGGTGAGCGCATGGGCGCTGTAAGCTTTTGTGCAATAGGAATCGATATTGGAAAGAAAGCAGATCCATCTGCGGTTTGCGTGGCGATGGCCGAAGAGCGGGGATTGACCAGGGCGGGAGAAAGCGTAACTCACTACGTGGCCCCATTCCTGCAACGGCTACCATTAGAGACCAAATACCCGCAACAGGTAGCGCGTTTTGTGGAAATCATCACAGGAGCAGCCCAAAAATGTCAATGGAAATGCCCGCCGCCCGAGGTTTTCATGGATGTCACGGGAGTCGGAGAAGGCCCAGCGGATCTTCTCGAACCTGAGCTGCGGAAAATAGGCATCCGAGGGCTTAACCGAGTGCGGTTCACACATGGCGACAGGATCACAGCCCCACCTGGAAGGCAGATCAGCATAGGCAAGAGCTGGATGGGATCGAGGCTTCAGATCCTGGCTGAAAGTCAGAGAGTGCACCTTCCAGACATCCCTGAGGCCCGCGCCCTGGCTGAAGAGCTTCTTGATTTCGATATCGAGGTCGATGAGGACGGCGGAGAGAAGTTAGGCGCAATGAGGCCGGGAACTCATGACGATATGGTGATTGCCCTTGCACTGGCTACATTGAAAGAAAGCCATCGAGGAAGAGCGAGAATAGCAGGCGTCTGAGCATGGCCGCCGGGGGCCTGATCCCGGCCACATCACTAAGCCGTGCAGGGACTCCTCCCTCCGGCGTGATGTTACAAAGGTGAGAAA
>MVRK01000025.1 GCA_002067365.1 Methanosaeta sp. PtaU1.Bin060 | reverse complement strand
GGGCTGAGTGGCACCGCTTGCGACAATGGGCCGTCAGCCGGATTCATTCGACTCTTGCCGCAATTCGTGTTCCTCCCGCCCCCGTTGCCGCCAACCAACGCCTGCCCCCGGCGAGCGGCTCGGCAAATTCCCATCCATCATCTTCTGACAATAATTAGCGCCGTTCAGCCTCTATTTCGCTCAAGCCTCTTCGCCAGCCCGTGTATTTGGCTGCGATCCCCCATCAGCTCCAAATAGACATCCTCGCCCCGGATGCTGAACAGCAGTCGATCGCTGCCGATCCTCTTGCGATAGAGCCTTTGGAGTGGCGGTTTGAGCCTCATCACATCGCCCTTGAAAGGATCAACCTTCATTTCATAGAGATGCTTCAAAATATCTTTCTGGCGACTGCGGTCCTGCGATTTCAGATAATCGCTAACGGCGTCGGAGAGAAGAACATCATAGCTCATCCTCTTCGAACCCCAGATCCCTCATGAGCTTGCTCAAAGGAATAGCTTTGCCATCATTATACTGCCTGTCGGCAGATTCAAGCATCTTCATGATGGCAGGGTCCTTGAGGATTGCTTCCGTCTCGGATTCGCCGACGCTCTTACGCAATCCCGTGGAGGATTCGGCTGGCTTGACGGCTTTTCTTCTTCCCATGCATCAAAGGAATGCTTCCTTCAGGTTTAATGTTTTGGATTTGACGTCGATCGGGTCCATGCTCTTCAAATCGGAGGCATCAGCGGCGGCCTGAAGACTCCCTTCTCGGTGATCAGACCGGTGACAAGTTCCAGTGGCGTGGCATCGAAGGCCGGGTTGTAGACATCGATACCCTCAGGCGCTAATCTGGTGCCACCAAAAGTGCAGATCTCCTCAGGATCGCGCTCCTCCACGGTGATCTCCTCCTCCTGATGTTTTGGATCGAAGGTTGAGAGGGGAGCAGCTACATAGAAGGGAATCCTGTGGAACCTGGCCAGAACTGCGTGATTGTAGGTCCCGATCTTATTGAAGACCGCGTCCTTGGTGATCCTGTCCGCCCCCACGATGGCCTTGTCGATCATCCCCTTGCGCATCAGGCTGCCGGACATGCTATCGCAGATCAGAGTAACCTCTATACCGTCCTGGGCCAGCTCCCAGGCGGTGAGCCTGCTGCCCTGGTACAGCGGTCTCGTCTCGCAGGCGTAGACATGAATCCTCTTGCCGGCCTCGGCTGCTGAGCGAATGACTCCCAGGGCAGTTCCCCAGCCCACGCAGGCCAGTCGCCCGGCGTTGCAGTGCGTCAGGACAGAATCGCCATCCTCCAGGAGCTTGGCCCCATTTCTTCCGAGGGCCCTATTGATGCGGATATCCTCCTCTGCGATCTCCTCAGCCTCGCGCAAAGCCGCCTCGCGGACTTCCTCAGCCGTCTCCCCATTGGCTGCAGAGCGCACAGCGCGGTCTACACCCCAGGAGAGGTTGATCGCCGTGGGGCGGGAGCCCTTGAGCATCTGTGCTGCAGTCTCAAGCTCCAATATCAGATCCTGAGCGCTTGTGGCGGAGGAGAGATCTGCAGCGAGGGCGATGCCGTAGGCTCCAGCAGCCCCGAGGGCAGGCGCGCCGCGGATCTGAAGTGCCCTGATGGCATTGACGAGCTGCTTCACGCTCAGTATCCTTACTGGAACCAGTTCTCCTGGAAGCTTTGTCTGGTCGATCAGCCAGAGGCCGTCGTCCCACCAGATGGTCCTCGACTCGCACGTGCTCATGCTCAAAACCCCTGATGCTACCTAATATTATTGTTTTTGCTTTTGCTTATGCTTATGGGCGATCTTCATCTTCCGGCCATTCGCCTGATCCTGTCCCAGCCGGTACCTCCTACCCTGAGGGGATTATCCAGCACCGTATCGATGAATCCGAAGACGACAGAAGCGTAAACTGCATAGAAGTCCCTGGCAAAGCGCATGGCTTCGCCTTGGTCCTGAAAGCGACGCACCTCCATCTCATCGCCAGATGAGAACCTCAGGGAGCCGATGCTGCTCTCGGCAACGAAGCTTGAGAATCCGCAGGATGCCTTGGCTGGCTGAACTGCATCTATGTTCAGGGGAACGCCTCCGTAGACCTCATAAGCATAGCGGATCAGCTCTGCCCTGGATTCATCCTTCTCGGCCATCGCCTCATCGGCGATCTCGGGGTCGATGCACTCAGGCTGCGGGATTATGTGCGCCTCGACGATGAAGCGATCATCATGAATGTCCTCGTCGAGGGCCACAGTCTCCAGGATCAGGCCGAGCTTCACCGGCTCGCCGTGGCCGAGGTTGCACTGCCAGCGCTTGCTCTCCACGTAGAGCATGTTATCGCAGAGCTCAATGATATCCAACATTAAATCGAACAGTTCACTATTGCTTCATAACACCTTTCATGCGTCACCAATTTCTATAGGTTTGGCTTTCAAAACGGGAAGCATTTGAGTTGTTTCTGAGGTCTGCGAAGCGGCGCGCGCCTGGCGCTGTGGGTGAGGGCATCTGGGGGAGCCGGTGTACACCCTTCCCTGGTGGATTGCTTGCCGACCTGGAGGAGCTGCTGGGATGCAGGGTGGATGTCGTCACGGATGCGGGACTCCACAGGTACATCCGGGAAAAGGTCTTGAAGGAGGCGGTGTCTCTTTGAAGCTCGTTTTGCAGCAAGTGCGGTAGTTTTTCCCAGCTTGGACTGTTGGCAATTCTGCTAAAATGCTTTTGGTCTCGATCGAGCGAATATTTTTATAGATTGATAATAAAACCAACTGCAATAAGTGTGGGGCACGATAATGTCCGTAGAAGTCTCTGTAGCTGCTGCGAAAAAGAACCTCGAAGATATTCTGGCGAAGCTCTCGCCAGGAGAAACCGCTACCCTGATAGGTCCAGAGGGCAAGCCGATGGCAGTCATCGTCCCGCTCAAATCTGTGGAGGATCCTGCAAGAGAGATTGATTGGGATGAAGAATGGGAGACACTGGCTCGCGAGATTGATTCCGCCTGGAAGAGTAAAAAGAGTGCCCTGGAGATCCTCGCAGAGATGAGGAGATGAACCTGACCATCGACGCCAGTGTCTTTGTATCTGCTGCGCGCCCTTCCGAGAAACTGTATCCTGTGAGCTACGGATTTCTGCAAAAGGTGAAAGGAGAGAAAATATTCTGCCCGACTCTTATTCTCGCTGAATGCGGTGCCGCCATCGCCAGGCCGACGGGAGGTTCAGCTCTTTCGAAGAAGCTGGTTGCCCTTGTGAGGCGTTTTCCGGGATTGACCCAGATTCCCCTGAACAGGTCCCTCGCCCTTCGTGCATCCGAGATCGCCATCGAGGACAGGCTTCGTGGTGCAGATGCAATCTACGTTGCAGTCGCCGAGAATCTTGATGCGGTTTTGATTTCTTGGGACGAGGAGATGTTGCAGCGGGGTCCAGCGTCCCTGGTCACCATGAATCCTGAGGATTGGCTGGTGAAGCAAGCAGAAAAGAGAAGTTAATGCCGCGTTTTTTCGGGGCACGATCTCAAAAAAACACGCGGACCGCGTGAGGTCGCGCCAGTGCGAACTGAATGCCAGTATGGTCATCTATGGCACAACGTGCCGAAGATAAGAATATTCTGAATCGATACGAAGGCCATCCAAGAAGAAGATCTAATTTTCACCTACTGCTTTCAGCGCTCTATTGAAACATATTTCCCAATCCAAGAACCACCATCATTTCTCAGCCTTTCAAGCTCATCTCTAAGCGATTCGATCTTTCCAGTAAGCTTGGCTCTGATTGCCATAAAAGTCCTTTAAAAGAGAGAGCCGATTTATCCTCGCCAAATGAATCCAGGTAGAGGAATCACAGACCACTGCGGGCATATTCCAGGTCCTCTGCTCCGTAGTGGCGCACTATTTTGCGCTTTCCGAGAAGATCCTCGAACTGCTGGCGGTTCAGGCCGCTGAGGTCCGCAGCTTTGCCCGATGAGAGCATGCCCCTTTGATAGAGCGCCAGGGCGAGCTCTTTGTGCAGCTGTTCCTCTATTTCATCGGGCGGGATGCGGAGGGCAGCCACGATATCTTCGGGGATTTTCAGCACGCGC
>MVRK01000024.1 GCA_002067365.1 Methanosaeta sp. PtaU1.Bin060 | reverse complement strand
GCATCTGCGCGGCCGCGAGCAGGGACGCTGAAGGCTTCTGGCCGCCTGGGTGCCGACCTGGGGTCTCGCGGGTTCTATGAAGCATCTGCGCGGCCGCGAGCAGGGATGCCGCGGGCTTCTGGCCGCCTGGGTGCCGACCTGGGGTCTCGCGGGTTCTATGAAGCATCTGCACGGCCGTGCGCAGGGGTGCCGCGGGCTTCTGGTCGCCGGAGAGATGCCCCCAATCGAGATCGACGTCCTTTGTCCCTCGATCTGGCAGAGATGCCTCTGCTCTCCCAGCCCCTGCGACCTGCCCCTTATTTTCGCCACCATTTGGAGTTGCCCTGGGGTGATCTTCATCCCCGATAAAGGCGGGATTCGTTGCCAGAGTCAGCGTCTGTTTGGCCGCCCCGAGAGTGCCATTCGCAGCAGCCGGATGGTACGAACTGTATCCCGGTTCTGTTGCACTCTTTCCCGTCCACTTCCCGAGGCCGAAGGCTAGATGGATCTGGGTCATATCCCCGGCATAACTGTAAAAAATATTTTTTACTGATTCAGGGGAGACCATCCCGAAAGCAGCGCGTCCAAGAGATCTGTAAATCAGAGGCGACCTCATATTGCGGCGAAGGAGACCCGAGCTTCTCGGCCGAGGTCGAGAGCGACCTGAGATCTGCCCGAGAAGATGCCTTCTGGCCAATCTCCGGGGGAACTTCCCATCAATCACGGATATATCCATTCTAATTGGCCCTCCTACCGGCCTTTCTTGATGCCGTGATGGGCAAGCTCCAGGGTCTCTACAGCAACTGAATTGCCATCGGACTTGAGTTCAGGCCCCGACCATTTGACTGGAAATGCATCGAGGACCTGGTACTGATTGTTGTAATCCCAGTCCATGTGCCCCTTCGCCTTGGTGCTCTGGAGACTTATGTGCACAGTCCTGCGCTCTATCTTCCCGGCCACAACCTTTCTGTGCCAGTCCCAGAGAGCACTGGAAGTAGTCAACCCTTTCTTCAGCGTCAGATTCTGATACTTGGTTCCTTTGGGAAGCTTGTAAACGAAGTCGTTTACACCACCTTCCCTGATCTCCTCGAACTCCGTCTCTGCCTGGAGGCCAGACACATCAGAAAAACCAGCCACAACGATCCCATCGATCTCGACTAGAAACATCTGGCTCAGGAATGGATCCAGCCTCTGCAGGTTTTTAGGCAATCTCAACACCACCAAAGTCCATCACATTGTGCTCAAATCTCTCATCGAGGATGATCCTTTGTTATCGTTCAGGAGCCTGTTGATCCTGGAGATCTCCTCGCACCACCGCCTCCTATCCCTGTGCTCCATGGCCATGATCTCATCATGGCTCCACTTGAAATGGTAGGCAATGAAGGCTATCTCCTCATAGAGTTCTTTGAGGGGATAGCCAGTCATTCCCCCGGGGCCATGTCCACCTCGAACTGGTTCCCGCACTTGGGGCATACGGCCTTGAGATGAGCTGTGCCGTCTCCATTGATTTTTCTGTAGAACTCCTGAAGATAGGAAAGATCGGAGGCGAAGAGCCCCTCCACAATTCTGGGGTTTATGTCAGTCAGGCCCCCAAGCTTGGTCACCACCCTGGAGAGGAGGATTACGGTGAGGTAGGCCGGGTTGCTCTGCACCCGGGGGTCTCTGAGCGGCAGAATCTCGTCTGCCGCCGTGGCCATCCTCATGACGCCCTCCTTGTGCAGAGACCCGTCCTCGTCCACATATCCCTTGGGAAGGATGAACTCGTACTCCGTCTTGAACATCCCTCTACACCTTCACCCTCTTCATGCCCTCGTGCACGATCTCAAGGGTCTCAATGGCAACATCGTTGCCCTTGGCAGAGAGATCTGGGGCCTTGTACTTGATCGGCCAGGCGTTATCGAACTCCCATCTGGCAGACGCCGTGCCCTCCTCATTCATCAGGATGATGGCCATCTTCTTCCGGGCGGAGGAGGTCTTGCCCTGTTGCACCAGCTTGTACCACTTCTCGTACAGCTCCAGGGAATCGGTTATCCCCCACTTCAAGGAGATGTTCCCGTGCTTGGTCTGGCCGAGGAGCTTCCTCGTGAACTCGTCAGTACCCTCCCTGTAGTCCACAGCATCGGTGCTGGAATCAGGAACTGTAACCTCGCTGAAGCCCGCCTGCACAATCCCGTCGATCTCAACCAGAAATCTATAACCCCTATAAGGATCCTTTCTAGTAGCCATCTCAAATCACCTCTTCACGAAGAACTCATATTTGTCGCCTGGGCGATCCTGAAGATCACGAACTCCGCGGGTTTCACAGGGGCCACGCCGATCATTACTATGAGCCTGCCGTTGTCGATATCGCTCTGGGTCATAGTGGTCCTGTCGCAGGTGACAAAGAACGCCTCCTCAGGCGTGCTGCCCATGAGAGCACCGGCCCTCCACTGCTCAGTCAGGAACTGGCTTATGCTCTGCTTGACCCTGGCCCATAGCGCCTCGTTGTTGGGCTCGAAGACGACCCATTGGGTGCCCTGGTAGATGGACTTCTCCAGGAAGATGAAGAGCCTGCGCACGTTCACATACTTCCAGAGGGCGTTTCGCGATATGGTCCTCGCTCCCCAGACCTTGATCCCCTGGCCCTGGAAGGACCTGATGCAGTTCACGCCTCTGGGATTAAGGATATCCTGCTCTCCCTTCTGGATATCGAACTTAAGGGCGACGACGCCGCTGACGGTCTCGTTGGCTGGAGCCTTCCACACCCCGCGATTCACATCGCTTCTCGCATAGATGCCAGCCATATGCCCGCCTGGTGGCACATACTTGGGCAAGTCTGTGCTGGGATCGATGATCTGAACCCATGGATGGTAGAAGGCTGCATACTGGGAATCCTGCGGGGGATAAAGCGCAGATACGTCGCTCGTCGTGGACGGAGACTGAAGTATGGCAAAACGATCCCTTGCAGTCTCACAGTGGGATATCAGCACTGCCGTAATTCCCGAGAGGTGAGTGGTATCATTCTCGTCAGGGATGCAGACGATGGAGATATCGCTGATCCTGCTCAAGGCATCCAGTCCCACGCGCAGACCAGTAGTGGCATCCATCAGCTTGCCAGTATAATCTGCAGTTGACAGGTATACATTTCCTGATGTATCAGCTGTCCCATCAACGCCTCCTGTGAGGGAGACGGCTGTGGTGACATTGGCAGGAGTGTTCGTGGATGTCTGGTGAAGGACTGTTATGAGATATGATATCCCGTTGATCCTGCTCTCAAAGTAGTCGGCAGATGTTGCACTTGGCGATAGATTGTCGTATGTCTCAGTCACAGTTGTCCCGGTTACACTGCTCGTATAGGTCACAATCAATTTGAACAGAGTGGCATCAAAGCTCTCGAGAGATGCGTCCGTGATTTGGACCTTGATGCTGTTCCCCCATACCCCGGGACCTATGGCACTGACCTTCATGACGGCCTTCGCAGAGGCATCATTGATAGTATAGCTGCTGGTCTTGGCTGTGCCATCTACCCTTGTGATCCTCGCTATGTAACAGCGTGTTCCGCCGTTCGCAAAGAAGCCATCTACGGCATTGGCAAGATAGCTGTCGGACAGATAGCCGCCGTAGAGATTCTGGAACTGCGTTACGCTCGTCACAAGCCTTGGATCTATGGGACCCCTCTCGGTCTTGCCGAGGAATGCCGCTGTGCTGGTACTCACTCCTTCTATCGGCGTGGGGCCGATAGCTATCTCTTCAATATACACACCCGGTGTAAGATATTCTGGCATGTTTCCTCCATATCATATTCTAACAGTTAACAGTTGATTCGATTCCAAAAACATCAGTTGCCTGAGATCAGGCATCATCCCATCTATTCAAAAGAATTCTGGGATATCATGTTTATATGACGAGAAGATACCATCGGCTCTCCTCCCATCGGACCTGCTCTTCGCTGTGGCTCCTTTGAGGCTCGTCCCCGGCTCCTTCTCCTCATGGGCTTTCTCATGGGATTTGACAGGCGACTGAATCGGAGCTGTGAGCACAAGATCTCTGAAGTTGGTGGTACCTACTGCTACATCGTTGAGCTGCGCCTCTATCTGCAGGAGCCTGCCATCTTCGTTTCGATACTCCCCCGAGATCGGAATGTCCTTCCCGTTACCTTTGGGATCAGGACCCCTCACAAAAGTCGTTTTGCCCTCCTTCATCACCTCTTCGTCTTTCAGCTTACCAAAGAATAACACGAACTCCCCTCGCTCATCCGTCCTGCCGGAGAAACTGCTCTCGGACAGGCTGCCCTCGATGACGGCGTCGGATATAGGACCTCTGAAATCCTTCAGAGATCCCCGAACCAGCGTTGCTCCGGGAGGAAAAGGATAGCGCGTCCTGGGCGTCAGAGAGATCCCTTTGAGGGAGAAGGGACCATCCTCTATCTCCACCATAACCCTCTCATCCAGGTAGTTCTCAGAGACCACCTCGATCTGGTATCTGCCGGCAGGGATATTGAGGAAGGTGTAGTAGCCGCTTGGGTTGAGCACTGGCTTTACATCACCATCGAGGAGAAGATCGACATCGCCAAGGGGCCTGCCACCCGTGTATCCATCCTTGAGGGATACTGCGAGGGAGAGGCGGCACACCTTCCCCTGAGCAGTCTCATCTGTTCCTATCATTTCCATCACGTCTTGTAGTCCAATTGAGGTGTGAACGTCGCAACCCGCTTGACGTCCATGCTACAGGATGAGTCCAATCTCAGCGGTGAGACCTCGTAGTAGGCCGCAATCATATACCGGTTGGTATCTGGCATCGCCCAGATCTTGTTTATCTCATCAAGAGTAGGGGATGTGAGTCTCACATTGAGCGTCTCGTCTGCCAGAGACCCCTGGAGATCGGGAGACCGCAATACAGGATTATCGTAGAAGATCTGCATGACTTTTCCGAGCAGCAGGTGATCCTTGAGGATGTGGTCCACGAGAGATGTGTCATAGCGCGGTGCGATCATATAATAGAGATTCAGAGTTATGGGCGGTTTCCCAAGGCTGGAAGATGTTCCATCATCATCCCAGGGCAAGTCGTTCTGGTAGAGGTCCTCCTCCATCCTGTAGAGAAAGATGCAGAGCTTTCCGTTATCTGTTGAGGCGGGATGAGCGTGGATGATATCAGCAGAGGTTAGATCTACATTTAAGACAGAATCAACTGATATATACTTCCAGATCAAATTTCTGAGGCTTTTCCCTACTTCGGCCAGAGCATCATAAGTGGTCAAGCTTCACCCACCTTTCTCGACATAGATATCTTGAAAGCCCTGATGAGAATCTCCATATCGCTCAGGTTCCCCTCCGATTTGAGGCGGTCGACATCCAGGAGAAAATCCCCCAGCGCCTCAGCGCCCAGCGATTTCTTCGATGCAAACTTAACAGCTATTGTTTTCAACTCCTTCCTGGAGGAGTACCTCTTTGGCATGCCCTCATCCAGGAAGTTGAAGATGAGACCACAGCTGCCATGACCTATAGTCGGAGTTGAGGGGCCTGCTGAGGTCTCGATGTAATCCTTGAAGACGTCGTTCTCAACAAAAGCGCCACACTCGCAGAGTAAACAATCCCTTATGATAATTCCTCCTAGATGGCTGAGGCTGCTGAAGAAGTTTCACAGCCCAGTTGCTCGCTCCTTCCCTCCGAGATCAGTGGCTTCGGCCCCTCCATTGGCATCTGCTAACCGCCTCAGATTGAATAAGATCTGGCAAACTAGTTTATAAAGTTTTCTTAAGAATTTTTATACTTTAATATCGATGATTACACGTGTTTTGATCTAATTTCTTCAAAGATGCACCCTATTAACTTAATAATAATTAATTTTTTGTTATATTTTTTCGGCACCTTCTGCATAATATAAATCAATCAAAGCAACATTTTGACAATCCCGAAGCCCCAATTCATCTTAAGAGGATAAGGCCGAGAGCCCGAGCAGTTCGCGACGGGCGGTCGGGGAGCACAGTCGATAGCAGTTTGCAGCGATGAAGACCGGCATTTCGAGTTCAAAGAGATATATAATAATATTAACATTAATATAGTCAGCATCGCTGTCGCTTCGAAGGCAATCTTTATAGGGAATGAGATCGTAGCGGTCGGGGCGGAAGGGAGGCCCTCCGGCGCAAGAGGCAGGGCATCCCGCGATCGCAAGAGTTGCCAAGGTGGCGGAGCGGCTACGCAAATGCCTGCAGAGCATTACCACTCCGGTTCGAATCCGGACCTTGGCTCTCGACTCATTTTCACCTGATTTCAAAAAAGTTTTTTGGCTCCTCGCTATTTTCTATGGGTACTGGGATAAGCATTTATCATAACCCTCTATCAAATAAATCCCTGTGTCAA
>MVRK01000023.1 GCA_002067365.1 Methanosaeta sp. PtaU1.Bin060 | reverse complement strand
ATAAAGGAATTCATACTATCTAATAGTATTTATAGTATATAAATGTTTTGATAGATTAGTTGCTCGAAATCCACATATGTTCGGAATTTTTTCCTGATAGCGAGCTATCAGATATCGTTCACGCTGCAACCTGTCTTTTTGCTGATGCGATCCTCATCACTAATGACAATCATTTTAATAAAATTAAAAAATCCGGTATAATCGAAGTCTGGAGCAACACTAAAGCGATCAAGAGCATTCTAGACAGAGAGACGGACTACGACGAACCCGATAATCCATTTCATCAATCATACCTGTGATAAGATGGAGGCAGTCCTCCTTCCCCGCAAAATTTAAAATGATTCTGAACCTATTTCCCCTGGGTGTCAGATGAAGTGCGGTACTGCTCTTGAGAAGTTCCTGAAGTCAAACACTGGCCAGCTCATCTGGGTCCTTCTGAAGGAGTCCAGCGAGACCATCTTCGGGCAGCTTGAGGAGTTCGATGAGAACATCATCGTCCTGAACATCGCCAAGAGGCAGAGGGACACCGTTGAGATGACCGACGTCCTCCTGCTCCTGGACCTCGACTCGATCTTGGGGATCACTGCGGGCACAGAGAGCTTCGAGGTCTTTCAGAAGGCGATGGCGGAGACCACAAGCGACCTGGAGGCTCGACGCAGGCGCACCGACGAGAGGGAGACGATTTAGGAAGCATCTGTGCTGAAAATATCGATCTAGAAAATGATCTAAAGCTTCAGCCTTTCCAGCAGCTCACATGCCTTGCAGATGTCCCTGACGCAGGGCTCGCCGCATCTCCTGCACCTCTCCAGATCGATCCCCGTCCACCTTCCCTTCGCCATCTCTGCAATCTCCTCGAATCCCTGAAGCGCGGAGTGCCTCGTGCCTGGAAAGAGGCGCTCAATTCTGTTCATCATATCCCTCACATCCGCCCGAAGCGAGAGCTGCGCATAAGGGCACTCCCTTGATTCTGTGAAGGCTGCATTCACCATGCAGTAAAGGGCTGTCTCCTTCTCTGGGATATCCCTCAAGGGCTTCACCCTCGGAACGAGCCCCGGCTGCTCCCGCCTCGGTCGAAAGCGCAGCAGCCGCTCGATGTCGCCCTTCAGGTAGTTCATCATGACCGATTGGGCCTCGTCGTCGAGGTTGTGACCCGTGGCCACTTTCGTGGCTCCGAGCCGCTTCGCTGCTCTGTTGAGAGCGCTCTTCCTGAAGACGCCGCAGAAGGTGCAGGGGGCAGCATCCTTTCCATCCACGATCTCATCGAGCTTGAAGCCGAACTCCTCCTGGAAGGAGACGATCTGCTGCTCGACGCCCAGACGCTCGCAGATCGACCTCGCGGCCGCTACGGTGTCGTCTCTGTATCCCGCGATGCCCTCATCCACTGTGACCGCCACCATCTCGACGTCTCTATCCGCCAGGATCTTCTTCAGGACTAAGAGGAGGGCTGTGCTGTCCTTGCCGCCGCTCACTGCGACTGCAATGCGCTCGCCGTCCGGCATCATCCCATTCTCTCGAACTGTCTTTGCCACCCGTCTCTCAAAGTCCTCGACGAAATGATCCTGGCACAGATGCAGGCCCGAATAGCGCTGGGAGAGTATGGCCCTCTGGCTGCACCTTGAGCAGATCATGCGATCGTGATCCTCTGGCGGTTTGAGTAGATGGTAAGCCTCTTTCCCCGGATGAAGCCGACGATGGCAAGGCCCGTCCTCTCGGCGATGGTGATGGCGAGGCTGGTCGTCGCCCCGCGCGAGACTATGATCGGGATTCCGGCGACTGAGCACTTCAGGGCCATCTCCGAGGATATCCTGCCGGTGCAGGCTGCAAAGGTCTCGGCGAAGTCCACCTTCTGGGTGAGCGCATGGCCTATGGCCTTGTCCAATGCATTGTGCCTTCCGATGTCCTCGATGATGCAGACCGGGCCGCTCTTCTGGAAGAGGCCGACGCTGTGGACCCCGCCCGTGGCCACATGAAGCTCTGAGAGGGAGATGGCCCTCATCGCAGAGAAGGCGTCCTCTTTCGTGATCTTCAAATCAGATCTTATCTCAGAAAGCTTCGATTCGTCTAGGAAGGAGGCGATCCCTCCGCAGCCGCTGACGATCGGCCTTCGTGGAACTATCGCCCTCATGGGATTGGCCACGACTGCTCGGGCCACATTCCCCTCGATCTCCAGGGACTCGATCTCCTTGATGCTCGATGCGATCCTCTCCGAGAAGAGGTGGCCCGTCACGAACTCCCTTCTCTCTTTAGGGCTGATCATGGCGGTGACAAAGTGTCTGCCATTGATGAAGATGGAGAGAGGCATCTCCTCCACGACGGGACAGGCCGCATCCTCGACGCTCTCGCCGTCCAGCCTAAGGCATGGAAAACCTTTCTGCATCTCCCTGGACCTCCGAACTCCACAGGCTTCTCAAGATCCTTTGGGCCAGCTACTGCTCTTTTTCGCATCTTCCTTTGGCATTCCCGATCAGCCGCTCATCCCATCCTGGCGATCTGCTCGATGGCGGCCAGGAGCTGATTGATATCCTCCTCGGTGTTGTAGAGGTAAAGGGATGCGCGCACAGTTCCATATTTCAGGCCCAGGTGTCTCATGAGAGGAATGCAGCAGTGATGCCCGGATCTCACCATGATGTTCGATGCATGGTCGAGCATCATGGCCACCTCGTGGGGCATCAATCCGTGCACATTGAAGGAGACCACTCCGCCCCGGCCCTTCAGATCAGGAGGGCCATAAACCTTCACGCCCTCGATCTTCTCAAGGCCCTTCAGCAGCTTTCCTGTCAGCCTTTTTTCGTGATCATGGATCTCATCGATCCCCACCCGCCTCAGATAATCGACTGCAGCTCCAAGGCCGATCGCTCCCGCGATATCGGGCGTGCCGGCCTCGAAGCCTTCGTGGCCTTTCTTGATATCGTAATCGTATCCGCGAACATCCGCCACCATTCCGCCCCCCACGAGGAGCGGCTCGATCTCTTCGGATCTCTTGATCCATAGGCATCCAGTACCCGTCGGCCCCAGCATCTTGTGGCCCGAGAAGCAGAGAAAATCGCAATCGATATCATTCACGCTCACAGGCATGTGGGGCACTGCCTGGGCACCGTCCACCAGGAGGGCTGCGCCTCGATCACTGCAGATTCGAGCGATCTCTTTCACCGGTTGCACAGTGCCAAGGACATTGGATAGATGGCTCACAGCTACGAGCTTGGTCCTCTCGTCTATCGCCCTCTCAATGTCGCCCAGGTCGAGCCTTCCCTGGGGGTCGGGCCTCACGACAGAAAGCTCGACGCCGCCCTTCGTCAGCCGCATCCACGGGAGAAGGTTGGAGTGGTGCTCCAGGAGGGTGGTGACAACCCTCTCGCCCTTCCGCCATTTAAAGCCTCGGGCGACTGCATTAATGGCCTCGGTAGTGTTCCTCGTGAAGATCAGCTCGCCCTCCTCGGCTCCCACGAAGCCCGCGACCTTGTGGTGGGAATCGCTGTACCGCTGGTCTGCCATCTGAGCGAACCTGTAGATCCCTCGTCCGATGTTGGCCCTGTAGCCGTGGTAGTAATCGAGAACCGCATTCAACACAGGCTCAGGAGTGAGGCTCGTCGAGGCGCTGTCCAGGTAGACGGCATCCTTCAGGATAGGAAAATCAGATCTTATATCCCGGACATTCATAGGACTTCGTTCATGCTCCCGCTCCTGAATCCTTCGAGATCCAGGGCAACATACCAAAAGCCGATCTCCTTGAGTCTCCTTGCAATATCCTCGCCGAGGTTCAAAGTCCTTTCTCCATCCTCTTTTGGCACCTCGATCCTCGCAATTCTCCCGTGAGCCCTGACCCTCAGCTGCCCAAAGCCGAGGCTCTTCAGGTAGTCCTCGGCCTCCCCCACCATCCTGAGATTCTCCTCGGAGATCCTCTCTCCGTAGGGAATCCTCGATGAGAGGCAGGCTGAAGAGGGCTTATCCCAGAAGGGCAGGCCCATCTCCCTGGCGATCTCTCGGATCATCTCCTTGGTTATCCCGGCCTCAACGAAGGGATGCCAGATGCCCTCCTCGTCGCAGGCCCTTATTCCGGGACGCATGTCACCGTAATCCGAGAGGTTCACGCCATCGGCGATCCGAGAGATGCCCTCCCTGGCGGCTATCTCTTTCAAGACCTGCGCGGACCTTTTCTTGCAAAAATAGCACCTGTCGCCCGGATTCTTCACGAACTCCTCATCTTGCAGGATGGAGAACTTCACCGTCTCGCAGTTAAGGCCAAGGGTGCTTGCAAGCTCCAGAGCACTCCGAAGCTCGCTTCGCGGCATCGTCTCGGAGTCGAGGACGACTGAGAGAGCACGATTGCCCAGGAGATCGGCTGCTATCTTCGCCAGAAGGCCGCTATCGACCCCTCCGGAGAAGGCGATGAGGAGCCCTTCGTTCTCGCTGATCTTTTTCCTGATCTCTGCCAGCCTGTCCGACCTGGTCATCATCTTTTCCTTCGAGAATTATTTTTAGATGCCGCCTAATCCTGATGGTGTCGACGGCAAAGATCATCCTCAAGATTCTTCATAGATCAAACGACCCTGCCTCAAAGTAGATTCAAAATCCACCAGTAAAGCCGCCAGGTGAGGCTTTCGTGCCGATGACCGGCCATCTAGATTATCCATCTAGATTATAATGGTGGGTCATTGAATCACATCGGGATGAAAGGATTCTATCTCGACTTGCCCCTGCATTTGGTCGAGATGCAGGCAGTTTCATCCTCCTGGAGCATCCTGCACACACCGCAGATCCTTTCCACCAGGTCGTCCACACGCTTCTGGATGAGGTCATCCGCTAGCTTCTCGATGGCCGCTCGAATATCTTCTCTGAACTCTATGTTATAGCCCCTCTTCTTGGAGACGTATTGCGAGACGGCAGGAGGTGTGATTCCGAGCATCTTGGAGACCTCTTTTTGAGATATCCCGCGCTTGACCAATTCCTCAGCGATGGCTGCTCTGATACTGGGAAGCACATCCCAGACTATCTCTTCGCATGGCGATTTCATACGCATAGTACCATTACTTTTATCGGCCTCGACAGCTGGTGGGAGGCGGTCTCGCCTCTTCGCCTTTGCCGAGCCCCTTATTGCGATGTTTGCGATATAAATCTTGCTTCGTGGGCGATTGGCAAAACATGCAGAAGATGTTGAAAGCTAACTGCAGCCGCAGCCGCATCCCCCTTCATGATCATGGTCGCAGCTGCTGTGATCATGATCGCAGGCATCTGCATGGGCACATGATCCACATGAGTCGACCTCATCCTCCGGTCCGCGGATCACGAAGCCTGTTCCGCGCTCGTCATCGACGTAATCGATTATTGTCTCGCGCATGATCTCGGCCTCAAGGGGGTCTATGTGGATCTTTATTCCTTTATCCTCCAGGATCACGTCATTCTTCGCAGCATCTCCTAGGGCCATGGCCCACTCGGCCCCCGTGATGGGATTTGGGGGGGACGGAAGGAACATCCTTATGACCTTGCCTTCGGCCTGGCTGCGCTTGAGCACACTGGCGGCAGCTTCTGTTATCTCTATCATGAAGAGCACCAGAATTATATCTCCCTGAAACTCGTATTTAAAGATATTATCACCTTTTGAAGTCGGTGGAGACTTTATCAGGAAGGAGCAATAGGTAGTATTCGCATGGGCGTTGATCTGGGAGATCTGGTGCAGAAGAAGAGGATCGAGATCAAGGGACTCTCAGGCAGATGGGTGGCTGTAGACGCCTTCAATACCCTCTACCAGTTCTTGAGCATCATTCGCCAGAAGGATGGAACGCCTCTCATGGATAGGTCGGGCAGGGTGACATCGCACCTCTCCGGACTTCTGTACCGCACGACGAACCTTGTCGAGGCTGGGGTGAAGGTGGCCTATGTCTTCGATGGGGACCCTCCGTCATTCAAATCGGGGACGCTGCGGGAGCGCGCCGAGGTCAGAGAGAGGGCAGCGGTTGCATGGGATGAGGCGCGGGCCGAGGGTCGGGATGCTTTCAAGTACGCTCAGGCGTCATCTCATCTCAACTCCGAGATCCTGGAGGACGCCCAGCGCTTGATTCAGGCGATGGGGCTTCCCCTGATCCAGGCCCCCTCAGAGGGAGAGGCTCAGGCTGCCCATATGGCTGTGCAGGGGGATGTCTACAGCGCTGCCAGCCAGGACTACGACTCACTTCTCTTCGGAGCGCCCCGTGTCGTGAGGAACCTGGCGATAACAGGCAGGCGAAAGCTGCCGAGGAAGAACATCTACGTGGAGGTGGAGCCGGAGGAGATCGATCTGCAGACTGAGCTGGCGCGCCTAGGCTTGAGCCAGAAGCAGCTCATCGAGATAGGCATCATGTGCGGCACGGACTACAACCCTGGCCTTTCAAAGGTGGGGCCAAAGACTGCCTTAAAGCTGATCCGGGAGAAGGGCGACCTGGAGTCGATCCTCGCTGATAGGGGTGAGACGATGGAGAACTTCGAGCAGATCAGGGAGTTCTTCCTTCATCCGGATGTGACTGACGATTATGCCATCAAGATCACCAAGCCCCGAGTCGATGAGATCCTCTCCTTCCTCGTGGATGAGAGGGACTTCGATAGGGAGAGGGTGGAGAAGACGGCAGGAAGGCTGGAGGAGGCGTACAGGCGTGGACAGAGCACCCTCGAGCGATGGTTCTAGTCATGGCTCCTTCAGCCATGATCATGAATACGATCTCAACCTCGATTTTGCTTTGAAGGAGATACAGAAGAGGCGAGCTGGCAGCGTCGGGCTGCAAGCGCCCGAGGGCCTGAAGAGAGCGCTTCCTGGCATCGCGAGGCATATCGAGGAGAAGACTGGCACGGAGGTCATGATCTCCGGCGACCCATGCTACGGGGCATGCGACGTCGATGCTCAGCTCTGCCAGGAGGTGGATCTGATGCTTCATCTCGGGCATGCTGATCTGGGGGCAGGGCAGAAGAATGTCCTATTCCTTGAGGCCAGGAGGAGGGACGATCTGAGAGACGTCACCCACAGGGCTCTGCCGCTTCTCAAGGAGAAGAGGGTGGGAGTCGCTACTACTATTCAGCACGTAGGCCAGATCGAGGGTGCCCTGGAGGTCCTGAAGCAGCATGGGATCGTGGGCGTTCTCGGGCCTGCGGGAGGGCGCGTGAAATACCCAGGCCAGGTATTGGGCTGCTGCTATTCCTCTGCCAGGCTGAGCGATGCGGAAGAGTACCTCTTCATCGGCACTGGCAGGTTTCATCCACTTGGGATCGCCCTGGCCACCGGGAAAAGGGTGATAGCAGCCGATCCAGTCACAGGAGAGATTGTCGAGATCGATCCAGATCCCATGCTCAGGCGGCGCTTCGGGGCGATCGCCAGGGCCGCAGACTCGAAGAGGTTTGCGGTGCTCGTCTCCAAAAAGCCGGGCCAGCGGAGGATCGGCCTCGCAAGGCGTTTGAAGGCCATGGGAGAAGAGAAGGGCCGGGAGATGTTTCTGGTCTACATCGACAACATCGAGCCGGATCGGCTGCTGAACCTCGGGGCCGAGGCAGCGGTCTCGACAGCCTGCCCGAGGATCGCCCTGGACGACGCCGCCAAGTACAGGATTCCCATCCTCACCCCGCCGGAGTTCGAGGTGCTTGTGGGAGTGCGCCTTTGGGAGGAGTGCGGATTCGATGAGATTGAGCAGACGGATTAAAGAGGGTATTTATTAGTTCTTGAGGACAGGAGTCTGTCGAAATAATTTATATTAAAATCACCACATTCAATCAAGTCCTTCGCATTTTCGCCAATCTTTGCCATATTTCTGAGACTTTTCTATGTATTGCTTCCACATTTCGAGATTGTCATCGTGAAGTTTGGCTTTCGAGTCCCAGATACCAGACAACCGTGTCAGATAGCCACAATTCTTACTTTCGGACCAATCGCGTTCAGCAATCTGGATCATCTGATCGTATATGACTTCAGCCTCTTGTTTATTGCCAAGTCTGCTTAAATAGAGCCCCTTCTTATCGAGAAAATCCAAGTTTTCGGGTTCGATCTTGAGGCCCTTTTCGATGTATGCTAGTGCGTTTGAGTCGTCTTCTAGATCAATATCATATACTGCTGCAAGGCGATACATCACGGAAGTGTTCTTTGGATCGAGTTCCAGGACCTTTTTATAGCTCTCGATTGCATTATAAGCCTCGCTTTTTTTATTCTCGGTAGAAGCATAATAATCGTGAGTAAGTGCGTCATTATACCATTCGTCCGCAGTGCTTGGCTCGTTGGCGACGGTCAATCCATTTGCCAAAATTGAAATCAGAATCGCTATATATAGTTGGTTTTTTCTAATTTAAATTCCTCAAATCCAGATCGGAGGATCTGATGAAAAAGATTTCGGATGACTCGCGATCACCTCGTGCTCATGCGGTGGCGTTGAGCTTCTCGACATGGATGGTCTTGAGGAGCGTTAGGAAATCTTCCTTTTCTGGATATCCAGAAAAAATAGTGACAGAGAGGTGCTCTGGGTCAAAAGGTGGATTGTAATAGGCAAGATATGCTATTACAGGGAAAGAGAATCCTTGTACCGCTGCTCCGTAGGTACCATCAATTTTTCGAATAGCAGAATCCCAAATATAAAAATTTTTATCCATATTATATAATTTCGATTTTAATGCCATCTCTTTTGTCGAATTTGATGGTATATCTCTTCCCCCTTCCATATATATTAAATTAATAAATAATGTACCTAAAAAGACGTCTGATTTATTTGTCAAATTTAATATGTATTCTATTTGTCGCCCACTCAATGTCTCTGAAATTATTGGCTCTTCAATATTTACACTATAATCGAATTTTGGAAAACCGGTATCAAATGAGACCTTATAAGGGCCCATCACATAACTATCATTTTCCGCCGCACCCACGGCCATGAGAACAAAGGCTATCGCCAATATCTTCATGATAAATCCCTCTCTCGGCGATTGGACTTCTAACGAAAAAGCTTTTGCCTCAGAAAGATTTCATGGAACATGGCACATTCTGATAACAAGAGCGAATACAAGTCATATGTACACGGCGGGCTTTTTGAAGCTGACGATAGATTCCGTGCTTGGACCTCAAATAATTTAGACAAGATGCTCAAGCAGATCCACAAAGTCGGTCATCCAATCGACACACATTTTATCTATAATGGCATTGCGCGAGAAACATATAAGCAACGCGAAGATTCGGAGATGCGGGAACTTTTTAAGAAAACAGCCATTGAGCATATTTCGGTATTCGACGCGCTCAAACCTGTTCTTTACAATCCAATCGATAGCAGAAAACCCTCTGAAGTTGAGCTTTCGTCGACGCCAGCGTTTCAACATCTTGCGACGGTTTTTACTGAAGATCGGGTATATGGAAAAGCTATCAGGGTTTGTGAAAAGGCGATTGACCTTGGCTTGCGAGATAATACACAAGGAGGCTATCTTGGAAGGATTGAACGAATAAAGAAGAAAGCGGCTAAACAGAATCAAGAGATACTCCACTGTGATTGGTCTGAAATCGAAGCTCCTAACAAAGAACGCTTGATAGCGGATATTAATAGAGGCTACAAACTCTGTAGAGAGAATGCGTTCAGAGTAGCTAAGGAGAGACAATATGATCTAGTCGCTATTTCATCCCATCCGACCGAATGCCCTAAATGCAAGCCATTTCAGGGGCAAACATTCTCCATAAGCGGCAAAGCTATTAATTTCACGCCATTGGATAATGCGATCGCCAAAGGATTGTTTCATGATAATTGCCATCATGTAATTCACTTCTCCCCCGCAGAAACGGACAGGTTCCTCTCCACGCTGAAAGCCGAATATGGCGAGGAAGCTCGTCAGGCAGAGATCACAAGACTTGCCGAAAAAGGTGGGTGGAAACCACCTGATGACCCTAAAGAGCGAAAGAGAGGATTTAGGAAATTGCTTGGATTTGGTTGGGAAAGGAAATGAATATCTTCAGCTTCGAGTCAACATCAAATCCGCTAACGAGTTGGATTCTAGCGGAGAGGAGATCAACCATATGTACATTACGTATTTTTCATACGGGTTTAAGCTTGCAGTGATCGATGGGTGAGCTTCTGCCTCGGGAACGAGAAGACGCTCTCTCCGAGTCGCGGCTCCAGCTCAACAGCTATTCCAGCTCCAGGACCATGCCATCCTGGGCCACGATCAGCTCTTTGAAGTCTGCGACTGTCTTGGCAGCGTCCAGGCGCTCCTGGATGCTCGTGTACCTTCCCGCATCGAAATGGGTCAGAGCCAGCCGCTTCGCTCGGGCTCTCCTGGCGATCTCGACTGCGTCCTGCGGGTTCAGATGGGGCCACATAGGGCTTCTCTCCCCGGGCTTGTGGGAGCACTCTGTGATGAGCAGGTCTGCATCCTCTGCAAGGCGCACAGCGTTCTCGCAGATGCCTGTGTCTGGGCAGTAGGCAATTACATTGCCGTCCAGGTCAAAGCGGTAGCCGAGCGTCGGAGAGGCGTGAACCAGGAAGCGGCACTCCACGGGGAAGGGAAGCTTGTAAGGCCCCTCGAAAAGCTCGTGCACATCGACGGGGAAGGGGAGCCTGTCCAGGGGAACAGTAAAGGGCTCGTTGACGATGGTCTTCAGGACCGCCTTTGTGCCCTTCTGGCCATAGATCTGCAGAGATGGAAAGCGGAACTTGTTGATGATGTGCAGGCCCTCGATGTGGTCCAGGTGGAAGTGGGAGAGGAAGAGGTGGACGGGCCGCTCGTCCTGGATGAATCTGTCTGCCTTGTAGATGCCGTTGCCAGCGTCGAGGAGGATGTGGTGCTTCTCGGAGCTGATGAGGGTGCAGATGGTGTTGCCCGTCTCTGTGTCGTACCAGCCGTTGGTGCCAAGGAAAGCTATCTTCATATTAATTCTCCAGAAAGCCGGGGCCTGCCGCACTGCAGATCACTGCACCAAGACTTCTTCGCATGGGCCTCATAAACCTTCTGAGAGATATCGATGCGATAAGAGGGATGAGGGACTCAGATGCGACTATGGCTTTAGGTCATTTTTCCTGACCGAAGTTTTTCAAGATCATCCATCAGGCCTGCACTGATCCCAGCCCCATCGAGCTTCGAGATGGCGAAAAAGCCGAGCGCTACAGAATCATACTTGACTCCTCGTAGATCTGCACCACTGAAATCGGCGTTCTCGAAGGCGCATGTCTCAAAGATGGCACCTCTCAGATCAGCGCCCGAAAAGTTCGTATTATTCAGATAAGTCTTGGCGAACCGGACGTTCCTCAAATCGGCTCCGCTGAAGTCGGTATTCTCCATGTCCAAGGAGATTATTCTGGAGGACCTCAAGTTTGCCCTTCGCCAAATAGTTCCCTCAAGGGTCATGCTATCCATGTGAGATCCCCTCAAGTCCGCTCCTGATAGGTCCGCATCATTCATTATGAGGCTAGATAGCCTGGCCTGGCCGAGATTGGCATTTTGCAGGTTTGCATTGCTCAGGTCTGCGAAATCAAGGGTGACATCATCCAGAGTGCAATTCGATAGGTTCGCCCTCACCAAATACGCCCTTGTGAAGTCCGAGCCCGTCAGATCAGAATGGCTCAGGTTAGCGCCAAAGAGCTCTGCTCTGGTCAACTGGGAATTTGTGATGCTGCTTTCGCCAATCTCTATCCAATTCATCGTGGCACCAACCATATTTGCCCTGGCCAGGTGCACTCCTTTCAGGAGGGCTTGGCTGAGATCCGAGCTTAAAAGCCTGGCATCATTCAGATTGGCACCCGTCAGGTTGCACCCTTCAAGCAGGGCGCCAGTCAGATCGGCTCCTCCGAGATCGCAATTCGATAGATCGGAATCCTCAAAGTGTGCCCCAGACAAACTGGCATCGACTAGCCGGGCATCGACGACCTTCGTCTTATGCAGATAAGCAGCCTCAAGATTCGCAGCCGATAGGTCGGCCCCAGAGAGATCAGAACCTGTCAGCTCTGAAGCCATGAGATTCGAGGCAGAGAGATTGGCCATGCTCAGATTGGCAGATGTTAAATTGGCAAAGCCCATTTCAGAATTGATGATCTCGGATCCGACGAAATTCGCGCCGTAGCAGCGAGTCTCGGATACATCGGCTCCGTTGAGCTTCGAATCGCTCAGGTTGGCATCGATGAGATTGGCGCCGACGAGGTCTGCTCCGCTCATATCCGCTCCTGCCAAGATCGAATCGCAAAATGCTGCCCTCCTCAAGTAAGCCCCGACAAGGGATGCTCCCGTCAGATCTGAGCGGCTGAGGTCAGCAGCAGTTGAGTTTGTCAGATCCATCTTTGCTCTCACAAGAGTGGTATTGCTCATCCTCGCCTGTTGCAGATTTGCACCAGTGAGATCCACGCCGGTGAGGTTTGAGCCGATCAGGTCAGCTCCTACCAGATTGGCATGGCTGAGATCTGCAAAGGATAGATCGCAGCCCACCAGATAAGCCCCCTCAAGATCAGCTCCCTCCATGACCGCCCGGCTGAGGTTGGCCCCAAACAGCCGTGCATTTTTAATGCAAGCCTCGCCAAGAGATGATCTGCTCAGATCTGCCATTTCCAGGCTTGTATTTCGAAGATCCAATCGGAACATCTCGGATGCCGTTAGATTAACGCGGCTCAGCTCCGGGCCTGATTCATAATTTTCGTCCGAGTTGAATTTCCTTGAGACCATGTCCATATCTGATCTATTTTCAACAATGTAGATTATGCCCTTCTCTGAGCCGCCGCCTTGAACTGATATATGATAATTCTGCTGTAGCTCATCAAATTCAGAAGCCCATATCTTTGCTAGAGGTTGAACTGTGGTTGAGCCAGAAACAGCTATTTCAGCATGCGATGCTGCTACTGATAGCATCATAAGAGATATAACAAGATAGCCTCCGCTTTTCATCATTAATTATTATTAGCTGTCAGACCTAATAAAGATTTGGTCATTTTAATGTCCTATCGAATTGGACCTCCTATGGAGTCCGATTTAGATTTAAAGAAAAATTGGTGCTGACAAGAAGCACGACTGCATCGGCCTTTGAGATCTCATCTGCCCTCTCTCTCCAAGAGCTCTATCATCTCGTCTGTGGTGTACCTGGAGACAAGCTCAAGCAACCTGTCAGTCTTCCTGTAGAAGGATCTCACATCAGAGATCTTATCGAGGATTGCCTGGGAGACTGATTTGCCGACGAGATCCTTCTCGGTCATATCCAAGGCGGTCATGATGAGCTGGTTCTCATTTTTCACATTCACGAGCATGGCTTTTTTCATAGAATTATGATCTGTCACGGCAAGATAGTGATACCTCTTATCTCCAGGCGTGATCACTCTTCTGGCAAGCCCGAGGTTCTCCAGAATGCTCATGTTGAAGCTGACAGTGGATTTGCTGTACCCCGTCTCCTCCACAAGCTGATCCATGGACATGGGCCTGATCGCAAGGAATAGTGTCCCTCGCAAAACGCCTACAGCATCTCCATAACCCCTGGAGTTCGCCCCCTTGACGCAGGCGTCCACAATATGTCGCTTCAAGGCGTCCCTTTCAGCTTTGTTCATCGATCTAGAGTAGACCACAAGTTTTAAGTACTTTTCGTATGTTCCGATCGTTCGGAAAATTTCGAACACATATCAATGAGAGGGGATTCGGTGAACAGCACTGAGCGGCTTGGCTACTGGATTGCAGAAAATCCCATCATAATCATCGCAGCTGCAGTGCTCTTAACCCTTGCCGCTATCCATTATGCCCAGGAGATAGGGTCGGAGGGCATGTCCACAGAGAGCATGGTCGGCAAAGATTCTCCGCTATACCAGCTGTACGACCATCTCTACGTCGAGAAGTTCGGAACAGAGGCCATCGCGATTCTGATCGAAGGAGACGGTGTGACAAAACCGGAGACATTGAAGGCGATGCTCACCCTCTCGGACAAGATGAAGGCTGCACCAGATGTGATAGGGGTGCATAGCATAGCCGACACTGTCGCGGACGCCGAGGAGCGTGAGAGCGGGGTCAGGTCTATTCCCGACCAGGAGAGGATCGATGAGATCCTGGCAAGCCCCGATAACCTCCAAGCTGTAAAAGGCATGATGCCCGACGAGAGGCACACAATGCTCTCGATCGAGATGCCAGTCACCCTGACGGAAACGCAGCTTAATGAGATTTACGAAGAGACAATAGGCCAGGTGCAGATGGCGGATTTCCCGCCCGATGTCGGGGTCACAGTCACTGGCGAGCCTGCTCTCGAGACATCGATCACCAGCGAGATTAACGATTCCAACGGCCCGATCCTTGGTCTGGCCGGACTCCTCATGATAATAGCGCTCTTCCTCACCTTCAGGCATGTGAAATGGTCTCTTCTGCCGATTCCCATCGTCTTTCTGGGAGTGACCTGGACCTTCGGTGCGATGGGGCTTCTGCATATACCATTTACCATGGTCTCCATGGCGGCCTTTCCTGTGCTCATAGGAATCGGCATAGACTACGCCATCCAGTTCCACAACAGGATACACGAGGAGTTCGCCAAAGGCCAGTCGCCCATCAGGGCTGTGGTGGAGACCATCAACCACGTCTCCCTTCCTGTCATGATCGCCCTGATCGTCACAGCCATGGGATTCGTCTCCCTCCTGACATCGTCTGTGCCCATGATCAGGGATTTCGGGCTGACCTGCCTTATCGGGCTCTTCCTCTGCTACCTCTCGGCTCTCTTCGTTGGCGTAACCCTCCTCTACGTCATCGAGCGGAGAAGCTCGCCTACGAAGAATGAGAGGGGTGCAGAACAAAATGGGCAGGAGACGGATGTGCAGAAGGAGACTGTTATCGGTCTCGCCATTGGGAGGCTCGCCGATCTGTGCATTCAAAGGTGGCAGGTTGTGCTGGCCGTGGCGCTCCTGCTCTCTCTTGTCGGAACCTATGCAGACACGCAGGTTCTCGTTGACACAGATTTCAAGAATTACCTGCCCTCGGACCTGCCGCCCCTGGTGCAGTTCAGACACATGAGCGACGTCTTCGGAGGCACAAACACTCTGGAACTCCTCGTCCAGAGCGACGACATCACTGATCCCGAGACCCTCAAATGGATGGATGAGTTCAGCGGGTATCTCAAGAACTCCCGTGAGCAGGTTTATGACGCTATGAGCATAGCCTCCGTCGTCAAGCAGGCAAACGGCGGCACGATTCCCGAAGACAAGACCTCGGCGCAAAGTTTGATCGACGGCCTGCCAGCCTCGATTCGGGATAGATATCTGGACGGCCATGACACAGCGATCATAGACGTCAACGTGGGCCAAACATTATCTGATCTCGGTGCCGAGGGAACAGACCGCCTGATCAAGGAGATCGACAAGGACGTCGCCTGGCGTTCGCCCCCGCCTGACGTCTCTGTTCGAGAGACTGGAGACGCAGTGGTCATGACCACAGTCATCGCAGCCCTAACCACAGGAAGAACTGAGATGACATTGCTAGGACTGGTGCTGATCTTCATGCTTCTCCTGATCATCTACAGGGACCTGATCAAGGCACTCCTGCCAGTGCTTCCCATGCTGGTGGTGATCGGCTGGATGGGCGGGGTCATGTATCTGGCAGACCTGAAGTACACTCCCCTCACGGCAACCCTCGGCGCTCTGATCCTTGGGGTCGGCTCTGAGTACGCCATATTGATGATGGAGCGCTTCTACGAGGAGCTGGAGAAGACAGGAGACCCAATGGAGTCGCTTGGAACTGCCACGCGCCGCATAGGCTCTGCCCTGGTGGCCTCGGGCCTGACCACTGTCTTCGGCTTTGGGGCATTGATCTCTTCGCCCTTCCTCATCACCAGCAACTTCGGACTGGTGACAGTCATGGCGGTCGTCTTCGCCCTGCTCACCACATTCACGGTCTTCGTCGTGCTGATGCTTCGCATGGAGGTCCAGCGTGAGGTCCTGGAGAATGCGAAGATGGAGTTCAGTCGAGCCCTCAAGCTCATAAGGGCAAGAGGAGGATGAAAATGAGATTCAAACTAGCACTGCTTTGCTTCAGCTTTTTAACCCTGATGACCCTTGTTGTCCAGGCTCAGAACACCTACATACCCTATGAGCTTGGCGGAGATAACTACTACACGATGTACGGAAGTCCGGCCATCTCTGCGAGTGTGGCAGGGACCGATGAGTTCGACCGAGGAGATACAGTCACCCTCTTCGTAGACCTGACCAACTACGGAAGGATTCTGGGCTTCAAGGAGGATCTGACCCCCGATAACCCCAAGGAGTTTGCCCTGGCCGCAGCCGAGCTGCAGGAGGAGTACAAGAAGACAACAGCCCTTGGCATCACCGCGAGCCTTGTCTCAAGCAGCCCGCAGGTCGATGTCAAGTCCGGCGACCAGGTTGTGCAGGCCCTGAAATCGGGAGATAAGACACAGTCGCCCCTGAAGTTCACCCTGAAGATAGGGGAGCACGCGCCTGCAGGAGAATATCCTCTGGATCTGAACCTCTCCTACGACTACCAGGATAATGTAAGGGTTTACGCCTCTGGTCTTTCCACATCGGCAGGCACGCCGACCCTTGTCAACTTCAGGACATCGTACGTCTACCAGAAGGCCAATCAGTCAGTCCCCATCTCCATCATGGTGAAGAAGCAGGCTGATTTCGAAATAACCACTGCCAAGGGGATTTTCTCCGTCGGCGGCAAGAAGGCTCCAGTCGAGGTGACCTACAGGAATATCGGCGAGGACCCCGTCAGGGATGCAGTGGCTCGCCTCTCCATCTTCAAGCCCTTCTCCTCCACCGACGACCAGGCCTTCATAGGAACCCTTGAGCCAGGCGAGGAGAGGACTGTGCTCTTCAGAATAGACATCGACTCAGACGCCACGCCCAAGGATTACGGCATAAACAGCGAGATCAAGTACACGGACGTGGACGGAGAGACAGTGATATCGCAGAGCATGAAGATCCCTGTAAAAGTCAAGGCTGCCTCGGCCTCTCTTCTCCTTCCGGCGATAGTGATTCTGGTAATCCTGGCGGCTGCGGGCGGGTACATGTACAGGAGACGGCAGAAGAAGGCCTAATGCCTTCTTTTGCTTCATAATATTAAAAACAAAAGGTGCAGCATGGAAGCAATCAGGCGTGCGAGCTGGGGAGCCAGATTCTGGGCCTGGCTGATAGATCTCCTCCTCATGAGCATCCTGGGATATCTGATCTCAATCGTCCTGAACATCGCGTTTCTCGGCCGCGACGGCATCGCTATACAGGCAGGGCTGATGTTCCTTTACTGGACCGCCCTTGAGGGCTATCGCGGGCAGTCTATTGGAAAGATGATCCTCAACCTTGAGGTGGTGGGCCCTGTGGGCGATAGGATAGGCTTCCGGGATGCCGGCATCGAGAGCTTCGGGAAGGCTTTCCTGCTCCCCCTGGACTGCCTTGCGGGCTGGTTGCTGCTGCGTGGAAGTGGACAGCGCCTCTTCAACATGCTCTCCAATACAGTGGTGGTATATGCGGAGGATGTGACAGCCTGTCCGAGATGAGCAAAACTAGATCGAGGACTTTTGGGCCAGACTCACTCTGAGGGCCTGTATCGCGGGTCCCTCTCTCTTTGCAAGCCCAGGGGAGAGTCGAAATGCTCCTCATAGGGCTTGATGTCAAGCAGGGGCGTGCCATTCAGGGCATCAAGGCCCGTGACCTCTATTCTGCTTCCTTCTATCGCCACGACCTCGATGACGGTCGTTCCCAGAGGATTGGGGCGACAGGGGCTGCGGGTGGCCAGAACACCCCTCTCAGGAATGGATGGATCGCCCATCGGATGAACCCTCTCTCTGTAGCCAGGAGCCCTGTCGAGATGAAAGATCACAAGAAGATGCCTGAAGCGCTCCAGGCCCTCCAGGGCGGGAAGATATATGGGGTCAAGGACCAGGAAGGACCTCGAGTTCCTTATCTTCTTTGGGTCTTTGGGCTCCGAGAATTCGTTCTCGACAATGCCAATGGGATGATAGATTATCTCCTCCAAACTGTCTGCCCCCATTCTTTGTATAATCTTTGCATAACTGATGCATATAAGGATCTTGAACTTTGCGACTTTGCAGTCACGACTGATGCGGCTGATCTCCGAAGCTTCCCGCTACGGGCAGGGCGCTCTGCCTCACCAACACTATAGGAGCATTAACGATCAATATATGATCGATGGCATGCGACCCCATAAACGATCAAATTGAAGGTGACCTTATGGCTGTATGGCCTTTCGTGCCCTCTTCGCGCTTCAAATCGGCCCTTCAATCCCAGAGCGGATTAGACAACTGCAGGAAAGGGGACTGGATCGGGCGGCCAATTTATCCGCCGATGGATCCTTGAATCAGCTTCAACAACCCGGATGAGGCCACAATATAGGGGCCTTTCGCAATCGGATATCTTTCCCGATTGGATTTCAGGTCATGGCCATTAGTTCCATCTTCACTGGATCAGTTTCGCCGGAACCCGCTTCCGACTCAGCGGGCTTCTCCTCGTCAGGGACGTAGGCCAGGTAGAGCTTGCGCCTCTTGCCCTGGGTCATTTTAACATGCCTCGGGTCAAGGTCCAATGCGCGCTTCATCACGCTTATGACAGTCGTCTTGTTGAGCCCGAGCATGTCTACCAGCTCGCTCGTGGTGTACCTGCCAGGCCTCTCGGCTAGTATATCGATGAGGGATCTGGCGTGGTGGTCCAAGGCTTTGCCCTCACTGCCTGTCTGCTCTACGACTACTGCAGAACGGCCGTGCCTGGTACGAAGCTGGCTCTTCAGGTCGGCCACCTCTTTCGAGAGGCGATCCACCTGATCCACCAGCCTTCCCAGAACCTCGACGCTGCTCTGCTTGGAGCTGAGTTCATTGGCCATCTTATCGACAGCTGTGACCAGCGTGACCATTGCCTGGGCTTCTGTTCTCTCCTTTTCTATCTCTTCAGCCTTTGCTTTGTATAGCTCTAAAAGCTCTTCGAACATCTGTGGGCTACTCTCCTAATATCTTCCAGTCTTTTTTATCTCGAAGTATTCTAAAAGATGCTAAAGGGAGGTGAACAATCTTAGTATAAATACTTTTCTTAGAATTATAGAAAAAGACGTTCTGCATTCGACTCTATCCCTTGTCTCCAAAATAATCCGGAATTAATCCATCCAAGGATCTGCCTTCGGCGATCATCTCACCCAATCTCAACTGGAGGCCATTCGTTATGCGGGACGCATAAGATTGAAAATGGCATCTGTTTGACGGGTGATTTGAGGGTTTGATGATGCTCTTATCGCCGATCCATTGAGACTTATGAGCGAAGAGGATACAGGAAGTGATCCTTTACATATCACCCATCAAGATCGATCGGGCCTCGACGCTGGGGGATTATCCTTCTCTTTAGAATCCCTGGCAGCTCCTTGATGTCCCCCATGATCTCGTCCGCCGCAAGGACGAGATTCAATGCGGGCTGGCTGTCCTGCTGCACGCTCAGCACGCCCAAATCAGCCGCCCTCAGGGCGTATAGATCGTTCAGACCGTCGCCCACCATGACGACACTGCCGTATCTCTCCTTAAGCTCCATCACGATCTCTTGTTTGCGTTTAGGGCTTGCAACAGGGTAAACTCTGCCCAGATCGATGCCGTAACCCTTCAGGTTCACGAGGCTGCGCATGCTGTCTCCTGACGCAACATATATATCCGCCCCGATGCTCTCGATCTCCCTCAGCACGCCGCACAGTCCGGGAAAGGGAGTGCCGCCCGTGCTGATAACATGAGTCACATCATGCAGATCCTCATCCACTATCATTCCTGTGGTCTGGTATTCTTCAGGGCATCTGGCCCTCACAGCGACCTGCACCTCCTGGAGATCGGATACCTTCGCCCTGGAGCGAAGGAGTATTGAGGCCACCTGCTCCCGTGAGATGGGGCTGCTGGAGCAGCTGATCCCAATGTGAGCCTCTTTGCCCTTGAAGAGAGAACTCAGGGGTTCATCAGGCGGACACCGCCAGAGAAGATCGGGCCTTATCTGGGGAACAACGAGGGCTCTGCCGCTCTTCTCCATGATCAGCTCCGAGGTGACGACCTTTTTCAGCAGGAGGCCGCTGCCGAGATCCTTGGCAACCCTGTACATCCTCAGCATGGTTCCGGCAACATCCAGGACGACGGCAATATCCCCTGACATCCCGGAACAATAAATGTACTATGAAGATCAAGCTGCCGGTTGATTTTTAATGGGGCTCTCACTGCCTCAGATGATGCGTCCGCTCCAACCCATTCTTCCTGCCGCCTTTATATCTCTGACACGGAGATGGAGATGGACCACATAGTTCAGGGGGAAAGAGGAGCGCAAAGGATTTGAACTGAGAAAACAAATTTATTATCTTGCTGCTCGGCCAGACGAATTGCATCCTCCCAGAGGATGAATTGAAAGTGGTGTTTTCATGAAGACTATAAGAAGGGTCTCAAGGAGCCAGAGGCGCTCGCGCTCCCTGCTCATCCTCATGCTCTCGATCTTCCTTCTTGAGGCGGTCTTCGTGGCAGACGCAGCCACCCTGATGGTGGGCACAGAAGACAGCATCCAGGCTGCGATCTTCAAGGCAAAGCCCTCCGACACCATAATCGTTAATGCAGGAGTATACTACGAGCACCTCAAGGTTGACAAGCCCGTCCATCTCAAGGGCATCGGATGGCCTGTTCTTGACGCCACCTCCAGCGGAAGCGCCATCACCATAAAAGCGGATGGAGCAACCGTCGAGGGATTCAGGATCAAAAATGCCGGAAGCTTGATGGACATGAAGGCTTCCGAGGCCGGGATCAAAGTCCTTTCGAGCAACAATAGAATCGATGGAAACAATATCAGCAACAACTTCAATGGCCTGCTGATCCAGGGCGGCAGGAACAACACCATAGCGAATAATACAGTGGACGGCAATCTGGGATTCGGCATCCGCCTTGACAGGGCGATGAACAACACCATCGCGAACAACAGCCTCGATGATAACAGCCAGAACGCCTTTGACAGCGGCCCTAACCTCTGGGATAACAACAGATATGGCGACTACGATCTCCCAGAGAAAGGCTGCAGCGATCGGGGCGACGGCATCTGCCAGAGGAGCTACACAGTGCCTGGCGGGCTGAACGTCGATCTGGGTCCGAGGGCTAAAAGGATTTGAGGGGCCACCCGGCAGGAAATATGAATATCTATGAATACTGTTATTTAAATAAATACGTCACGAATATCCGCCGGGCTGCAATAACTTTTTTAGCTAGAAGATCATAACTGATACTGTAGATCCAGAGGGGTAGAAGTACGAAGGGAGCAGCAATAGCCCTGTTGCTCATGATCCTCATCTCTCTTGAACCGGCATCGGGGACACCGCCCATCAAAGAGCCGGTGCAGGACGGGGATTTCTGCAACAGGCTGAAGGTGGCGGGGACGGGCACCTTTGAGGTGGGAGTCTCCGTGAAGGACAGAAGGCTTGCCCTTGAGTACTACAACTTCCTGACAGGCGATGGCGACCTCGAGATGGATTCGGGCACAGTCGAGGCGCAGAGGGCCGCCAGGTCAGGAACGGGCAACGGCTCAGCTCAGCCGCTCAACCTCTTGGAGGAGACAAAGCTGACCTACTCTGGCAAGACCCCGATGATAGGAACTAAGTACATCCACTCCAAATCCTTCTGGGGCGGCATCGGCGCAGAGGTGACTGAGAACTTCGCAGTCACAGAGATGGAGAGGGAGGGCAGCACATTCTTCGCCTCCACCGACCCCGCCTCCTACATGACTGATCCGAAGAAGATCGCTGAGATCCTGGCAGTAAGCCCTGTGCATACTGTGGGCATCGAGACCAAGAACGCCTTCAATGGAACCTGGGAGACTGACGCAAGGATGCACAAGCTCCTCTCCAAGGACGTGAAAGTCCACGAGTCATTCACAGGCAAGTTCGAGGTGCAGAAGCTGCTAAAGTTCCACGAGAACCCAGTGGAAGAGAAGTCGCGGACTGGCTGCGATGACATAGACTGCTGAAATCTCGCCTCCAGGGTCAAGCCTCGCGTTTCATGCTATGCCATCAGAATTATGGCGGTGCGACATCCATACTACATGCGCTGAGGCTGCAGTCTTTGGCAGCCAGGTCCACGTATTGGCAGATCTGCCATCTGGGAGATCTATCTCATATTTTGCAGTCGCAGTTCATCTTGTAGGCTTCATGTGAATCTCATCTCAAAAGAAGGCTTTAATAAATCCGAGTAGACGGGGTCTGCCATGGTGAGTGGTTCATGATTACCACGATTGATGCCAATGGCAGAATTCAGCTTCCTCTGACCATAAGATACTGGCTGGATCTGAATGAGGGAGATGAGCTGGCTGTGGACCACCTCGGCGATGGGACGATCATCCTCAAGAAGATCGATGATAGCATTCGGATCAATGAGACAGGGCACGCGAAGGCTGCAATGGAAGAACCTATCCATGGTTAGGGAGATATTCTGCTCCAGCAATCTCGAAGAAGAGAGACAAAACATCAAAAAGATGATCAAATTATGACTAATTCTGCATAATCATTGTGCTCTTGATGCTGAACTGTTCATAGGAGACTCGAACAGGAGTCCCAGGCTGCCAACTGCCCGATGATCATCGCTGGCTGCGGCATTCGCATGAACCCAATTCAGATCGGCGTTCGTGCAAAATGTCTTTAACCCTTGCCGTCCAATAATCCGGCCCAACAGGCTGGGAAAAGATGAAAGAGGTAGTGCTGGACTCGAAGGACGACCGAACTCAGGTCTATCTGCCCGAGAAGTGCATCGGCTGCGGCACATGTGTTCAGGTCTGCTCGAAAGGAGCGCTGGTCATAGGCTCGGTTGGCGCTGTGGCCCGCAGGCTCATAGACAAGGACTTCATTGAGAAGCGAAAGGGCGAGTGCACCATGTGTGCTCTATGCGCTCGCATCTGTCCCACTGGAGCCCTGGAGATTAGGACTGCAGGGAAAGCTGAAGAGGACGAATCCTACCTTCACGTGGCCATGAAGCCCACGCAGGTGAGCGATAAGTGCGTTCATTGCGGGCTGTGTGCCGAGGTCTGTCCGAAGGGCTGCATCGAGGTGAAGGGCCGCAAGATTGCCGGGGACGGGAGCCTCAGGATGGCAGGCCAAACGCATATCGACCTAAACCGGTGTGTGCACTGCGGCTGGTGTGCGGCCATCTGCCCTGTGGGGGCCATCACCTTCGAGAAGCCCTTTGCAGGCGAGTTTTTCCGGGACGATAAAATCTGCCAGGCCTGCCGGACATGTGTGCAGACCTGTCCTGCCAATGCCCTCTTCAACCGAGAGTGGAAAAAAGGCGAGATCGTGGAGAAGGTCACTCACAGGAAGGACGCCTGCATCTACTGCGGCGCATGCGCCCAGGCCTGCCCCGTCCGGGCGATCAAGGTCAGAAAGACGGCAGTGATCCCGGCGATGAAGGGAAAGAAAGCCTTCGAGAAGAAGCTTGCTCCTCTCGCACCCCTGCCCACTCTGACATCATGGCTCAAGACAAATGAAGAAGCCTGCCTTGGTTGCGGAAATTGCGTCATCGCCTGTCCCGTCAATGCTCTGTCCGACCCATATCTGGCAGCTGGCCATCTCAACGAGCTGGAGACAAAACCGCTTCTGGAGGTGGCCAATGGCACAGTGAGGGTCGTAGATCAGGAGGTCTGCGGCTCCTGCGCCACCTGCAGCATGATATGCCCTGTACAAGCCATATGGTTGATGCGACGGGAGGTGGTCTGATGGCGAATTTGATTATCAGGAACGGCTATGTCTTTGACCCCCTGAATGATATCAACGGCGACGTCAAGGATATCTTCATAAGGAACGGAAAAGTGGTAAGCGATCTTTCAGGTGCTGACAGGAAGGATGCTAAAGTCATAGATGCCACAGGCAAGACTGTCATGCCCGGCGGCGTGGACTCCCATTCTCATGTGGCAGGAGCCAAGGTGAACGCCGGCCGACTCATGAGGCCCGAGGACCATTACAAGTCCGTCCGCCCCAAGACGGCGCTGACCCACTCGGGCAGCGGATACAGTGTTCCTTCTGTGTACAAGCAGGGCTATGATTATGCTGCCATGGGCTACACCACAGTCTTTGAGGCTGCCATGCCGCCACTGGAGGCGCGGCATACTCATGAGGAGATGAGGGCCACACCAATTCTCGACATGGGCGCTTACATGGTGCTGGGCAACAACTGGTTCATCATGCGCTACCTGCGGGATGGCGATGTGGAGAAGGCAGCCGCCTACACAGCATGGATGCTGAGGACACACAAGGGCTACGGCATCAAGTGCGTCAATCCCGCCGGCGTTGAGAACTGGGGCTGGGCCCAGAATGTGCACAGCCTTGACGAGCCCAATATTCATTTTGAGATCACTGCGCGTGAGATGATCCGCGGCCTGGGCGAGGTGAATGAGCTTCTGGGATTGCCCAACTCGCTGCATCTTCATGCCAACAACCTGGGACATCCTGGAAACTGGGAGATCACCTGTGACTCGCTGCAGATACTGGATGGCCTGGAGCCTCGAAACAAGACAGACGTCCAGTGGGCAGAGACGAAGATGAACGCAAGGCGCAGGCAGACTGTCTACCTGGCCCATGCCCAGTTCAGCTCCTTCGGTGGGACCTCCTGGCGGGACTTCTGCTCAGGGGCGAAGAGCGTGGCGGACTATGTGAACAAGGTCGATCATGTGGTGATCGACAACGGTGCTGTTCCCTTCGGGCCCGGCACAGCCATGACAGGCGACGGCCCCGCCATCCACGACCTCTATATGCTCTCGGGCCAGAAGTGGTCCAACACAGATGTGGAGCTGGAGTGCGGCTCGGGCGTGATCCCCTGGCTCTACCTCAAGAGCAGCCCCATCAACAGCGTGCAGTGGGCGATGGGCCTGGAGCTGCTTCTGCTGATCAAAGACCCCTGGAAGACCATCATGACCACAGACCATCCCAACGGCGGCCTCTTCGTGCAGTATCCGGATGTCATCGCCTGGCTGATGTCCAGGAAAGCGAGGGAGGAGACCATGAAGGGCTGCCATGCCTGGGCAAGCGCCAGATCCAGCCTGGCCGGCATCGATCGAGAGATGAGCCTCTCTGAGATCGCCATAGTGACCAGGGCCAACCAGGCTCGGACCATCGGCATGGCAAACCGCAAAGGGCACCTGGGCGCTGGAGCAGATGGCGATGTTGCAGTCTACGATCTTGACCCGACAAGGCTGGATGTTAACGATTATGCAAAGATCAAGACGGCCTTCTCCAGGGCAGAATACACAGTAAAAGACGGAGAGATAATCGCCCATAAAGGAGAGATCCTTCAGGTGCCTGATGGCCGCAGATTCTACAGCGCGCCCTTTGTGGATGAGACTGTGGAGAAGGAGATGCTGGCAGACGTCAAGGAGTGGTTCAAGTACTACACCATCGGCATTGCCAACTACCCTGTGCCTGAAAAGTATCTGAAGAATCCAGTGGCGATCCAGGCAAACAAGCCCCTGGAGGCCATAGTCCGGAGGTGAAGATGATGGCTGAGGTACTTCTCCGTCCAAAGGACAAGATCGGAATTATGCTCGAGGCCGAGGTCATCCGGGCCGACAACTTTGCCCAGAAGAGGGCAGAGGAGATAGAGAAGCTGCATGTGTGGCAGGGTCCGGCAAAGCTTTTGCTGGGCGATTTCTTCGATGTTGATGTGCGAGGGAGCGGCCCCGCCGAGGAGACGACTGTCTTGATCGAGGGCGATGTCACACGTGTCAAGCGCATTGGCCAGGGAATGAAGGCGGGGAGGATCGAGATCTTTGGATCTGCAGGCATGCACCTTGGAGCTGAGATGGCCGGGGGAAGCATTGTCGTCCACGGCGATGCTGGCGCCTGGGGAGGCATGGAGATGAAGGGAGGTGTGCTCCAGATCCTGGGCGACGCCGGAGACCACATCGGCTCCGCCTATCGCGGAAGCTGGCGGGGGATGAGCGGCGGCCAGATCACAATCGGCGGGAATGCACGAAGTCAGCTGGGCGGCGGCCTCGTAGGCGGGCGCATCGTCGTGGAGGGCAGCGTCCAAAACTTCTGTGGAATCCGCCAGGGTGGAGGCGCAATCCTTGTCAAGGGGTCTGCCAGGCGCGGAGCAGGCGCGGAGATGACTGGAGGCGCTCTGGCGGTCCTCGGGACCATCGAGCAGTTTCTGCCAAGCTTCGTGGAGGCGGGCACAGAGGAGAATCCAAAGCTCGGAGATCTTCAGATCGAGGGGAGATTCGCCAAATTCACAGGAGACTATGCAGTCAGCAAGAATCCCAAGGGATTGCTTTACTTGAGGGAGGCTTAGTCGATGGAGGCGACGCTCCCTCTATCTGTTCACACAGGAGGCTTAGAGAAGATTATGGCGGAGTTTCTGCTCAATACGGGAAGCACCATCGACGAGGGGAGGCTGGCCAAAGGAGGCCGCAAGCTAACCGATGAGTACACCGAGGAATGCGCTGTCTGCAAGATGAATCCGCAGGATCACTGTGACCTGGGATCGCCAGGGAAGGTGAAGGTCATCAGCAGGGACAAAAAGCACAGCGTGGCCGTCTATGCCCGCCCGGATAGATCCGTCCCACAGGGTCAGGTCTTCATGCCCAGAGCCGTCTGGTCCAATGTCGTTGTGGACCCTGAGACCTTCTCCACAGGCTCGCCGCTCTACAAGGGCTCGCCAGTCGTCGTCGAGCCGACGGGCGATGATGTGTTGAGCGCAGAGGCCCTCGTCCTGAAGCTTTATCGGCGGGTGTGAGCCATGGTCAGCAAGAACATAGTCTGCCCCGTCTGCGGTGCCTCCTGCGACGATATTCAGGTGGAGCTGGAAGGTGGCAGGATTACGACGAGGAATGCCTGCAAGATGGGAAACGCCAAGTTTCAGGAGATCGTGAGCGCCCACAGGATCAGGGAGCCGCTGTTGAGAGAGCACGGAAGCCTGCGGCCTGCGGGATGGGATGAGGCCGTCAAAAGGAGTGCCGAGATCCTGGTCCATGCCAAGCGCCCTTTGATCTTCATGGGAAGCGAGACATCCTGCGAGGCGATGGAGGTCGGCCTGCACCTGGGGGAATTCCTGGGCGCTGTCGTGGACTCCAACTCCACAGTCTGCCACGGGCCTACGGCTATGGGCATCCAGGAGGCCGGGCGCGTCGGAGCAACAGCAGGCCAGAGCAAGTCCAGGGCGGATCTGACGATATACTGGGGCTCAAATCCCCTGGAGTCGATGCCAAGACACATGTCCAGATATGCTGTTTACCCTCGCGGCTACTGGACTCGCAGGGGCAGGTTCGACAGGAAGGTCATCACTGTGGACCCACGGAGGTCTGTGACAGCCGAGAACTCAGACCTGCACATCCAGCCGAAGCCCAATACTGATTATGAGCTTTTCTCAGCGCTTCTGACGCTGCTTCACGGCAAAAGGCCGCATCCTTCTGTGGAGAAGATAACGGGCGTCTCCATAGCCCAGCTGGAGGAGATGATGAGGATGATGCTCGACTGCAAATTCGGGGCCATATATGTCGGCCTGGGCATCGCCTCCTCCTACGGCAAACACCGCAATGCTGAGGCGGCATTCAACCTGGTCAAGGAGCTGAACGGCCAGACGAAGTTCATCATAGGCGCTCTGCGGGGCCACTGCAATGTGGCAGGATTCAATCAGGTCGCATCCTATCTCTACGGGTACCCCTTCGGATTGGACTTCTCGCGCGGCTATCCCCGCTACAATCCTGGTGAGTACACTGCAGTCGACCTGCTGAGGGAGAAGGATGTCGATGCAGCGCTGATAGTCTCTGCGGACCCGGTCTCCCACTTTCCCGCAGCGTGCGCCGAGTATATGGCCGAGATCCCCGTGGCCTGCATCGATATCTCGCCGTGCCCCACCACAATGATCTCCGATGTCGTCCTGCCGGGTGTGATAGATGCCATGGAGTGCGACGGGACATTCTACCGCCTGGACGACGTGCCTGTCTACTTCCAGCCCTTCACAAGCTCGCCCTTCGGCTTTACAAAGAGCAATGAGGATACAATGCGGCAGATATTCCAAAGGGTCAAAAGCCTGAGATAGAGGCGAGGGGCCTGCTCATTTTTTAAAAAAAACAAAAAAAGTAAAAAATTTAAGATACGTCAATGGTCACGCAATTGCTTGGCCGGTCGGTTAATGTGATGAAGGAGATATGTCTTCCCGGCGTGTCTGCAAAGAACCACAGGTACTTGTAGCCTGGAGAACTCCAGCCGTAATTATAAAATCGCACGCTGGTATCAGGGTATATCTCATACATCTTCAGAGACCCTGAATACGGGATGTACATCAGATATCGAGCCCATCCTCCTATCGGGCAGGTTGCGTATATGTTCCATCCGCCTCTTGTGAGCACCCAGAGCATCGGCGTGGTTCCTCTGAATGAGGGATAAAAGCTTGCCCAGGGGATCAAACTTCCGCCGTAATATACTGCCGTGGGTGGAGACGCGGCCACATCATATGCGATGAGTGAATTTTGTTCAGCGACGGGCGGTGCGGTTGTAGCGTATGCAGCAGCACTGAGCGCCGAGTCCATGGGGATGCCTGCACTGGCACCAAAGCCTGAAGATGCTGTGGGATAACCTGCGCTAACAGCAAAGCTCAAAGAATTTGTGGGAACGCCTGCACTAGCGCCAAAGCCCGAAGACGCTGAAGGGAATCCTGAAACAAAGGAGTAGCTAGTAGCCGAGGTGAGTCCCGTATCTGAGACGAGGCTGGCGGAATCCGTTGGCATGCCTGCAGAGGCAAATGCGAGCGGATTTTGGTCATCGTCGGCAGATGCGCTGCTGACGAGCAATCCTAACAAAAAAGTTAGAATCACAATTTCTTTCAAGTATCTCATCAATACCCTCCTGATTTCTTCACAACAATCTGTCAACATCTCCGATATTTTCATCCGAATGAGCGGATAACGGTGAGATGCGGCATTCATCGTCAGGTCGCTCTGGATCTTTGATGCGACAAATTCAAGTTATTTTGTTAAGAAGGAGTCGCAAAGATATAAGCATTTTGTGACCATCTATGGGCCGGAATCTATGAGGTTTCCAGGAGCGATAACATAAACCTTTTATCGTAAGCTTGTTTATTTAAGATCGTGATAGATATGGGGGGCTATATCCTCAAGATCTCGATGATGCTCATGGCGCTGGCTGTCTTATGCACTGCTGCGATGGCATCAGACGGCGAAAGGCTGAGGCTGGCTACGACGACCAGCCTTCATGATACAGGGCTCCTGGATGTGGTTAAGCAGAAGTTCGAGGAGAAGTACAATGTTTCCCTGGATGTCATCGCCGTTGGGTCCGGAGCGGCCATCAAGCTCGGCGAGACGGGAGACGCTGATGTCCTCCTGGTACACGACAAAGATGCTGAGCTGAAGTTCGTTGGTAGCGGCAACGGGCTTGAGAGGAGATGCATCGCCTACAACTACTTCTACGTTGTGGGACCAAGAGGAGACCCCGCGAGCGTCAAGGGGCTGAACGCCACCCAGGCTTTCAAGAAGATCCTGGAGGAGGGAAGGACAGACCCTGAGAAGGTCATGTTCGTGTCGAGGGGAGACAACTCTGGAACCTACACCAAGGAGAAAAACCTCTGGAAGGCAGCGGGCTACAATATCTCGAAATTCAATGCCTCGGACCGCTGGTACATCTCCGCGGGCCAGGGCATGGGAGCGACGCTCATGATGGCCAATGAGAAGAGCGCCTACACTCTGAGCGACATGTCCACCTTCATGGCCTACAATGCGCAATACAAGGGCAACTTCACCCTAGTCCCCCTGATCGAGGGAGGAAACGAGCTTCTAAATGTCTACACAGCTATCGCCGTGAGCCCGATGAAGCGCCCTGGGGTGAACTGCGAGATGGCCACAAACTTCATAAACTTCCTCGTATCCGATGAGGGCCAGAAGCTGATCGCGGATTATGGAGCAGAGAAGTTCGGCCAACAGATATTCTTCCCGGCCAAGGGCAACTGCGCCGCCATTGGCTGCCCGCCCGCTGAGTGCGCTGTTTCGGCCAGCGCCACCTGTGCAGAGGCCTGAGAAGATACAATCGATTTAGCTGCAAAGGAAGCCAGCGGTGAGGGCTGTTGGAAGAGATCTGGAATGGGCTTCTCAAGGCAGTCGAGCTGATAGCGAGACTTGATCCCGTGGTGGTGGAGATCACAGCCAGATCCCTCTTTATCTCCCTCACCTCTGCTTTTCTGGCTGCCCTGATATGCATACCCCTGGGCGGTTTCATCGAGTTTCGTAGTTTTTGGGGCAAGAGGGCTATTGTCAACCTGATCCAGACGCTATACGGCCTTCCCACAGTGACAGTAGGCCTTCTGGTCTTCCTGCTCATCTCGCGCTCTGGGCCCCTTGGAGGCCTACACCTTCTTTTCTCGCCTGCAGGCATGATCATAGGCCAGACGATCCTCGTCAGCCCAGTCATGACAGGGCTCACCATCTCGGCCCTCGCAGGCGTGAGCCCGCAGATCAAGGAGACCGCGAAGTCCCTTGGGGCGAGCGAGGCTCAGGTGATATTGACAGTGATAAAAGAGGCAAGGCCTGCTGTGATGGCTGCTGTGCTTCTCGGATTCGGAAGAGCCCTCTCGGAGGTGGGCGTGGCCATGATGGTCGGAGGGAACATCCAGGGCTACACCCGCGTCCTCACCACAGCCATCGCACTCAATACCTCCATGGGAGACCTGGAGCTCTCGATGGCCCTTGGAATAATACTTATAACCCTCTCGCTGGCGATCAACCTGGTGCTGGGAAAGGTCCAGGGATGGTGAGCTGCAGAGAGGTATAATTGCACTGTGGCTGCAGCGCGGACGGTGATGAGATGACGTTTTTGGAGACGAGGGAGCTGGGAAAGGCCTACGGCCAGGCGCAGATCCTCAAGGACATAAGCCTGAGCGTAGAGAGGGGCGATGTCCTGGCCCTGATAGGCCCGACGGGCTCGGGAAAGACCACCCTCCTTCGCCTGATAAACCTCCTTGATGAGCCAAGCGAGGGAAGTGTGATCTTCGACGGAGTGAATATCACCGCTCTTCCTGAGAAGGAGAAGATTCGAGCACGCCGCAGGATGGCGATGGTCTTTCAAAAGCCGGTGATGTTCAAGGGAAGCGTGCGCGAGAACATCTCCTTCGGCCTCAATGTCCGCAAAATGGGTGATCCGAGAAAGGTTGATGAGAGCCTGAGGGCAGTGGGCCTGGATTCTTTCGGCTCTCGCATCGCCAGCACCCTCTCAGGAGGCGAGATGCAGAGGACGGCCCTCGCGAGAGCACTGGTTCTGGAGCCTGAGCTCCTCCTCCTGGACGAGCCGACTGCGAACCTGGACCCGAAGAGCGCCGCCTCGATAGATCGCCTCATTCACGATCTCTCGCGCAAGACAACAGTTATCATGGCAACTCACAATATGCAGCAGTGCCATAGACTGGCCGACAGGGTCGCTGTGATTCGGGAAGGAAGGCTGACTGGGCTTGGGAGGCCTGAAGAGGTCTTGGCGGCTGTGATGAAGCAGGATGAATCTTTCTCGCTCCCCTCTGTGACCTGGTGACGGCAGGGGAAAGATGGTTTTATCTTCTTTCAGCACTCTTGTAAAAGGTGAGATGAATCTCGAACGCATAGAAGGGGACGAAGGCGAGGAAGAAGCGAGAGAGGCCGAGGGAGGCCAGGAATCCTTCTTCACAGAGAGGCAGCTGCAAGTGCTGCAGCTGCGGCTGCAGGGGCTTTCGCAGCAGGAGGTGGCTGACATGCTCGGGACGACGCGCTCCAACATCAGCATCCTTGAGAAGCGCGCCCACCAGAACATCCTGCGCGCCGAGAGGACGCTGAAGCAGTGGATGATGATTCGCGCGCCGATCTCCCTCAAGGCCGATGCAGGGACGGACGTCTTCGATCTCCCGAGGATGATCTTCGAGGCGGCAGATAAAAGAGCTATCAGGCTGCCGATCACCTCCCTCGACATCATAGTTCAGCTCCGGCGCAAGGCCCCCAGCCTCTTCAAGAGGAGGGCCCTTGAGAAGGAGGCTGAGATATTCGTCACCGAGGAGGGGGAGATCCTCCTGAGCAGCCAGGCATAAGAGATCCGCTGGTTCTTTTATTTGCTTATCTCTTGAGGCGCACGCTCAGCTCAGAATCGTTTCTGCGATGCCCGGCAATGACAGAGATCCGATCTCGAATCGCCATCTTCTACCAATAATCGAGCGTCCCGACCGGGATTCGAACCCGGGTTGAAGGCTTGCTGCGCAATGCTCCGCAGGCCTCCGGGATGTCCACTACCCCATCGGGACAGACAACAACCGTCATGGCATGCTTCCTGTAATTAAGCTTGTTGGCTTGCTCGTCCGCCCGATCGCCTTGTCTGCGCAGTCCTTATGGCACGCAAAAAATCGATCTTCCTGAACTCGGGCCAGTAGGGCGCGCAGAAATAAGCAGCGCACTCGTTGCCGTTGGCCTGCCAGGGCAGAAAATTGGATGTGCGATACTCACCGCCCGTCCTTATTATCAAGTCGACCTTGGGCACCGCAGTCCCGCCCTGCGGATAGAGGTGCTCCGCCACCAGCTCCTCGCTGACGTCCTTCGCATTGATCTTCCCGGCTCTGACCTCTGCAGCCAGCGCCCTGGCAGCATCGACAAGCTCGCGCTGTCCGCCATAAGCCACAGCGATGTTCAGGTGCATCTTCCCGTATTTCCTCGTGGCCTCCTCGGTGCGGAGTATCTCATCTCTCAGATCCTTTGGAAGAAGTTCTGTTCGTCCTATGGCCCGAACGCAAACGCTGTTTCTGTGTATCTTCTCGGAGGTGCAAAGCTCTTTGAACTTGTTCTTGATAAGACCGAAGAGATACAGCTTCTCCTCTTCGTCCCTCATGAAGTTCTCCATGGAGAACGTATAAAGCGTGAGGTGCTTGATTCCAAGCTCCAGGCACCAGTCCGCGACCATCTCTGATGTATCGGCCCCGAGGCTGTGCCCCAGGATCTTGGGTATGCCTCTCTGATGTGCATACCTGCGGTTGCCGTCCTGAATGATGGCCACGTGCTCGATTGAGCCTCCTGCTTTGATCTTGCGCTCGAGGAGATGTTCATAAAGAGCGTAAGCCGGGTTCAGGATGCCTGGACTCATTTAAATTATTCACTTCGCGAATTAGTACTTAAATGATTCCTCTGCCCTGACGAAGCGAGGGCTGAATCCTATCTCCTGAAGCATCCTCGGGGGGCAAGATACTAATAGCTGATGCTGCTCCCTTAGTTCGAGGGCCCGTGGTCTAGCTGGTTATGACATCGCCTTCACACGGCGGGGATCACGCGTTCGAATCGCGTCGGGCCCATGCGCTTTTGATCGACACAACCTTTAACTATTTAAGTGGGATTCTTACTTCTTCAAGGGCCAGAGAAGAAGCTTCGGCTGAGCGGGCTTGGGCCCGCGACAAAACCCGGAGATCCCATTCATCTGAGGTCCAATAGCCTTTGAGGTGATAAGCTGTACAAAAGAGGTCGTGGAAAGGAGGAGGAAGGAGCAGTCATAACCAGGGTTCGCCTCCCCCACAAGCAGGAAAGAGAGATGTTCGGTCACGTGGAGAGCCTTCTCGGGTCCAATCGCATCAAGGTCAGGGGCATCGATGGGGTCACAAGGATGGCCCGGATCCCCGGCAAGATGAAGAAGAGGATCTGGATCAGAGAGGGCGATGTGGTGATAATCATCCCCTGGGAGTTCCAGAACGATAAGGCCGATGTGGTATGGAGATACACAGGGCCCCAGGTGGACTGGCTGCAGCGTAAAGGTTTTCTGAAAGGCACTTCATGAGCCGCCGGACCAAGGATGAGTATTTCGATACCAAAATCGATGTTCTTCGCACCAGGATAAAGGACTCGGACGACCTCTCCGTTCAGGAGGCCGTCTTCGATAAGCGCACACTGATGGACCTCTACAGCCTCGCCAGCAAGGGCGTGATCGACGCCCTGGGCGGCTCCATCTGCACAGGCAAGGAGGCTAACATCTTCAAGGCCATCGTGGGCGAGAAAGAGCTGGCTTTAAAGATCTATCGCGTCACTACGAGCAACTTCAAGGCGATGCAGGATTATCTGCATGGCGACCCGAGGTTCGGAACAGTGAAAGGCACCAAGAGGGCCATCGTCGCTGCCTGGACCAAAAAGGAGTATCGCAACCTGACCAGGGCGGAGGAGGTCGGCGTGCGCGTGCCCCATCCCATGGCCATGAAGGAGAACATCTTGGTCCTGGAGATGGTAGGCGAGAAGGACCAAGCCGCCCCGCAGCTGAAGGATGTGGATCTGGAGCAGGACGAGGCGAAGAGGGTCTTTGAGAAGCTCGCTGAATACATCGGCGTCCTCTATCACAGGGCTGGCCTAGTCCACGCCGATCTGAGCGAGTTCAATGTGCTCTACGATCGGGGAGAGCCAGTGATAATCGATATGGGACAGTCTGTCACCCTCGATCACCCCATGGCCCGGAAGTTCCTGGAGCGCGACATCGCGAACCTGGCCCGTTATTTCAAGAAAAAATATGGCATAGGGTCGGAAGAGGAGATCTGGGCGAGGCTTCGAAGCCAGGGGGAAGAGGCGGATCAAGGAAAAGAGGGGCCGGATCGAAGGGCAGACAGAGAAGCGAGAAAGAAATTAGGCAAGAATAAGCCGAAAAATAGACTGGGAAAGGAAGATCGAAGATCGGATCGAGAGAAAGAAGGCTGATCAATTGGATATCAAGATTCCAGAGGAACGTATCGGCGTGCTGGTGGGACCCGGTGGGTCCATGAAGCACCTCATAGAAGAGAAGACAAAGACCAACCTTGAGATAGACAGCGAGACAGGCACAGTATCAGTCACATCGAGAGATGATCCCCTCAGCGCGATGAGGGTCATGGACCTCGTGAGGGCCATCGGCAGGGGATTTTCGCCCGAGAGGGCACTCTCGATACTGGATGACGAGATGCTGATCCTGGATGTGCTCGACTTATCGAAGGTTGTGGGCACCAAGAGAGACATGGCGCGCTTCAAGGGCCGCATCATCGGCAAGGACGGAAGGTCGCGAGAGATCATGGAGAGGCTCTCTGGAGCCAAGGTATCTGTCTATGGAAAGACTGTGGCTCTCCTGGGCCGCGCCGAGCAGATCAGGGTAGCCCGGACAGCCATAGAGATGCTTCTGGACGGCGCACCCCACGGCAATGTCTACAGCTTCCTGGAGAAGAAGCATCAAGACCTGGCCAAGGAAGAGCTGAGGGAGCAGGGCTTTTTGTAATAAAATGATATTATAATCGATCCTAGTATCCCAGGTGGTTCTGCCGGATGACTGAGATCATCTGGGCCTCCTTGTAATCATATTCGGGCGGCGGTGGGGTCTTGCGGGGCACAGACCCCCAGCAGGAGAGGTTTGTGGTGTTGCTGGCGCGGGTGATGTTCTCCAGCAGCATTGTGCCGTCAGTGCCTCCTATGGTGACTGCGGTCCCGTTTTGGGTGAGGTTGACTGCTTTGCCGTCCCATGTCAAGTTCGTGGAGTTGTTGGTCAGGCCCTTCAGAAGCGCCTCGCCGTCGCTGCCGTCGATCTTGGCCGGCCTTCGGCATTCGGCCAGGGCGGCCATCGCCAGAAGTAAGAGTAATAGTAGCAGAACCGCGCGACTCATCTTTTATGCCCCCGAGGGCTGAGATTTCCCGCTATTCCTTAAATACGCTCTGGCTGCGTCATTGCCCTGCGCGTGTGCTCAAGAAATATGGCGACGATCTCATCGTTCTCGGCCAGCCCCTGAAGGTGCACCTGGACATCGAAGCCCTCTCGCTCCAAGATGCTCTTCCAGGATGCCGGATCGTCTCCCGCGATCTCATGCACAGCATGGCCCCCGGCCACCAGGAGGAAGGGCCAGAGATGAACCTTTCTCGCCTCGCAGGACCTCAGCCGGGCGGCCAGATCCTCTGCGCCTCGAAAGCCCTTCAGGGTGCCTAGGAAGACATTGATGTGGTCCTCTTGCAGCACATCGTCCATAAGCGAGTAGAGGCTGTCCGCAGGGTGGCCCGTGCCGTGGCCGACGAGCACCACCGCCCCCGCTGCTGCAACGACTTCGCCCCGGCGGGGAGCGAGAGCAGAGGATGCTCTCCTGCAGTCCTCCAGGCCCGCCAGGAGGGGAAAGCCGACCTCCAGCCGCTCGAAGGCGAGGCTGCCGCGAGCTGTCCGAAGGCCGGAGACGAGCGAGGCGAGGCCGTGGAACTCCTCGCCAGGCACGATCTGAAGCGACTGGAGGATGGCGCTTTTACAGCCGAGGTCGTGCATCTCGGCGAGGGCAGCGAGGGGACCAGGAAAAGAGATGGACTGCCTCTCGGCCAGCCTGCGCCTCATCAGGCCCGATGTGAAGGCCAGGCGGACCTCGGAGCCCGGGAACGCCTGCTGGTAGCGCTCGCGGAGCATATCGTATGTGGCGAGGGCGCGGGGCTCCAGGGAGCCGAAGGCGACGAGGAGGATTGCGGGGGTGGATGAGGGCATGGTTGACTACTACCGCTATTTCGACTGCCCCTCGCGCAATCTCGCGAGATGACAAGAACTCGTTAGCTCTCGTTTTGAAGTCTCGCTCAGCTTCACCCCACCATCTTCTCGTAGCACTCCTGGCAGACCACCTTTCCGCCCGCAGTCCTTCCCATGATCTCCATGAATGCCTCGCCGCACTGCTGGCACTTCAGGGATGGATAGACCCTCGCCTTCTCGGGTGCTGGGATAGAGACCTCAGTGACCGAGAGGATCTCATCGTCAGGCGCTCTCAGGATCTTCTGTATGAGCTTATCCCGCATTGCCTCCAGATCGCGCTTCTCCTCTGTCGAGAGGGTGCCCTCTGCCGCCTTCTGCCGGAGCCTGTCCATCCCCTCCAGGACCTCGCCCTTGAAGTAGATGCGCAGCGCCTTTCCCTTCTCGCGGGAGTAGATGGTGAAGACCTGCTTTCCGAAGTCGTTGCAGACCAGGTTCCCCTTGCCAAAGGTGCAGCCCAAGAGCGCCTGGATGGCGTCCACGCTGCATGACTTGTTCTCCGCGATCGCCACCAGCTCCTCGTCCTCCGAGCGGGGGTAATGCTCCTTCGCGTACTTCGCCACCCGGTAGCCGATGGCGAGGCCCGGGCAGATGTGCCCGTGAAACTTGACAGCCTCTTTGAAATCATCGTCCATTCAGATCACCCTGGCTGAAAGCTGAAATTCAGATCTGTATCCAGATTGGACGGTTCTGGATAAGTAAAGAGCGGTCGTGCGCACCTCAGCGGGCCGAAAAAAAGAAGTCGCCTTCCGCCAATATGCCCTCATGGGAGCTGGACATAAGCCGGTGCCAGAGTCGCCCGAGGAGATGGCCCGGATTCACCACGCCCTGGAGAACCCCATCCGCAGGAGGATGATAATACTCATGAACCAGGGCATCCAGACTGTGGCCGAGATCGCCTCAGCAGTCGGCCCAGCCATGCTCGACTACCACCTGCACCGCCTGGAGCTGGCCGGGCTGATAAAGGTGAATGAGGGACAGATCGCGCTGACTGAGTCCGGCAGAGCCTACGGCGATCTGGTCTCGCGACAAAAGGAGATGGGCGGGGCCGACAGGCTCTGATCATGATCCCTTTTCAGGCCCCTTCTTCGGCCTCACAGGAATCATCAGGCTCAGGCCCGTGGCGACGGCGACCACAGTATCCTCTTCACGGCTCCGATCTGCGGCTGTGCCCCGGCTCTGAAGAGGGCGAAGGAGCCTGTATAGGGCATCCGGCTCAGGTCGATCGCTATACCGTAAAGCTCTGTTCCGCCATCGGGAAGCACGCTTATCCTGAGGGTGCTCCCGTAGATATCGCCGCTCGCACTCACACCCCCGGAGGCCTGCAGCTTCATCCATCTGCCCTTGCCAAAGACCATATAGCTGGACTGGTAAAGGTTCAGATCGAAGGTTGTTCTGTCCGCCAGCTCAATCTGCCACCTTCCAGCCGAGTTGAGATAGCTCTGTACTGTGGCTGTGCTCGACGTCGTCGATGCCGCATTTTGGGCGGACTTTGTCAACCCTGCTGTGGCAGAGGGCCGTGGCATATCGAGGGAGATCTGCATCTGCCTGATCGAGGGGTCCGACGAGAGATAGTGGCCGCTGGGAGAGGTGAAGATGGGGTCGGTGAAGTACTGCGCCACATCAGTGGAGCCTCCGCTTTGCACATAGCCGCCCTCCAGCCAATCAGATCCATGAGATGTGGCTGCCAACAATCCAAAGAGAATTAGTGCCGTAAATTTCCGAATCACCTAATCACCTAAGCAGAGTAAATCGACAATCGACTTAAATCTATCCGTCGAGATGCCAGAATCTTCGAGATGTGCTGTCCCGTGAAAACATACATTCATCGATGAAGCATGAGATCGCGAGAGCATCAAGATCTGCAGAGCCGTGGGAAGGATTGATCTTGAATTAGAATCCTGAATATTGAAGTAATACACCTCTTCGACGAATAAGAATCTGTGCTGAGGATGGATGCTATGGATGGATCAGACGGCGCTGCCGCAAGCAACCGCGAGGGCGATCAAATCACCCGCGTGCGCATTCTATGTCACCGGCTTCTTTGCTCAGCCTGCGTCAAGCAGAAGCGTGAGGGCCAGGATGCTATCCTTCTCCAAGAGCGACCCCACTGGTCGGTCCAAAAGAGGGCCGAGCAGTTTCAGAAGATCGACCAGGGAGAAAAGATCCCCTTCGACATCGCACTGCCTCTGCCGGCGCGCGACGCCGAGCTGCCCGACTCCGATGAGGGCGTGAGGCTCTTCTGGGAGAGGTTCAGCTGCCAGCATTGTGGCAGATGCTGCTTTAATCCCGGCGCAGGCCTCTGCCTGGAGAAGGAGGACTTCGAGAGAATAGCGAAGCGCATAGGGCGTAGGAGGCTCAGGGCACTGTGCAAGTACGACAGGTGCCAGAGCATCTGGATTCTCAGACAGCCCTGCCCCTTCTACGACAAATCGAGAAAGAAGTGCGAGATCTACGATATCCGGCCCCTGACCTGCGCCAAGTACCCCCTGCATCCACCCCTGAAGGAGATGCCCTGCAACCTCGCAGTAGATGCCTTCTGCCCCGCGGCGCGTCAGCTCGCAAAAGAGACTCTTGGCTGGTGGATAATCTGCGAGAACAACTGGGCAAAGCTGCTTGGAATGTTGCAGAGGCGCTAGAGCATCTTCATCTTTATCATGTAGTCGATGATCTCGGCAAAGCCCTGGCCGTACTTCGCCTTGGCGACGTAGTCTGAGACAGCCCTCAGCTCCGGGGAGGCATTGCCGACAGAGGCCCTGAATCCCGTCAGGGAGAACATACTGATATCGCTTCTGCTGTCGCCGATGGCGGCGAAATCCTTAATGTCGATCTGCATGCGCTCTGCCACATGCTCAAGACCTGTTCCCTTATTCACCCTCTTGTCCTTGATGTGCACGGCAAAGGCCGTGTCGATGAGATCCACAGGCAGGCCGTGAGCCTCTGCATAGCGAGATGCCTTTTCGAGATCGAAGTTGTGCTGCAGGGCGATGTCGGTGAACCTGTAGCGCGCTGAGTTGTATCTTTGCATGGGAAAGACCCTGCTCATCTCCCGAAAAGCCGATTCACAGATGCCAAGGTCAGCCAGGATCACCATCTCATCCTCCGAGTAGGAGACAACGCCGCCGTTCTCCGCCACGAAGATGCGCGGAGTGCCCAGCATCACTGAGACGGCCCTCGTGAAGCAGTGGGTGTTTCCTGTGGCGAGAATCATCGGTACATTCAGGCGTCGCACCGCCTCTACGGCAGAGGGACAAAGAACCCTATTCCCATCGGTTAGAGTTCCGTCGATGTCCACAGCGAGAGCTCGGATCAATTCAGTCCCTCATCAACCTTTCTTGATAGCAATGAACATCATCCAGCCACCCACCACCACAGCCATCCCAAAGAGGATGGCAGCCTGTATTTTAAACCCCTCGGGAAGCCCCGTCAGAACCACAGCGCCCATGATCACGCTGCCCGCCCCGATGCTCGCAACTGATAGCCTGGCTGAGAGGGGATATATGAGCAGCCCGATGGCCATGAGGGCAGCTGCCACGAGCAGAAGGGGGGAGAACAATGGGATGGAGAGGATCATGCCTCAAGTTCGAGAGCCTGCGTACTTAAATCTTTCTCGCTAGATCTTCAGATGCTGATTTTGTTGAGCCCGAAAATTATTTCGCGCCCTGGTGCAATGCAATCTGCAGATCCTCTTGTTTCACCAGATGGACTTCCTCCATATGATGAGGATGGTAGCGCATCTTCGCCTCGCGAATGCCCTCCACGCCCATGTCGCTCTCCCGGTTGATGTAGGTGTAATGTACCGCAAGCATCTTTGCCGTCTCGGCATTGATGGCACGATAGATTCCCTTGCAATCAGGAAGCCCTTTTTCGAAATGGACGAGTGCAGTCTCACGATTGAGCCCCTCGAAGAGCGACATTGCTCCGATCTTGCCGCCCGCCCTGATGGCTATGCCTGAGAGGCCCAGCCTCTCAAGATGAGATAGCGCAAAGAAGACTGCCTCTTTTTCGTGAAGGAGCATTGGATCCGAGTCGCAATCCTTCCAGTCGCACCACTGGTCCAGGAATTCCTCGATCTCACCCACATTCTCCCTGCAGATCTTCTCGATCTGCGGCGAGCAGGTCTTCTGAAATTTGTTCAATTGGTGTCTTATTGTCAGGTATCTCTTGCCTGGAAGCTCGGCCAGGTCCTGTGCTAGATAGACATAGTCGAAGTACTTTCGCTCAGGCACGAGCTGCATGTGCGGATATAGCTCCGAGATCCATTCCCTTGATCCCGGGTCCAGTATGACCAGAGGGTTCTTGTCATCGCTTCTGGCGGCAAGCTCGAGCAGGTCGCACAGCAGCTCGGGGCTGCGCGGCCCAATGGGCGGCCGGTAGCGCGTCAGGCCCCCTATGGTGCTTGATAGGATTATGCAATCTTGCACAAATGCATACCTGTAGTCTGCATAGGGATTCCAGCAGACCATATTTGCAAAGGTGTTGTCGCTGTGCACCTGTGGAAAAAGCTCATAATGTCGCGCAAATAGTTCCCTGTCATCCAGAGTGACGGGCCGAAAATCAGAATCGCTCAGCATCGTTTTATTTCCCCCGATGAACCGCTTTTTTCTGATGATTCGCTTGCTGGCGATTCATCTGCTCTCGAAGAGGAAGGCATTGCTTTGGCAGCATAGAGCATAGGTGCGTATCCGACCATCGGCCTGAAGCCCAATGCACTATAAAAATCGCCTGTCTTCGGCTCGGCGATCAGAGCAATCCAGGAAATCTTGCGGGCAAGGCATTCGCCGAGCAGTGCTTCGAGGATCATTTTGCCGACGCCCTTTCCCCTGCATTCTGGGAGCACCACGAGGTCCTGAAAATACGCATCGGAAACACCATCAGATATCACACGTCCCATCCCGATGGCCTTTCTGGTAGAAATATCGATCGCCACGGCAAAAAGGAAGCTTCTTTGGATCAGCTCATCTATGCGACGCTTGTCCATGCCCATCTCCCACCAGCCACCTGCACGATATAGCTCTTCAATGTGGTCCTCCTGCCAGGATTTGACCATCTCAACCCTGAAAACCTCATCATGAATCTCTTTGGCCATTTGCCACGCCGTTCATATTTGCAGATATTTCAATTGACCTGTTTTGGCGATCTGCCAGGGAGGATATCTATCACTCAATGCATAAATTGAAATAGTAATAATTACATAGATATTCATGAGGTGAGAAAATAGGCGAGACACTACTCTACAAATGTATCGCCCATGTAACCACCGTTCAGCTTCAGAAGGGGCCGCCTGGCCTTTCCCTATCGCTCATCTACGGTTCCTAACGGTTTGGGCGGCGGCGACATGCTCTGTGGCGACCTACTCGCAATCCTATATTTTACTTGAGCTTTCCAGGCTAGAAGCCATGCGCAGCGGATTCCTTCTCGGGATCGCCTCACATTTTGCCAGATCACATGGACTCTTTGACATTCACAGCACAGTTCATTGTTGTTGAAATATCCATCACTGATTCGCCTTATCAGCCTCCAACTTCACTCATTTCTGCCATCGTTTTGGCCCTCTCGGGACATCGATTGCCAAAGAATGCAAAGCATTAATATGGCATAGGAATTCTCTTTGCACCAGAATTACAGTTGTTAGATGTTGTTAGATCAAGTCGGTGAATAGTCATGAAGAGAAACATCAAGGTTGAACGCCTCAATCAGAGACCGATAGAGAAGCAGGAGATAGAGCTGGTAGAGCGCAAGGGCATAGGTCATCCGGACAGCGTGGCTGACGGCCTGGCGGAGTCCATCAGCCAAGCCCTTTGCAAGGAGTACCTTGATAGGTTTGGAGCAGTGCTCCATCATAACACCGACAAGACGCAGATCGTGGCTGGCAGATCGCGCCCGGAGTTCGGAGGGGGCGAGGTCATCTGTCCGCTTTACATCCTGCTCACCGGGCGCGCCACGAGGGTCTTCAAGGAGGTGGAGATTCCCGTCGATACCATCGCCATCAAAGCAGCAAGAAAGCTCCTGCAGGATTCGCTCACCAACCTGGACGTCAACAACCATATCATCCTGGATGCTAAGATCGGCATGGGCTCCTCGGATCTGCGGGACGTCTTCGGCAGGAAAATCCCCTCGGCAAACGACACATCCTTCGGCGTGGGGTATGCGCCGCTATCCGAGACGGAGCGCATCGTCTTCAACACAGAGAGAGAGCTGATGAACCTCAAGAAGAGCATACCCGCCATCGGCGAGGACATCAAGGTCATGGGAATGCGTGAAGGGAACACCATCAACCTGACCATAGCCTGTGCCATGATCGACAGGCACATTTCGAACCTCAAGGATTATGCGGAGACGAAGAATAACATCATAGAGCACATCACCGAGTATGCCAAGCAGTTCACATCCCGCCAGGTGAGGGCGCAGATGAATGTGGCAGACAACATCGAGCAGGGGTCTGTTTACATCACAGTCACAGGAACATCGGCAGAGATGGGCGACGACGGGGCGGTAGGCCGCGGAAACAGGTCCAATGGGCTTATCACGCCGAACAGGCCCATGAGCCTCGAGGCGACGTGCGGCAAGAATCCGATAAACCACGTCGGCAAGATCTACAACCTTCTCTCCACAGAAGCTGCCAGGCAGATCGCAGAGGAGGTCGAGGGCATCGAGGAGGTCTACCTGCGCATCCTCTCGCAGATCGGCCTGCCAATCGACCAGCCTCATGTCGCCAGCGTGCAGGTTGTTCCGAAGGATGGAGCAGACATGAAGGCGTTGGAGGCAGGGGCCACAGAGGTCCTGGATGAGTGGCTTGCGAACATCCCTAAGCTACAGCAGATGCTTTTCAGGGGAGAGCTTCGCACCTACTGAGCCCGAGCTCAAATGAGCTTCAGAAATTTTTTGTGTCCAAGAGAATCTCGCGATGAGCACGGCAGCCGATCAGGGGAAGGGCTGCAGAAGACTTTTTTGGCAAGAGCAGATGATCCATGAAGATAATATACAGCCGGAGGTTTGAAGAGCGCTATCAAACGAACCCTGTTGAGAATCCCGACAGAGTCAGGAATCCTGCTCTGGAGCTGATGAGATCGGGATATGATTTCATTGAGCCCAGCCCGGCCGCAGAGGAGGACATTCGCAGGGTTCATGGCATGGAACACGTAACAAATGTGCGGCGCCGCGGCCTTTATGAGACAGCATCATGGGCGGCAGGCGGCGCGATTGCCGCAGCCGAACTGGGCCTGGCGGGCGAGCCCGCTTTTGCCCTGATCAGGCCGCCGGGACATCACGCCTCTGCCAGCAGGGCATGGGGATTGTGTTTCTTCAACAACATGGCCATCGCTGTGAGGCGGATCATGCAGAGGGCTGCGCGAGTTCTGATAATCGACATAGATCTTCATTTCGGCGATGGGACGGTCAGCATCTTTCGCGGAGACAGCGGCGTGAGGATCGTGAATCCTGGATCAGTCGACAAGAACTTCGATTATTTGAGCATGGATTCTTACGGCTACATGAAGCAGATTGAGGAGGCACTCCTGGGCTTCGATTATGACGTCATCGGAGTATCTGCTGGATTCGACACCTATATCGAGGACTGGGGCGGACTTCTCACAACCGATGATTACGAGATGATCGGCAGAATGATATCTGAAGGCTCAGAGCGCTGCGAAGGGAGGCGATTTGCTGTGCTTGAAGGAGGATACCATCCCGATCTGAAGTTTTGCATAAGCAAATTTATTAAAGGTTTTAGTTAAAATTGATCTCTCACTTTCATTTCAGGAATATATAAACATAAATTTCGGATTGTTGTTTAAAATATAAATTTTTAATTTAGTTATTTAAACCACGTATATGTAAAATAATAATATATTAAATCAGCAGAGAAAAACTTTTAATTTTTATATATAGAAATATGTACAAGAATTTTACTATTTAGTTATATGTAAAAATTATTTTGACAATAAATTTTTTGGTTTTATAATCAAAATGTTTTCCTAAATATTAATTTTATATGTACACATTTAATTTTTGTGAATTATCTCTCTTGGAGGTCTGCGACCAAGAAGATATGTAAGACATCTGTATGAGACCTCCACCCAGCATCTTTTCTTATAAACTATAGGTATAAAGTTGCTCGGTCGATCTGAGATCCATTTTTGATAGGATCATTATACCAAACACTATGTGAATACGGGCCTTTCAGCGCCCATCCTCATGCTTAGCGACTTGGAAAATGCTCTCAAGAGCGAATTCCTATTCGGAGGGGGATTCATTCACATAGACTATACTAAAACAGTATCTGCGAGCCTGAAAATCGTTATATTTTTATAAACAAGAATACCAGGCAAAACCTATTGACTTTTTACCCGAAATCATAATTTATAAAACAACATGGATTAATTGATTTTTAAGACTGAGGAGAAACTAATCCCTAAAACCAAAAATAATATTAGACAACTATATATTATTAAATATTGTTAATTTATCACCATATTCCATTGTTTTGTTATGATAATACTATATCATATATTTAAGATTAGTATCATTACAACATAATATTTTGTAATATTCGTTAATAAATAAATTACTGAGAATCGTTATATATGAATATTTTTGTATTGATCTAATATTCTGAATTTTTTGGTTTTTCACATAATTAATTGAATTATTTACTTAAGATATTTTGGATTTATTATCCGACAGAAGAAAGTGAGAGTTCAGAGACAGCAGGATTCGGGGACCTTATTTGATACAGGTTATATTATTTACAATAATATTTTTGGTCGGTTTTATCAGTTTCGAGCAGCCGACGTCGGGACCGCCATCGAGCATGATATCGAAAATCGCAATCAAATTACCATCAGCTGATCATGAAAGAGAGGACAAGATAAAAAGAAGCAGAAGAGAAAAAGAGAGCGATACAGCCGATTTTATCAGCTCATCTTGCGTCGCAGTACCTCACTTCGTCCACATCCAGCACCATCGGGGTTCCCCCCTCGTGAGCTGCAACCTTTCTCACTCTACCGGCAGCCACCAGTTGCAGCTGCGTCCTCGCCGCCTGGGCCTCGCTCTCCTCGTAGTAATCCTCGCTCGACTGGATGACCCTGTGAGTTATAATCTGAATGCCCCTCACCCTGGCTATGAGGCCGGTGGTTCCGGGCTGCACATCAGGCGCGCTTGCCTCGGTTATGAAAATCCCGTCTCCAGGCTGAACATTTAACAGAGTAAAGAAGTTGTTCGGGCTTCTGATCTCCAGGGTTCTGATTCGAGCAGCCAGAAGCTCCTTCATCACATGCCGTGTAATTCCCGTTAACGCTATGTAGATCATGAGCCATCACCCGTACATCGGGAACTCTTTCGGAAGTTGTTGTTCCTCTGGCGTTGCGGCCTTCATCTGCTGGGCGAGCTGCGCCATCTGCGACTCGATCTGCTCCGCCTGCTCAGCCAGTTTGGTCGTGCTGACGCCAAGGCTATAGATCTTGTTCAGGGTCTCGATGGTGGCAATTGCTGCCCTCGGGTCCGGATCAGCGCTCGCCGTCTCGCCGAGGAGACATATCGCCGGGAGGTTCCTGATGCGACACTCGTTCATGATGCTGCCTGTGATCCCAGTGATCGTTCCCAGCTCAAAGATCTCAGCCATCCCCTTTATGCTGTCGAGCAGCTCATTCTTGCTCGCTGCACCAAAGACCCTGTGCTGCTCGCTCATTACAGTTATCCCCGCAAGACAGACCATCTGCTTGGCGTTTATGGATTCTGCCCATGAGACTATCGCCTTTCCTATGTCGTAGGACGCCAGAGGATGCACAGGTATGTCCGCTGTGAGGATCACAATGCCCTTGCCCTCGTCCTCATAGATTCTGACAGGCATATTCACCACACCGCCCATCAGGACGGCCAGCGGCGGGAAGAACCTGGAGCTCATGGCACCGAGGTAAGTCATATCGAGCTCTGTGACGATGTATTGGCTCGCGATGTTGCCTACCAGGCCGATTCCCGGGAATCCCTCTATCAGAATGGGGTTCTTGACGGATGGCTCCTTCTCGAGAATGACCTGAACGATGTCCTTGTCCATGCAGAATTGTTGGGCATTGATCCGAGATAAGCGCATCGCTCTGGAGCCAGAATTCGAGGCAGTTCATGCCAGTTTGATGCAAAATGTTTATTAGTACAGCTACAGGAGATGCATTCATAGGATCGATAATCGGCAATACTTTGTTTGGAATAGAGATAGAGCTACAAAATCACGGTTTTGGGGATCGAAATGGCTGAACAAGCAAGAGTGATCATGGGTCAGGCACAGGCAGAGGGCAGGGCCTATCTGATGGAGCACGAGAGCAAGGCCATACTAGAAGGCTTCGGGATCTCAACGACGGGTTCCCGTGTGGCGAGGTCAGAGGAGGAGGCCGTGGATATCTTCCAGTCCATCGGCGCTCCAGTGGCCCTGAAGGTTCTTTCACCCGATGTTGTCCACAAATCCGACGCGGGCGGGGTAAAGCTGGACGTGAAGAGCGCAGCAGAGGTTCGAGCTGCCTTTCGGGAGATCTCCAGCGCCTTTCAGGGAAAGAAGCTGGCAGGCATCTCTGTTCAGAGGATGGCGAAGCCTGGAATTGAAGCCATCGTGGGCGTGACCCAGGACGCCACCTTCGGGCCGATGCTGATGTTCGGCCTTGGCGGAGTCTTCGTCGAGGTATTGAAGGACGTCTCCTTCAGGTCCATTCCCATCACCGAGTCTGATGCAGATGAGATGATCGAGGAGATCAAGGGCAGCGTTCTCCTGAGGGGCTTTCGCGGACACTCAGCAGACATCCAGGCATTGAAGAGATTGATGCTTCTGATCTCAGATATTGTTGTGAAGAACCCTCAGATCTCCGAGATGGACCTGAACCCGGTCTTTCTATATCCCGACGGCTATACAGTGGTGGACGCGAGGATAATCCTCGGTGAGCCGCGTCCTGCGCAGCCCTCGGCAAAGCATGCCCCGGAAGCATCCGATCTCCATGATCTCTTTTATCCGAAGAGCGTTGCTGTCATTGGAGCATCAGCGACTCCCGGAAAGCTCGGCTGGAATGTCTTCACAAACCTCGTGACACACGAATTCAAGGGGAGGCTCTATCCGATAAACCCGAAGGCAGACCAGATCTATGGGATAAGGGCCTATCCGCGAATCAGCGATGTTCCAGAGCCTGTGGATGTGGCGATCATCCTCGTCTCAGCTGGCATGACCCCTGAGGTGGTCGAGGAGTGCTGCGAATGCGGAGTGCGCTACATCGTCGTGGAGTCTGCAGGCTTCGCAGAGCTTGGCCTTGCGGGAAAAGAGATCGAGCTTCAGATGAAGGAGATCGCGGATAAGTACGGAGTCAGGCTTCTTGGTCCCAACTGCTCAGGCATAATCAACACTCACTGCAGCATGGTGCAGTCCATAGGCCTTGTGGATGCCCTCAGCAAGGGGAACATCGGCCTGATCTCCCAGGCAGGCGTCTGCGCAGCGGGAATGCTGTGGGGGCTGCGCCACATCATGGACTTCGGAATCATCGCCACCATCGGCAACAAGCTGGACATCAATGAGACTGACATCCTGGAGACGGTGAGCACCGACGAGAACATCGATGTGATCTGCATGTATCTCGAATCTGTCAAGGCCGGGAGGCGGTTCATCGACTCTGCCAGCAGAATTACTCTCCAAAAGCCGATAGTAGTCCTCAAATCTGGCCGAACGGAGGCGGGAAAGAAGGCTGTTGCCTCGCACACTGCCTCCCTCGCGGGCAACGATCAGATCTTCAGCGAGGTCTTCCGCCAGTCAGGAATCATCCGTGCTCGCGACTATGAGCACATGTTCAACCTGGCGCGCGCCATCTCCAAGCAGCCTCTGCCCGATAGGGAGGGCGTATTCATAATAACCTATGCGGGCTCTCTTGGCGTCATCGCTGCTGATGCCATCACCGATAACGGCCTTCAGCTTGCGGATCTCGAGCCGGAGCTGAAGGATAGGCTGAAGGAGCTGCTCCCGGATTACGTCGGGGGGATGAACCCTGTGGATTACACATTCAGCCAGAACGCAGAGGTGGTGAAGAAGACCATCGAGATAGGCGTGGAGAGCGAAGAGGTGGGAAGCTTCATAGTCGTGCTGCAGGCCGAGATCCTGGAGAGCTACGTCGAGAGCCTGAAGGGCATCGACTTCAAGGGCAAGCCCATAATCGCCTGTGTTGCAGGAAAGGAGTTCGCCATGCCCGAAGTCATAAAGATGGAGAAGGCGGGAATCCCGGTCTTCTCGACGCCTGAGGAGGTAGCTGACGCGCTTGCCATCATGCACAGACATGAGAGGCGTGTCAAGCGGATGAGGGCCGCGAAATCGCCTTAAATTGGATTGAAGGTGGTATACGTAGTGAGCCAAAAATCAGGGCCCACTATTCATTCTCATTTTTGATTTGCTCCGATTCGATTCTCTTCTGAGCCCGATCCCCCGGATTTCTCCAGCGCCTTCAGTTCGGCAGTCGTCGCCTGCGGGTGCTCAGTGAGGTATTTCGCTATGATCGGCTCATGTACCAGCTTGCAGTCTATGCAGGTCCAGACCCTCTTGCCCCTTTTAGTTCTGACGAATCTGCCTAGATCGTAGTCCTTGCAGGGGTAGAGGGGACAGAAGCAGTGGGTGCAGTCCTGTCCTTCGAAGTGATGGCATGGATAGTATTCGCAGTTGCCTTTTCCAGTGCCTTTTATAGGCTGGTCGGCAGCCGCTCGAATCAGGCAAGGATCGTCTGTGACCAGGCCATCGGCCCCGAGGCGCAAGAGCCAGGAGGCCTCGTCCTTCTCGTTGATAGTCCAGGGAAATACCTTCAGGCCATGCTGGTGCGCCTCCTTGAAGAGCCTCGGATTGACCCTTTTGGGAAAGATGGCGTCGGCCCCGGCCCAGAGGGCAAGCTCGATGGGCTTCACGGGGAGCGATGCGATGATGACGCCGGTCTTCAGGCTGGAGAGCTCCTTGATCTCGCGCAGGCTTGAGTGATAGAAGGATGTGACAAGGGCCTGGCTACCCTTAAGGGCCTCGGCCACCAGCTCCTCCAGGCCCTCCTCCTTCATCTCGACCACCAGGCAGATGCCAAGTTCCCTGGCAGTGGCCACTGCCTCCTGGAGGGTGGGAATCCTCTGGCCGTTCAGGTCGAGGGCCTTCAGCCCTGCGAGATCGAGGTCCTCGACCCTGCCAGAGCCGCCGGTGGTTCGATCCACTGTCTCGTCATGCATCAGCACGAGGGCTCCATCTAGGGAGAGCCTGATGTCCACCTCGACCCAGTCTGCTCTGCAATGCGCTGCGACCCTGATTCCTTCGAGGGTGTTCTCGGGAGCAAGAGATCTTGCGCCTCGATGACCGATTACAAGAGGCATCAGGAGAGATGAGTTCAGGAAAATATATCTTTCTTTGGCAAGATGCGTCTCACCTGAGATTCACAATTTCTGTCGAAGGTGAGAAGGCCGTTGCCATGCTTAAAGCCTGCTGATCTCCCAAGAATAAGGACAGAAAAGACAAATAAGAAGAGGTCCAAAATCTATAGAAATGAAACGACTAACGGCGCTGGTCTCCGGCAATGTCCAGAAAGTCGGCTACAGGGCAAGAGTAGCCCAGACAGCCAACGCCCTTGGTCTAAAGGGATTCGTTGAAAACCTGGCTGATGGAAAGGTTAGAATCATAGCCGAAGGGGAAGAAGAGCGGCTGCGATGGTTCGAGGAAGCCATCAATATCAAGAATACCCTCATTCAGGTTTCATCCATAGAAAGAACATATTCTGATGCCACAGGAGAACTGAGCCGCTTCTACAAGGCGGTGGATGCGGGCGAGACAGACTCACGACTAGATCAAGGAATAGAACTTTTAAAAGAGATTATTATAACCATAAGTGAAGGGAACCGCGATCTTCACAGCGCCATAAGTGAAGGGAACCACGATCTTGGCGGCACCATAAAAGAAGGGAACCGTGATCTTCGCAGTGCCATAAGCGAAGGCAACCGCAATCTTTGCGATGCCATAAATGAAATGAACCATGATCTAGGCAACGCCATAAGCGAAGGGAATCGCGATCTTGGCGGAAAGATGGACACGATGATCGAAACCCAGAGGGATACCCTCAATGAAGTGAGGGATGCCAGGAGGGACCTCAGGGATTATATGGATCAGAGATTTGAAAAAATCGAGATCGAACTCTCCGAGATGAAGGCGATCCTGAAGTCCAAAGGCCTGATCTAGCCGTAGAGATTGGTCCGTATTCCGATCTCCTTTTCTAATCCGCATTTCCCATGAGCGCATCTCGATTCATTTCTGCAAAAGATTGATCTGCCAGCAGGCGCTCTAGCTCTGCGGAATAGGTGTGCGTCATGAACCAGACTGAGGGCATCGATAGGGCATTGGAGCACTTCAGAGAGCTGCTGGAGCAGCAGCTGAAGCGCGTGGAGCAGATGAAGTCGGGCGAGGGCTGGGCTGACTACAGCCAGCTGAAACCAATAGTAGTAGGAGTAGTAGGCGGTGACGGCATCGGCCCCTACATCACCCGCGAGGCTGTCAGGGTCCTGAAGTACCTCCTTCAAGAAGAGATCGCTGCAGGAAAAATCCAGCTCAGGGACATACCCGGCCTGACCATCGAGGAGAGGGCGGCTGCCAACAAGGCCCTGCCAGAGGATGCCCTGGCCGCCCTGAAGGAGTGCCACGTGATCCTCAAAGGCCCCCTGACAACTCCGAAGAAGGGCGACCCCTGGCCGAACCTCGAGAGCGCCAATGTCTCAATGCGCCGCGAGCTTGACCTCTTCGCGAATGTGCGGCCTGTGAAGGTTCCCGAGCAGGGAATCGACTGGATCTTCTACAGGGAGAATACCGAGGGAGAGTATGTTCTAGGCAGCAAGGGCTTCAACGTCACAGACGACCTGGCTGTGGACTTCAAGGTCATCACCAGCCAGGGCGCTGAGAGGATAGTGCGCCTCGCCTTCGAGTACGCCAGGAAGAACGGCATCAAACGGGTCTCGGCTGTGACAAAGGCGAATGTCATCAAGACCACCGACGGCAAGTTCCTTGAGACAGCCAGGCGCGTGGCAAAGGAGTACCCAGAGATCCAGTTCGACGATTGGTTCGTGGATATCATGGCCGCCAAGCTAGTGGACGAGAAGCGCAGGAAGGACTTCAAGGTCATAGTGCTTCCCAACCTCTACGGCGACATCCTGACGGATGAGGCAGCAGAGTTTCAGGGCGGCGTCGGCACAGCAGGATCTGCCAACATCGGCAAGAGGTACGCCATGTTCGAGGCGATCCACGGCTCAGCCCCGAGGATGGTACAGGAGGGCAGGGCATCTTATGCCGATCCCGCCAGCATGATGCGCGCAGCCGTGATGCTCCTGCGCCACATCGGCTTAGTCGAGCAGGCCAAGCGCTTCGAGATGGCCCTAGACATCTGCGGCCAGTTCGAGAAGAGATTCGTCATCACCGGCCGCGCAAGCGGTGCCACTGGCACCCAGTTCGCCGACTACGTGATGGAGACACTCAAGGACCCGAACCTCGAAGGCCGCTGGAAGAGCTTCCAGAGTTAGAGGAAGAAGAAGAAGAAGAACTGAAAGAGGCAAAAGAGAAGGAGACGAGTGGCATAGAGAGGTAAAGCTTTAGCCAAAAAGAGTGCTATCTGACTTTGTGGAAAATCTCGCAGAAGCATTTCTTGGGCTAGAGCGTGAGGACTTCTCTCTCCTCTCTGCCATCGAGCTTGGGATGAGGGACCACGAGTGGGTACCTCTTCCCGAGATTGCGCGCCTCTCAGGCCTCACGGGCAAAAAGGCCGAGTACAGGCTTGGCCTTCTTTTCAAGAAGAAGCTGATCAGGCGGGAGGCCCTGGCCTATGAGGGATACCAGATAGAGTTCGATGCCTATGATCTCCTGGCCCTCTCGGATTTTGTGAAGCGCGACTCAGTCAAAAGCATCGGGGAGCGAATCGGCGTCGGCAAGGAGTCTGTTGTCTATGAGGCCCTGGGCGAGATCCCCCTGGCCATCAAGTTCCACCGCCAGGGCAGGACCAGCTTCAAGCATGTCCGCCGCGTTCGAGAGCATCTGACAGACCTGCCCCGCGTGCCCTGGCTCTATGCAGCAGCCCTGGCCGCCCGCCATGAGTTTCAGGTCATGCAGACGCTTTATCCCGCAGTCGCCGTTCCAAGGCCCGTCGCCCTCTCCAGGCACGCCCTGGCGATGGAGTTTCTAGAGGGCTGCCAGCTCAACAGGATAACCCTCTCGGACCCGGAAAATGCCCTAGATAATATCCTGGAGCAGGTGCGAAAAGCCTGGTGCCTGGGCGTAATTCATGCCGACCTGAGCGAGTTCAACATAATAGTAACCGCAGTGGGACCAAAGATCATCGACTGGCCCCAGGCCGTGGCCACCACCCACCCTCATGCAGATGAGCTTCTCGGGCGAGACGTTTCCAATGTGCTGCGCTTCTTTTCGCGCAAATACAAGCTCCAGAAGTCCCTGGATGAGGCCCTCGCCGCGGTGAAGGCTCCTCTGGAGGGGTCATGAGTTGACAGTCTTTGGCGTCGATATCGCCAGCGGCTCGCCCAGCAGCCGCCAGGCACCCAGCTACTCGCTCTTTATCCTGAACGGCGACGCAACTTCGAGCCACCACATGATCAGCAGACACAAGCTGATCAGGCTCATCAGGGAGCGCCAGCCGGAGATCGTTGCCATGGACAATGTCCATGAGCTTGCCGCTGGCCGAAAGGACCTCATCGCCCTATTGCATCGCCTGCCGCCCTCCACAAGGCTGGTGCAGGTGACAGGCGGCGAGAGGCCAGAGTCCCTGATCAGGGTGGCCAGATGGCACGGCATAACATTCGACAGGACAAACCCTCTGCAGGAGGCCGAGGCCTGCGCCAGGCTGGCTGCGAAGGGCGTCGGCGCTGCCCTCTCGGCCTTCGAGGACAGGACATGGATAAAGGTTAGCCGCCGCCGCTCGCCCGGGCGGGGAGGATGGAGCCAGAACCGCTACCATCGCAAGATCCACGGCGCTGTGAAGGGCCTGGCTCGCGAGGTGGAGAAGCAGCTATGCGACGCAGGCCTCGATTTCACCTGTCGCACTGTCGAGGGGCTCGGCGGCTACACCCGCGCGGAGTTCGTTGTGGAGGCACCGCGCGAGAGGGTGCACATAAACCCCGGATACTACAGCGATGCCCAGATCAAGGTGCAGAGGATCGAGAGGCCGCAGCTGCAGTTCAAGCCCATCCTCCAGAGGAGGGGCTACATCATTGTAGGCCTCGACCCTGGGACGACGACCGGCATTGCTGCCCTGAGCCTTAAGGGCGATCTGATAGACCTGACGAGCGCACGGGCCCTCTCCTCATCGGATGTGGTGGAGTGGATCGCTGCGCGGGGAAGGCCGCTCATCATCGCGACTGACGTCTTTCCGACACCAGGAGCAGTCGAAAAGGTGAAGAGGGCCTTCAATGCCGTCCTCTTTTCTCCGGGCTCGGACGTGCCCGCCGAGGAGAAGATCGCCCTCGCGCGGGAGTTCGGCTACAAGAACGACCACGAGCGCGATGCATTGGCGGCAGCGTCTAGCGCCTTCAAGAGATACAGGAACAAGTTCCAGCTTGTTGAGAAGAAGGTGCCGCCTGAGGTGGACCCGGACGAGGTCAAGGCACTGGTTGTGAAGGGCTATTCCATCGAGAATGCAGTGGCAGAGTTCGAGGAGGTGCCCGCCTCAAAAGAGGAGGAAAAGCAGGCGAGACTGCCTGAGGCGGCTGCTGCAGGCGAGACGGCAGAGACCTCCTCATTGAAGAGCCGCAACCAGCAGCTTGCAGAGCAGGTCAGGACCCTTCGGGCATATGTGGACGAGATCAGGGCCGAGCTGTCACAGAAGGATGCCCTGGTGAGGATGGCGAACGCCAGGCTTGATCGGCTGAAGGAGAAGGCTGCGAGGGAGATCAAACGCGACCAGGAGATCAAGATCCGTGACAAGGAGATCAGGCGGCTGAGGGCGCTCCTGCGCTCCGAGAGGAAGTACGCCAAGAGACTGAAGCGTGACATATCGCGCCAGAAAAAGGTCAAGAGGATCGAGGAGCGCGAGGGCTTGAGAAAGCTCAGCATCCTCGATGCCTTTTCCCGCGAGGCATCTCTATCTGCCATGGAGCGCCTGGGCGAGGGGGACATCCTTCTTCTGCAGGACGCCAGCGGCGGTGGAAGGAATACCGCAGACCTGCTCATCGAGAAGGGGATCGAGGCTGTGATCACGGACAGCGAAATGGCAGCGGAGGTCAGGGAGCACTTCCAGGATAACGGGATACCCGTCTTCACCGGCAGGGATGTTCCAGTCCGGTGGATCGAGGGCGTTCCCTTCGTCAGGCCCGGAGATCTCGAGGCTGCCAGATCAAGGTGGACAGAGCAGATGAAGGCGAGAAAGGCTGAGCGCCAGGCTGAACGACTGGAGAGCATCCTCCAGGAGTACAGGACGGAGCGCAAGAAGGAGCAAAAGAAGCTGAGGCAGGGATGAAGTTCGATGGCCCACGATATTGATGCAGCTTTCGCAATTCTATACCTCGATCGGATTGCCACGCGATAAAGGTGCTTCGCGATACATTATCATAATCAATTGGATTAATAATATTGCCAGTATCAATTGTGTAATTATGAGGTGGATTAATTAGGCAACAATTAGACATATTACGGCTATAAAAAAAGCCGAAGGATTTTGCAAAAATGTGATGGCAGGCCGCATATGTCCCCTGCCGAAAAAGCGCCATCGTCTGATGCATTGGTCTTTTATGCTGGAAGAGAGCCTGCATTGATTTTAGTGAGGATTTCAGGTACCCATGACCGAATCCCCGCCGAACTTCGGAGGCTCAATCCAAAGATAAGGTACACGCGACCCAGAATGTTTATAAGTGATAATGAGTAACTTATTGTTAAGAGGTGATCCATGAATTATTAATAGTGTAGAATTGGGATGGATAATTGTTAGTAATTGTAAATGATGGATGGTTTTCCTTTAAGGTATATTATCTATTTAGGAGGGTCAACGGATGGCGGAGGAAATTAGGTCGAGAGATATAATGCACTTGGGGCCAGTCGAGGTTACCGATAAATCATCTAACCCAGCACCCCTTGGCTTGATGGGTTTCGGTATGACGACTGTCCTCTTGAACATGGCAAACGCCGGCTGGTTCCCCGTGGACACTATGATCTTGGCCATGGGCATCTTCTACGGCGGCCTTGCTCAGGTTATCGCTGGCATCATGGAATGGAAGAAGGGGAATACCTTCGGGACAACGGCATTCACCTCTTATGGCTTGTTCTGGCTTTCGCTGGTATTCCTCTTATTGATGCCAAAGTATGGATGGTGGGATGCACCTTCGAATAATTCTCTGATAGCCTATTTCTTCATGTGGGGACTCTTCACGTTCTACATGTTCATAGGCACACTCCGAGTAAATCGCGCCCTTCAGGTGGTGTTCGGCACTTTGACTATACTCTTCTGGCTTCTCGCCCTTAGGGACTACACAGGGAGTGCATCAATCGCCACAATTACAGGCTATGAAGGGATCTTCTGCGGATTTACAGCGATTTATGCCGCTGCTGCCCAGGTGCTGAACGAGGTCTATAAAAAAGTCGTATTGCCCATATGCCCCGTCAAGTAGCTGCGAGACGTGGCTTAAGACTCATGAATGCGGGATTAAATTCCCGCAAATATTTTATCGCAATTCTCCGACGCGTCCATCTGGATTGATGGCATCGGGATGTATCAGATTTTCTAGACTAAGAAGGTCTTCATGCCCCAATCATCCTCATGCACGGCGCTCTGCAATAGCCAATGCAGGAATAGCGCCTTCCTAAGAGCTCGATTGGGCAAGGCGATGTTTGATCGAGGACTATGAAAGAAAAAAGAGGCTGAAGCCAGAATGAACCTAGCTGAGCCCGATAGGCACCAGCACCTGATCTATGAGGTACACGATTCCGTTTTCGTATCTCGCAGACTTCAGGATCTTGGCGCTGCTGACCATGCCTGTGGTGTTATCGATTGCCAGCGATCCGCCCTCGAGAGTCTTGACTGAGCCCAGATCAGTTCTGTTGAACAGCGCCTTTGCGTCGATCACGTGGTAGCTGAGGAGCGATCTTAAACCGCCTTCCTTCTTGGTGATGGAATCCATGGTCTCCTTGGGAACCCCCGAGAATGCCTCATCGCTGGGGGCGAGGACTGTGAAGGGTCCCTCCGATAGGGATGCGATCCCCGCCGGACCCTGGCCGTTCAACCTCTCGGCGAGGTCCGCTGATCGCACCGCCTCTGCGAACTTCTTTGCCCCAAGCCCGCTCGACGCCTCGACCACACCCATGGCCTCCAGCTTCTCCGGAACGAGGACCTCATCGATCAGGTACACCACGCCATTGTCATAGCTCTTGGATGAGAGGAGATTGGCCCCGTTCACCCTCAGGAGGCTGACGTTTTCAGTGCTGCTCTCGTTCGAGCCGCTGCTGTTGTCAGGCGCGCTGCTCTCAAGGGTCAGGTTTTCACCCTGGAGGGTCTGCAGGGACGAGAGCTGAGAGATATCGTCGAAAAGGCCGTCGTTCCATATAATGTGGTAGCCCAGAAATCCCTTGAGCTCCGTCTGGTTTTCCGAGAGACCATTGATATCGATCCCTGTGGCGTTGGCAAAGGCATCATCATCTGGCGCAAAGACCACAAAGGATCCTTTACCGATGATCAGAACGCCCTGGTTGTCGAGGGTCTGGTTCATGCCCGCCTGCTCCAGGGCCGCAGAAAATTCCGTGGCGCCCAGGTCTTTCAGGGCATCCTCTACACCGTATCCTCCAGCCTCACTGCCTCCTGCAGTGCAGGGGAGGAGCAAGGCCAATAGAGATACACATAGCAAGAGACTTTTGTTCGAGATCATATTTGAACCTCCACTCCGGACAATATTGCGATGCGGGATTGAGAGATAAACCTTTTCACTTTCTTCTGCCTTTATCCTCCTGCAAAAGAGATCCTCATGCCCCTTGTGAAGAGAGAGCACGCCTTCGACTGGGCCGATGTCATCGAGGGCCGATCGCCCTGAAAACCGCGCCAGCCTTAAATAAATGCCCGAGTGATGGGTGACAGGAGAAAGGCCCTTGTCTCTTCATGATGATCTGGCGTATCTGAAGCGCATTCGCATCTATATCCTCATGTCAGTCTGGATCTTCTTCCTCGCCGCAGTCATGGGCTACATCGCCGCTGCCCACGATCCAGAGGTTGCAGAGGTCTGGATGAAGGAGCTGCAGATGCTGAAATGGATCCTCGACCAGCCTCCGATCCTCATAATGGTGATAATATTTCTCAAGAATCTCCTGGCATGCGCTCTGGCGGTATTGCTGGGCCTCGGCCTTGGGCTTGTGCCACTGCTAGTCGCCAGCAGCAACGGCATCATGCTCGGCATAGTCTCCTATGACGCCATCCAGAAGGCAGGAATCCTCTATCTGCTGGCAGGAACTCTGCCCCACGGCATCATAGAGCTTCCCACTGTTCTGATAGGGATTGCAGTGGGCTTTCGACTCGGTCACCTCCTCATCCTGACGATTCTTGGAAAGAAGGAGGACCTGGCTGGCGAGACAAGGATGGCGTTGCACTTGCTCCTGCGATTCTTCGCGCCTCTGCTCTTCCTAGCGGCTGCCATTGAAACTTTTATCACACCCATCATCCTATCGGTGGTTGCATGACTGATTCCAATCTAGAGTTCAAGACTGATCCCAATAAGAAGTCCAGGGCGGATTCAAAGGCAGACTCAAAGACGCATTCAAAGACGGACACCAGGATTCAGAGCAGCAAGCTTCCCAAAAAGGAAGACTTCAGCGAGTGGTATCATGAGCTGCTCATGACTGCGGAGGTCGTCGACAACCGCTACCCCGTCAAGGGGATGTGCGTCTGGTTTCCCTTCGGCTTCGCCATCAGAAAGAATGTCTACGGCATAATCCGAGAGCTTCTGGACCCTGACCACCAGGAGACCCAGTTCCCCCTCCTGATCCCTGAGAACGAGTTCATGAAGGAGGCCCAGCACATCAAGGGCTTCGAGGATGAGGTCTACTGGGTGACCAGCGGCGGAACATCCCCCCTGGATGTCAAGCTTGCGCTGCGGCCCACAAGCGAGACCGCCATCTATCCCATGTTCAAGCTCTGGATCAGGTCGCACGCCGACCTGCCCCTGCGCATTTACCAGATCGTCAACACCTTCAGGTATGAGACAAAGCACACTCGGCCGCTCATCCGCGTGCGGGAGATCACATCCTTCAAGGAGGCTCACACAGCCCATGCCACATGGGAGGATGCCGCTGCCCAGGTCGAGACGGCCATCGAGAGGTACTCAGAGTTCTACCGCCGCCTGGCAGTCCCCTTCCTGGTGAGCCGGCGTCCGGCCTGGGACAAGTTCCCCGGAGCCGACTACACCATTGCACTGGATGTGGTAATGCCCGACGGCAGGACTCTGCAGGCGGGCACTGCTCACCATCTAGGCTCGACCTTTGCCAGGACATACGAGATAACCTACGAGGCTGAGAATGGCGAGCAGAAGCTTATCAGCCAGACCTGCTACGGCATCTCTGAGCGCTGCATCGCCGCCCTGGTCTCTGTGCACGGCGACGAGAGGGGCCTGGTGCTGCCCTGGGAGGTAGCTCCGACGCAGGTGGTGATAGTGCCCATTCTCCTAGGGGACAAGGAGAAGGTTCTGGAGGTCTCAAGGAATCTGCTGGAGAAGCTGGAGGCGGCCTGCGTGCGCGCGAGGCTCGACACGAGCGACGAGCGGCCGGGGGCCAAGTTCTACAAGTGGGAGATGAAGGGCGTGCCTATCCGCCTGGAGGTCGGGCCGCGGGACATCGAGAAGGGTGTCGTGACCCTGGCACGCCGCGACGGCGTCAAGAAAGCAGTGCCATTGAAAGATCTTCTGACCGCAATCGCGTGCGAGGCCAATGAGCTGCAGGCCGTCCTCTACGAGAGGGCAAAGCAGTTCCGGGACGGCAAGATCAAGGAAGTCACGAGCATCGATGAGGCGATAGAGCAGACAGAGGGCGGAGTTGCCCTGGTTCCCTGGTGCGGCAACGAGGAGTGCGGGCACGAGCTGGAGGATCGGGTGGCTGCGAACATTCTGGGCGAGCCGCAGGGCCAGAGCTTCCCTGAGGCCGCTTGTGCCGTGTGCGGCAGGGTGAGCACGGGACGCACGTACATGGCCAGGCAGTACTGAGAAAGATATGAAGATCCTGGTGGCTGAGTACGCCTCCGCCCTCGGACTGGGCGGCACCTGCGAGCTGGAGGGCAGGGCGATGCTCTACGCGCTCGCCGAGAGCTTCGAGAGAGCAGGGCACAGCGTGATCTACCCCACCTCAGGCCCGACGATCGCCGCTGGCCAGCCGGTTTTTTTGAGAGGCCATGAGGATTTCGAGAAGTTACCGGCCTCGGCCCGGGCTGATGCGGGACTTCTCATGGCGCCCGACGAACTGCAGCCCCATCTCTTGAAGGTCCTCGAAGAGAGCACAGTGAACCTGGGCTGCAGCCCCGAGGCGGCGAGGCTCTGTGCCGACAAGCTGCTCTCCACAGAGCGGCTGAAGGACGCAGGCGTTCCAGTAGCAGAGATCGTGCCGGGGCCCGAGCCCTGCGAGAAGGGCTGCCATCGCTATGTGATCAAGCCCCGCAGCGGCTGCGGCTCGGAGGGGGTGCGCATCACATCCACTGCCAGGGCGGGCCAAAACGAGATCGTCACTCGATACTACGAGGGCCTGCACCTGAGTGCAAGCTTCATCGTTGGTCAGGATAGTTTTTTGCCTCTGACCATCAACCGGCAGCTCATCGAGTTCGAGGGGGACGGCATGGGCTACGAGGGGAGCGAGGTGCCCTACCCTACACCCCGCGCTGACGAGATCTGGGAGGCGGTGAGGAAGGCTGCTGCGGCGCTGGGCCTGCGGGGGTATGCGGGCATCGACTTCGTTCTGGGGGATCAGGCGCGGGTGGTGGATGTGAATGCCAGGCCGACGACATCGATCATCGGGATTGCGAAGGTGATGCGTGAGTCATTAGGCGAGCTGATCCTGCAGGCGAGTTTCGGGGGAATGCCGGAGAGGGTGCATGTGGATGGCATATGGAGTTTCAGGAAAAAGGAGTTAAGCCGCATCTGATAATCAATGAGAGCGCCCTGCATGCTGTGATGATCCTCACGGAAAACTTTCATGCTGCTCTCATGCGGGATGCAAAATATCTCTGAAGAATGGCAATAATGGCTTGAGACAAAAGAGACGAGCAGCACGAGAATCTCAGTGCCCCTCGTCTAAATTTCTTCTTCCGGATCTCATCTCATTTTGAAATCAATACTTCTTTTTACCACCTCGATGGCTGAGATTGATCCGGGTAGCCCTGGACCTTGCTAAATCCGCAGCCTCCAGAGGCAGAGTTCTGCGACCAGGTCTCCTGATCGGAGTTCAGGATCACATAGGTTCCTGCAGGGATCACCATATAGGGATGAACTATCCAGTAAGCATTGGGAACGCCGTTCATGCCGGGCTGGCCCTCCGCCTGCCAGGGTCCGAGTTCAGTGCCGTCTTCTTTGACAAGAGATATCATTCCCGGCTCGGCTGTGCCGTATCCGTAGTTCCAGTGATAGCTGTCGATATATGTGATCTTCTGAGAGCTTGTGATGGTGAAGCTGGGATTACAGGAGGGATTGTTGCTCACACCATCGATGTTCCAGTTGTCGAAGATCACAATGCTCTCTCCCCCTGGTACGGCGGACGTCTCTATGCGAGGCTCTTCGGCTGTTTCCTTGCCATTGTTTTCATTGGCATATCCCCCGTTGGCATAGCCTCCATTGGCATATCCCCCGTTGGCATAACCCTCATTGGCATATCCCCCGTTGGCATAATCCTCATTGGCATATCCCCCGTTGGCATAACCCTCATTGGCATAGCCACTATTGGCATAACCCTCGTTGGCATAGCCCTCGTTGGCATAGCCCTCGTTGGCATAACCCTCATTGGCATCACCGCTGCGGGTCCCGCTGACATATTTTCCCTCCGGTGTTTCAGAAGCAT